>JAILDL010000116.1 GCA_024689465.1 Lachnospiraceae bacterium
TAGAGCCTTCATACAGACCAATGATGACATGCGCACCGGATTCCTTCAGGTTCAGTGCATGTGCATGTCCCTGGCTGCCATATCCGATAATGGCAATGGTCTTACCTTCCAGCAGGTCCACATTACAATCCTGCGCATAAAAGATACGTGCTTCTTTTGTTTCGCTCATTACGATTTCTCCTCCTAAGCAATCAATTTTTTCATATTTAACAAAAGGATATTTCCTTTTATTTTACTTTACTATGGTAAATAGGTAACGTTGTCCGTGCCTCTGCCAAGTCCGGCGGTTCCGGTACGAGCCAGCTCCAGGATCTCAAAGCCGCCCAGCAGATTTAAAAAGGCTTCGATCTTATCCTGGTTACCGGTCAGCTCAATGATCAGGGAATCCAAAGATACGTCGATGATCTTGGCACGGAAGATATCGGCAATGGCAATGATATTCTGCCGCTTTTCCGAATCCACCTTAACCTTGATCAGGGCCAGTTCCCGGTAAACCGAATCCTGGGGCTTTAATTCCTTGATATCCCGGACATCTTCCAGCTTGGCTACCTGTTTCTGGATCTGATCCAGAATGTCCGTATCTCCGCTGGTCACGATGGTGATACGGGTAAACCGCGGATCTGCCGTCACGCCGGCTGTAATGGACTCAATATTATAGCCTCTTCTGGAAAACAGACCGGATATGCGGGAAAGCACACCGGATGTATTGTCTACCAGCAGCTGAATAACCATCTTCTGCATGGAAAAACCTCCAAATATACATCATTCCTCATTTTAAATGCATAAATATAAAAAGTCAATCAATCCTGGTCCACGCACTTGGGCAGTGCAAGGGTTCCCGTACGGGCCATTTCCACAATGCTGACCGAGGCCATCAGCTTGATGAACAGCTCCACCTTATCCGGCGCAGCACACAGCTGGATCATCATGTTGCTCTTACTCATATCCACGATCTCTGCCTTCATCATATCGCAGGTATCCAGGATCTCCCGGCGGTTGCTCTTGTTATAGCGCACCTTCATGAGCAGCAGTTCCTTGCTGACGCTGTTGGGCTCCGTAAAGGTCTTGACCTTGATGACATCCAGCTTCTTATTGAGCTGTTTCTCGATCTGCTCCAGGGTACGATGATCGCCGCTGCTGACAATGGTCATAACAGATACCGTAGGATCATCCGTTTCACCAACAGCCAGAGAATCAATATTAAAGCTTCTTCTGGCAAACAGACCGGACACTTTGCTCAGGACACCGGATTTATTTTCCACCAGAACCGAATAGATCTTCTTTTTCTTTTCCGTCATAGTATCCTCCTGCCCTTACATACCCCGGACCACTTCATCGGGAAGGATGGAGCATTCCAGGATACCGCATCCCTTCTTTTTCAGGAAGGCTTCAATGTCTTTCTTCATCGTCTTTTCCGAAGTGATCTTCTTATAGTGAATGCCGTAAGCTTCCGCGATCTTTGACAGATCGGGGCTTCCCACGGACAGATCGATCATGGAGAAATGATCCTTGTATACGAAATGCTGATGTTCTCTGACCATTCCCAGAACCTGATTGTTCATGACAAAGATCTTTACATCCACCTTCTCCTGCTGAATGGTAGCCAGTTCCATCATGCTCATCTGGAAAGAGCCGTCGCCGCAAACGGCAACCACCTGTCTGGAAGGATCCGCCATTTTAGCTCCCATGGCAGCGGGAATGGAATACCCCATGGTCCCCATACCGCCACTGGTCAGAAAACGGCCTTTCTTCATCACATAATTGCCGCAGGACCAGATCTGGTTTTGTCCGACATCGGCTACATATACTGCATCCTCATCCAGCAGGGAGGAAAGGGTCTTTACAAACAGAGAAGGATCCACCTGACCGTCCAGGCTCTGCTTTTCCTTTTCCTTGCCGGCCTTGTATTCCGCAAAGGCCTTCCGGTAATCCTTCAAAGTATCTACCCACTTTCTGGAATCAACGGTCAGTTCCAGAGAAAGCAGATCCTCCAGGATACAGCCTACATCCCCGACGATGGGGATGGTCGCACCCACGTTTTTACCGATCTCTGCAGGGTCTACATCAATATGTACCAGGGTTTTGTTTTCTGCATCAAAACCGTTCTGTGAAACCGCACGGTCTGCAACCCGGGCTCCGATAAACATGAGAAAGTCCGATTCGTTCATGGCGCGGTTTGCATAGGCCCGTCCGTTGTTTCCCACCATCCCGTTATAAAGAGGATGATCGGAAGGCATCACGCCGATGCCCATCATGGTGGAAACCACGGGAATGCCGAACTTTTCCGCAAACAGACGAAGCTTCTCCTGGGCTCCCGCAAGGATCACACCGCCGCCTGCACAGATGATGGGACGTTTTGCTGCGGAAAGCTGCTTTGCAACCTTTTTGATCTGTACCATGTTGCCCTTTACCGTGGGCTTATAGGTACGCATGGAGACTTCTTCCGGATAACGGAATTTGCTGATGGTCTCCTTCTGGATATCCGCAGGGATGTCAATGAGGACAGGCCCCTTTCTTCCGGTGGATGCAATATGAAAGGCTTCCTTAAAAACTCTGGGAATATCGTTTACATCCCGGATCAGATAGGAATACTTTACGAAAGATTCCACCGCACCGGTAATATCGGCTTCCTGGAACACATCGGACCCGATCAGCTGCGTATCCACCTGCCCTGTGATACAGATCAGGGGAATGGAATCCGCAAAAGCTGTGGCAATGCCGGTGATCAGATTGGTGGCACCGGGGCCGCTGGTCACACAGCAAACGCCGGGTTTTCCGGAAATGCGGGCATACCCACTGGCCGCATGGGCTGCATTTTGTTCTGTACGGATCAGGACGGTGTGTATATCCGTATTCAGAATGCTGTTATAAAAGGGACAGATCGCTACGCCGGGATAGCCGTAAACCATCTCAACACCTTCTGCCTCCAGACATTTTACGATCGCATCTGCTCCGATCATTGTTAACCTCCATCCGGGCTTTAAGAGATCCCGGTCAGTTTTTCTGCTACTTTTACTGCTTCCGACGCATCCTTGGAATAGGATGCCCTGATTTCCCGGGCATATTCCGGTGTGACGCAGGCGCCGCCTACCATCACCTGGATATCCGTCAGACCTTTTTCTTCCAGTTTATCCACTACCACCTTCATCTGCGGCATGGTAGTAGTCATAAGGGCGGACAAGCCGATCAGCTGTGCGCCGGTCTTTTCCGCTTCTCCAATAATGGCATCAGCCGGAACATTCTTCCCAAGATCAATGACATTAAAGCCATCATTTCGCAGCATCAGTGCCACCAGATTCTTTCCGATATCGTGTACATCCCCTTCCACCGTGGCAATGACAATGGTTGGCATGTCGTTTTTGGAAGGGCCATAGGCAAAATAAGGTTCCAGTGCCGCAACCCCCGCTTCCATGGTCTGCGCACCGGTGATCAGCTGCGGTAGGAAGTATTTTCCCTTATCAAAAAAGTCTCCCACCTGACGGATCGCAGGCATCAGTGCTTCATCCAGGACCTTTCCCGCAAGGTTTGCTTTTTCTTCCGGGGAAGCGTCAAGGCTTTCCAGATAGTCCCGGATATGTCCCTGAATACCACCGGTATTACCGTTTAGCACATCCTCAAAAAACGGCCGGTAGGAATTGGGTATCTGCAGTTTTTCCGCGTAATCGGTTTTTTCTCCTGCTTTCACCGTGCCGGAAGAAACCATACTCTTTTTCTTTTCATCATAGGCCGTCGCAAAGGCCACAAACTGGTCCGCACTGCCTTCCTTGTTCAGCAAAAGATCTGCCGCATAGACACTTTCCATCAACTGATCCTGCATGGGATTGGCGATGGCCATGGTCAGGCCGCTCATGATCGCCATGGACAGGAAATTGGCATTTACCCCCATTCGGTCCGGAAGACCAAAGGAAATATTGGACAACCCGCAAATAGTGGCAAGGCCTTCTTCACTGCATAAGCGGATGGTTTCAAAGAAATCACTGCCCGCTTTGGGATTGGCTCCCACCGTGGTTACCAGTCCGTCTACGATCACATCCTGTTTCCCAAGTCCGTATTTTTCCGCTTCCTTAAGGACCTTATGAACATTGTCCATCTTTTCCTGTGTGGATTCGGGTATTCCCGCTTCCGAAACCGGCAGCAGCAGATACACAGCTCCGTATTTTTTGATCAGGGGAAGCATACGATCCATCTTCTCCTGTTCCGCCGACACCGAATTGATGAGGGCTCTGCCGGGATATCTTCGAAGGGCATCCTCCAGTACATCCGGGTTGGAATTATCCAGAACCAGCGGAAGCTGTGTAACAGAAGATACCGCTTCGGTTACCTTCCGCATCATGGTCAGTTCATCGATACCGGACATGCCCACATTGACGTCCAATGCGCAGGCACCGGCATTTTCCTGTTCCTGTGCATATTGCAGCACAAGATCCAGTTTTCCTTCTTTCAGTTCTGCCTGTAATTTCTTTTTTCCCGTTGGATTGATCCGCTCTCCCACCACGTGGAAGGGATCCAAACCGGGTACGATTTTTAAAACCTTTCGCTCCGAGGAAAGGAAGATCCCCTCTTCCCTGGGAATGCGATTCTTTTCTTCCAGACCGCCTAAGGTGTCCTTTAATGCGGCGATATAGGAAGGATCCGATCCGCAGCAGCCGCCGATCACGGTGGCACCTGCAGCAAAAACATCGATCATCTGCTTTGCAAAGCCTTCTGCTTCCAGATCATAGAAGCAGTTTCCCGCATCATCCACCACCGGCATACCGGCATTAGGTTTTGCAATGATGGGCAAAGAAGAGTAGGCAGCCATTTGCCGGATCACCGGTACCATATCGGAAGGGCCGCAGGAACAGTTGGCGCCGAAAGCACAAACGCCAAGAGAAGACAAAACCACCGCAGCCGTCGCGCCATCGGTACCGTACAGGGTCCGTCCCGTGGTATCAAAGGTCAGTGTCGCCATCACCGGCATTTCCGGACAAACTTCCCGGATGGCCAAAATGGCGGCCCTGGTTTCCTGAAGGCTCATCATGGTTTCCACTACCATGGCATCCACGCCGGCATTTGCCAGAGAATGAGCCTGCTCTTTATAGATATCCAGCAATTCGTCAAAATCCGTTTTTCCGATGGGGCTTAAGGATAAGCCGGTCATGGTCAGATCCCCGATCACGAATGCATCCTTACCGGCAGCCTGTCTGGAAAGCGCCACCAGTTCCCGGTTGATCTTGTCCATCTCCCGGTCCAGGCCATACTCAGCCAGCTTAACGGAGTTTGCCGTAAAGGTCGGGGCATACAGGGCATTGGTGCCTGCTTTTACATAAGCGCTCTGCAGATCCACCACCAATTCCGGATGGTCAAGCATCCACTTTTCCGGGCATACGCCGTTCTGCATACCGGCCTTCTGCATGTTGGAGCCCATGGCTCCATCCAGAAAAAATGCCTTTTTACTGTTCAGTTGTTCCAGGAAAGCGTTGAATGATTGAGACACTGTGTGAAACGTCCTTTATATTATATTCCGAAAAGATTTACTTTTGATACTAGCACCGTGATGCATAATTATGCAATAGACATTTATATTTCTGCATGTAAATAAAAAGGCCCGTTTTCTTGTTTTTTATGTGCAACTATGATAAATTTATAAAGATGTTCCTATATTTACACAAAGAAAAGGTGTCGATCGTGAAAGTAATCCGTAACCTTCTTACATATTCTGCTGTTGTCTGTCTGGCACTGCTCCTTACCGCATGCGGTTCCAAGGGGGATCCCGAACTGAATGCCTTTAAAGAGACCATGAATACCTTCTTTGAAGATGTGGCAGACATTGATGCACAATTAAATGCGCTGGATCCCGAATCCGAAGATGCCATCAACCAGATGCTGGATCTTCTGGATGAACTGGATGCCAAATGTCAGGCTCTTGCAGAGATCTCCGTTCCGGAAGAATTCTCCAACGTCAGTGCTTATACCGAAAGCGTCCGATTCAATATTTCCCACGCAGTGGAAAAGTATCATGAAGCCTTCAGCAATGATGCTTATAACGAAAACATCAAGGATGTTGCGGATGAATATTATGCCAGAGCCAATGCCCGTATTCATGATATGATCCTTCTCCTCCACGGCGAGATCCCCATCGGAGAAGATGTGACCTACACCACCGAAGAAGAAAGCGAATAAGTTCTTCTGCTTTCGCATCCAAACTTCATAATCCGATCCTTCATCGCGGCTGATCCATCAGTCGCGATTTTCTTTTAATACAACGGTTCCGTCTTTCTTAAAGATGCTGTTCTCCGGCACAAATCCTCGCACCATGGAGGTGGGATATACATTGGTATTCTTTCCGATGACGGTTCCGGGATTCATAACGGTATTGCAACCGATCTCCACATGATCTCCCAGCATGGCGCCCATTTTCTTAAGACCGGTCTCGATCTTCTCTTCTCTTACATGGATCACCACATGCTTCTTATCGCTTTTTACATTGGAGGTAATGGAGCCCGCGCCCATATGTGCCTTAAAGCCTAAAATGGAGTCGCCTACGTAGTTGTAATGCGGAACCTGTACCTTGTTAAACAGGATCACGTTCTTAAGCTCGGTGGAGTTACCCACAACCGCGCCCTTACCGACAATGGCCTTGCCGCGGATAAATGCACAGTGACGAACTTCCGCATCTTCATCGATGATGCAGGGACCGTTGATATACGCGGTTGGATATACATTGGCACTCTTGGCGATCCAAACGTGTTCCTTTACTTCTTCGAATTTATCTTTGGGAAGTTTTTTTCCAAGTTCCAGTATATAATTCTCGATCCCGGCCAGTGCTTCCCAGGGATAGACAAACTGAGACAGATAATCTGCCGCAATGGTCTCCTCCAGTGTATAAAGATTCCGGATCTGCAGTTCCTCTAAATCATGTGTGTTCATTGATCATTCACCTCTGTCTTCTTTTCCTTGTTATCCGTACCGGTTTTTGCCATCTTCCCGGGCTTTTTATAATATTCCGCAGCCTTGGTAAACAAAGGATACAGCATCCTCTGATTGTTCAGCTGTTTTACTGCATTGGTACGCCGTGCCACATAGTCATTTAATTTACTGCGGTATTCCCCTGCAGCAATGGAGCCGTCCGCTACTCCCGTCAGCCCCTTTTCCCAGGATGCCGTCAGTCTGGGATCCAGCATGGGCTTAATGGAGCTGTTTACGATCTCATACACCACTTCTCCCATCAGGGTAGGGGTGATGATCTGCGTCTTATTGTTCAGGTTCAGATACTCGTTTTTTACCAGCTTATTGAGTATTTCCGCACGGGTGGCGCTGGTGCCGATGCCGCTTCCCTTGATCTGCTCCCGCAGCTCCTCGTCTTCAATAAACTGACCGGCATTTTCCATGGTCAGGATCAGGGCACCGGAATTATACCGTTTCGGGGGAGACGTTTCACCTTCCTTTACGGAAAAGCCCTTTACAGGAATGCGCATGCCCTTCTTTAAACCGGAAAGAGCTTCCAGCATTTCCTGATCACAGGCGGTATCTTCTTCCTCTTCCTTCTCTTCCTTGCCTTCTTCCGGCTTTTCCTCATTTTTCTTAAAGAAAGAATACTTCATGGCTGCCAGATATCCTTCCTCCGTAAGAACCTTAAAGGAACTGAAGAATTTTTCGGTACTGCCCTTTATCTCGGGCAGGTCTTCTGCAATTTCCCGTTCGCAGATCAGAGAAACCTTCTGATACACCGCAGCGGGATAAAAGATCGCCAAAAATCTTCTCGCGATCAGTTCATACACCTTCTGATGAATGGGACGCAGGCTTCCCAGATTCTGAAAGCCCTGGCCCGTGGGAATGATGGCATAGTGGTCGGTGATCTGTTTATCGTTTACGTATTTGGTTTTGGCAATGGTCTTGTAGCTGTCCCCTGCCAGCACTTCTTTGGCGATATCCGAAACCGGCGCGAAGTTGCGTAGTCCTCCGATGTTGTTTGCGATCACCTTGGCAACCGCCGTGGACAATACTCTGGCATCGGTTCTGGGATAGGTTACCAGTTTCTTTTCATACAGTTCCTGGATCACCTGCAACGTTTCCGCAGGAGAGATCTTAAAGAACTTGGAGCAGTCATTCTGGGCTTCTGCCAGATTATACAAAAGAGGCGGATTCTTGGTCTCCTTCTTCTTTTCCATGGCGGAAATGGTAAGGCTTAATTCCTCCCCATGATCCTTCTCAAGGAGACGGATGAGTTCCTCTGCGCTTTCCTTTTCCTTAAAACCGTTTTCCTTATATAGAGCAGGCGACTGATAATACCTGGACAGTTCCTGGGCTTTCCACTCCCCGTCAAAGGACTTGCTGCCAAGGGACAGTCCTGCGATCACCCGGTAAAAAGGGGTCTTGGTAAAATCGCGGATCTCCCTCTCTCTGTTTACCACGATCCCCAGAACACAGGTCATCACACGGCCTACGGAGATCACCGCTTTATCCCGTTTTAAAAAGCTCTTTACAAGATCCGAATATTTCAAAGTGAGGGCACGGGAAAAATTGATACCCATCAGGTAATCTTCCTGCGCCCTTAAATAAGCCGCCTGGGAAAGGTCATCGTAAGCGGACAGATCCTTGGCTTCCTTTATGCCGCGGCGGATCTCCTCTTCGGTTTGGGAATCGATCCAGACTCTCTTCCTCTCCTTACCGGTCACGCCTGCGTACATCTCCACCAGACGATAGATATACTCTCCTTCCCGTCCGGAGTCGGTACAGACATAAATCGTGGAAACGTCCTCCCTCTTTAAGAGGGCACTTACTGCATCAAACTGCTTACTGGCGGAATCAATGACTTCGTATTGATACTGCTCGGGAATAAACGGCAGCGTATCCAGGGCCCAACGTTTTAATTTCGGATCATACTTATCCGGATAACTCATGGTGATCAGATGTCCGAAACACCAGGTAATGATATATTGCTGATTTTCCGCATAGCCCCGGTTTCGGTCGCTACTTTGAAATCCGGTGGCATCCCGGGAGACTACTCCCAGCGTCTTTCCGAATTCCAGCGCCACACTGGGCTTTTCGGCTATAAAAACACATTTTCCCATACGGAAGTTTACCGGTTCATATCCTTTAATGTAACCAGTCTTAAACCTTTCTTTACCTTCGCTTCCAGCTCCAGCTGTTCATCGAAGCGTTCCTGTGAAAACAGATAAATATATTCAGGACTGATCCGGGCCTGTCCGGCCAGGTAATTCAGCCACTCATAGTCGTCGTAATTCATCATGGGCTTATCCCAGTTGCAAAGGCCAATGAGGGACTCGCCTTCCTTGCCGGTCATGATGATGTCGATATTTCCGTTCTTGCCAACCCATTCGCCGGAATCCTGTGCTTTGATGGGCAGCCTGTCCAAACGATCCTGTTCCTGCATGTATTCCATGCAGATCTTCTTAAAGTAAAAGCCGGTGTAGAAACGGATCTCCTGGGCGATATAACGCTGATAGAATTCCCGCTCCGACAGCTTATTTAAGTCGCTTAAATGGGGATACAGAAAGGAAAAATAAAAATGGATGAAGGGATAATGGATCCGGTAGATCCCCTTTTGCATATTGTCATGGCCTTCCGTCTCCAGGGAAAAGACTTTTTCCACGATCTCCAGCTCGATCATATTTTTCAGATAAACACTGATCTTTGCTCTGGAAAAGCCTGTGGCTTCGAAGATGGCATTCAGTTTTCCCTGCCCTTCCGCAATGCAGGCCAAAATGGTATTGTAAACACCGGTTTCCCGCAGTTCCGAAGAAACAATGGCTTCCGCCTTCTGATGCAACGCTCCCGATTTCGACAATACCAGACGGATCAGGTTTTCCTTAAAACTCTTCTTTTCGTCCAGAAAGCTCCATAGCCCCGGAAATCCGCCAAATACAGCATAAATATTTACCAGATCTTCAAAGGAAAATCCGGTAAAGTAATCTCTGAGGCAGCTGAAGGGAAGTTCCCGGATCTTTAACAGACCGGCCAGTTCATAAGCCACTTCGCCGATCCTGCTGATCATATCGTTCTCCACCCAGCCGATGGAGGACGAGATCAGCACCACCAGGACTTCCCGATTCTGCCATTTGTTGTTTACAAAAGAGACCAGACGGGACATAAAGTCCGGATCTGATTTTACAAAATTCTGGAATTCATCCAGGATCAGTACCTGTTTGGCCCCTCCCTTTTGCAGGGAAGCTTCCAGCACCTCCGGAAGGTCCGGATATTTCAGGGTTTTGATCCCCTGATCTGCCAGTTCCAGCCCCCACAGATACAGTTGCTCTCTGGGTGAACAGGATCTGCACTCATAGTAATAATAAGGCTTATCCTGTACAAACTCCTTCAATAATGCAGTTTTTCCAACCATTTCCTGACCATAGACCACCAGGATCTGGCTCCCCGACCGATCGTAAAACCGATTCAGATATTGTAATTCACTGTTTCTACCCAGAAGCATAACAAACCTTCAACTCAAAGCTTATTTCTTAGTAATGTAACCAAGGGCTTTCAGCATTTCCGCACTTTCAACCGCGCCGCCTGCAGCACCTCTCAGTGTGTTGTGAGACAGACCGATGAATTTAAAATCATACAGCTTATCTTCTCTCAGACGGCCGACGCTGACGCCCATACCGCCTTCGTAGTTTACATCCAGCGCAACCTGGGGACGATTGTCCTCTTCCAGATACTGGATGAACTGCTTGGGAGCACTGGGAAGACCCAGCTCCTGAGGCTTTCCGGAGAACTTCACCATACGGTCGATCAGTTCTTCCTTGGTAGGCTTCTTGGCAAACTTTACAAAGACAGCTGCGGTGTGGCCGTAGAGAACGGGAACACGTACGCACTGGCAATCGATGATGGGTCCCTCTGCAGGAACGATCACGCCGTTTTCGATCTTACCCCAGATACGCAGAGGCTCTTTCTCACTCTTTTCCTCTTCACCGCCGATATAGGGGATGATATTTCCAACCATTTCCGGCCATTCATTAAAGTTCTTTCCGGCGCCGGAAATTGCCTGATACGTGGTAACGACTACTTCCGTAGGCTCAAATTCCTTCCATGCGGTCAGCACAGGAGCGTAACTTTGAATGGAACAGTTGGGCTTTACCGCTACAAAGCCTCTGGTGGTTCCCAGACGCTTCTTCTGGAACTGGATCACTTCATAATGTTCCGGGTTGATCTCCGGGATGACCATAGGCACATCCGGTGTCCATCTGTGGGCGCTGTTGTTGGAAACCACAGGTGTTTCCGTCTTCGCATAATCTTCCTCGATCTTCTTGATCTCTTCCTTGGTCATATCCACAGCAGACAGGACAAAATCGACCTGGGAGGAAACTTCCTGTACGTTGTTTACGTTAAGAAGTTTCATGTTTTTAACTGCTTCAGGAATGGGAGTATCCATCTTCCAACGACCGCCTACGGCTTCTTCGTAGGTCTTTCCCTCGGATCGGGGGCTTGCTGCGATGGCAGCTACCTCGAACCAGGGATGGTTCTCAAGGATGGAGATGAATCTTTGGCCAACCATACCAGTTGCGCCGAGTACACCGACTTTCAATTTTTCACTCATAATGCTCCTCTTTTCATAAAACTATATTAACCGTCTGCCCTTTTTTCGTCTGTGAAAACAGTAAGATAAACGCCCAAAGGACATCCGGTCTCTAACAATTACTGTTCCAGATAGGCTCTGGATACGCGGATCTCTTCCTCCATGGCCTTTCTGCCGGGAGCTCCCTTGGTAAGGCGCTTCTCTACACAGGTTTCCAGAGAGATCGCATCAAATACATCCTCTTCAAAGTGAGGATCAAAGGTCTTTAATTCCTCCAGAGACAGTTCGTCAATGCTTTTTTCTTTGGAAAGACAATACAGCACCAGGCGGCCGATGATCCCATGGGCATCCCGGAAGGGAACTCCCTTAAGGACCAGATAATCCGCGGCATCCGTGGCATTGGTAAATCCCTTCATAGCGCTCTTTTCCATTACATCCTTACGGAAGGAAGTGGTGCGCAGCATCCCGTTAAACAAAGGAATGCAGCTGTTGACCGTATCGATGGCATCAAAGGTCATCTCCTTGTCTTCCTGCATATCCTTATTGTAGGCAAGGGGAATTCCCTTCATGGTGGTCAGCATGCTCATCAGGGCGCCGTATACACGGCCGGTCTTTCCTCTCACCAGTTCGGCGATATCGGGATTCTTCTTCTGGGGCATGATGCTGCTACCCGTAGAATAGGCATCATCGATCTCCACGAAACGGTACTCATTGGAATTCCAGAGGATCATTTCCTCGGAAAAACGGGACAAATGCATCATAATAAGGGACAACGCTCCCAGATACTCGATGACATAATCCCGGTCGGATACGGAATCCATGCTGTTAAGGGTCGCTCCGCTAAATCCCAGAAGGGATGCGGTATATTCCCGATCCAGGGGATAGGTGGTTCCTGCAAAGGCTCCGGCTCCAAGAGGGGAATAATCCATACGCCTGCAAAGATCCTGTAAACGCTCCCGATCTCTGCGGAACATCTCAAAATAAGCGCCCAGATGATGGCTTAAGGAAGTGGGCTGTGCTTTCTGCAGATGGGTAAATCCCGGCATATAGGTATCCAGGTGTTCCTCCATAAGATGCAGCAGGGTTTCCAGCAGTTCCTTTAACAGGGTGTCGGTGGCAAGGACCTGCTCCTTTACATACAGACGCATATCCAGAGCAACCTGATCGTTGCGGCTTCTTCCGGTATGCAGTTTTTTACCGGTATCGCCGATCCGGTCGATGAGATTGGCTTCCACAAAGCTGTGGATGTCCTCATAGGCACTGGTGATCGCAAGGATTCCGCTTTCCGTATCTTTTTCGATCCCTTTCAGGCCCTCAATAATGGAATCTCTCTCCTGCTCTGTCAGAATCCCCTGTTTACAGAGCATGGTACAATGGGCAATGCTGCCTGCAATGTCCTGATGGATCAAACGCCTGTCAAAAAGAATGGAAGCGTTAAAATCATACACTGCCTGTTCTGTCTCTTTCGTAAAACGTCCGCCCCAAAGCTGCGCCATAGAAACCTCTTTCCGATTATAACTTCATGAATGGAATGCTGTGAAAAGTCAAATCTAAATTAAATCGATTAACCTTAGAAAAAAAGCCCTGAGAGAGCCTTTCCTCTCAGAGCCTGTCGAAAAGCTAGAGAAGGGACTTGAACCCTCGACCTACTGATTACGAATCAGTTGCGCTACCGACTGCGCTACTCTAGCGAGACAACAAACTTATTATATAAGCTGTCGGATTTTAAATCAAGTCCGTAACTGCCGATTATTGGCTGTTTTCTGGGAGATTTTTTGTTCAAATTATCGTTCCTTGATATAAACATCCAACTGGGGATAAGGAATGGAGATTCCGTTTTCATCCAGCGTTTTCTTGATCAGCTCCGGAAAGCGATACCTTGCCTCCCAGTAATCGGATGTGGGCACAAAGAACCGAAGGATCAGTTTCACCGCAGAATCCCCTAATTCGTCCACGAAAACCACCGGCTGCTTATCCGCCAGATCCAGGACCATACCGTCCTTATCCAGCATATCCAAAAGGACTTCTCTGGCTTTGGCCACATCCGCCGTATAGGAGATACCCACAGGGATATCCAGTCGTCTGGTTGGCATGGTGGAATAATTGGTAAGAGAGGTATTGGCCAGATCTCCGTTAGGAAGGACCACCTGCTTTTGGTCTGCGGTAAGAAGCTTCGTGTAGAAAATATGGATATCCGTTACGGTCCCCTCATTCCCATGGGAATCTTCCCGGATATAGTCTCCGATACTGAAGGGATTCATGACCAGGATCAGTATCCCGCCAACCAGATTGGAGAGACTTCCCTGCAGAGCAAGACCCACCGTAACACCGGCAGAGCCAACAAGTGCCATGATACTGGTGGCATCGATCCCCACGCCTGCTGCGATCAGAAGGATCAGAAGGATATAACTGCCGTAACGGACAAAGGACAGAGTAAAGGAACGAACATCCCGATTCGTACCCGCCCGTTCCATGGAGCGCCTGATGACCCCTGTAAGAAGGCGGATCAGCTGCTGGCCCACGATAAAAATGACAAAAGCCAGGAGAACGCGAACGCCAAGGCGCAGGATATGACTGGGCAGTTCCGTAAGGAACTTACTGATCACACCGGGTTCCACATCCAGTACTTCTTCTGCAGTTGTGATCACTTCCACCGGATCTTTGGGAACAATGTCCTGCACAGCTAATAACATGGCAACTCCTTAAGATAATGATTTTCTTTCAAATACAGCGGCAGAAAAAGCCGCGATCTTGATGCGTAAAGTGTAGGGATAGGAATCCGTGGTCTTTTCCATGCAGCTCTTTCTTCTGGGATTCACAAACCCGCTTCCGCCGAATTCCTTTCCATCTGTATTAAACAGTTCCTTATAGCTTCCGTTCTCGGGAACACCGATATCCACCGTTGCACTGCGATCTGCGAAATTGCAGAGGATGATCAGTTCTTCCTTTTGGGATCTGCGGGCGAAGGAAATACATCCGTAAATATTTCCCAGGGCATTGATAAACCGAAATCCTTCCGGATCAAAATCCATCTCGTATAAGGCAGGATGCTGATGATAGAAACCGTTTAATGCTGCAATAAAGGTACGGAATTCTTCCGGCCAGGTGTCGGGATCTTTTACAAACAGCATATTCTTGCCGGGATAAAAGGTCTCATAGGCAAGCATCAGACGGATATTCCCCCAAAGATCCAGACTGCCCATCTCCCGTCCGCCGGGTCTTGGCAGATTACTGGTCAGGGAAAGGATCCCATCCGGCATAATGTAATTGCTCATCCCCAGGATGTTCTTTTCCGCATACTGGTAAACACTGCTGAGGGTCAGATCATTTAAGCAGCGAGCCCGAAGACCGGAAGGCCTTCTCATAAACTCCATCAGAGCATTGGCCCAGGATTCCCCCCACTTAAGGTCAAAGCCCAGACCGTCCTCCCCTTCGTCGGTAATCCCCGGAAAAGTAGTGTCTGCTTCTGCAATGGTGATAAGGTCCGGGAAAGCCTTATGGAGCTGGGCATTATTTTCCTTCAAAAAACCAATGGCATCCAGATCTTCATTTCCGCCATAGATATTGGCAAGCCACTCTCCCTCTGCCCGTTCATAGTCCAGGTACAGCATGCTGGCAACATTATCCAAACGAATGCCGTCCAGGCAAAAACGGGTTACCCAGAACATGACCACCGATAAAAGATAATTGCGCACTTCCGGCTTGCCATACTGGAACAGTCTGGTGCCGTACCGGGGATGGATCCCCCTTTTGGGATCCAGATGTTCGTAGAGACAGGTGCCGTCAAAGTTATTCAGACCATACTCACTGGCAGGAAAATGGAACAATGCCATATCCAGGATCACCCGAAAACCGGCTTCATGAATAGCTGCGATCATCTGCTGCAGTTCTTTGGCCGATCCGTAACGGCTGGTAGGCGCAAAAAAGCCGTCCGTCTGGAAGCCTCCGCATTCCTCTTCAATGTATTCCATCAAGGGGGATAATTCCACATAGTTATAGTGGAACTGCTGCAACTGACGGATGATCTTGTCCCCCATCTCGCCATAGGACAGGTAGCTCCCATCTTCGTTTTTTCCGAAGGAGGAAAGATTTAATTGCAAAACGGACATCTGCGGGATCAGTTCTTTACGCGTACCGGTTCTTTTGTAATTGACCACATTAGTCAATTCATCGGAAATCACAGACGCCCCTTCCAGTTTCGGCTCCAGGGAAAAAGCAAAGGGATCATTGCGCATAAAGGTAACGTCCCCTTTGATCTTTAACTCGTACTTGTAATGATCGCCGATCCCCGCACCGGGAATATACAGTTGAAATATACCTGTTCCGGGAATCTGCTGCATCTGATGCCGCAGATTGTTCCAGTGATTAAAGTCGCCAACAACGCTGACACGCTTGGCTCCGGGCGCCCAGAGGGTAAAGCAGGTACCGGTCACCTTTCCGTCCCGGTACACTACGTGGGCACCGAACTTCTCATAAAGCCGGTTGTTTGTGCCGGCGCGGAAGGCATCCAGGAATTTCTCATCCACATAGGAAAGCTCATAAGCATAGGGATCTTCAAAGGTTTCTTCTCTGTCCGGCGTTACGACCTTGTATTCATAAGCCGGAATGGAAGAAGCTACGATCAGCGCGGCAAAGTAGCCTGCTTCATCCACCATCTCCATCTCTCTGGTAAAGGAGCCCTTCTCCTTGCCGTCCAGGATATGCAGAAATGCCCTGGTTGCTCCCGGATAAAACATCTGAAACAAAACCTGGGATTTGGTAACCTGTTTCGGTCCCAGGATCCCAAACGGATCATTTTCCTCGGAATATACGATCCCCTCGATCCGAGGCCAATTCATAAACTTATACAGTTTATCATCCATTCTCCCGTACTTCCTTTGTTTTTTATGTAAAAAGTCAGATCACATGAATGAACAGGCCGCTGCGCAGTTTCGGCTCAAACCAGGTGGATTTCGGCGGCATCAGCATTCCCGCATCGGCAACGTTTAACAGTTCCTGGATGGAGGTTGGATACATGGCAAAGGCTACCTTGCCGTCTTCCCGGCATCGTTTCTCCAGTTCCTTAAGTCCCCTGATCCCTCCAACAAAATCAATGCGCGGATCGGTTCTGGGATCGGTAATCCCAAATACCGGCTCCAGGACCAGATCCTGCAATAAGCTGACATCCAGGCTCTTTACCGGATCATCGGGAATGCGATCCTCCATGATCTGATAAAGATACCACTTGTGATCCACGATACAGGAAAACTGTCCCTTTTGCCTTGGTGCGATCTTAAAATCACTGCAATACTTGATATAGCAGTTCTTCTCAATGGCTTCCAGGATCTCCTCCGGTGTATGACCGTTCAGATCACGGACCACACGGTTGTAGTCCAGGATCTTCAATTCCTCTTCCGGGAAGATCACGGAAAGGAAGTAGTTGTATTCCTTATCAGGAGTAGGATCCGGATCCTCCTGTCTTCTCTTCAGGCCAACTTTTACTGCGCTGGCACAGCGATGATGACCGTCTGCAATATATAAGGCATCCATAGACTTAAAGGCCTGTGTGATACAGGAGATATCCGCTTCCTCAGCGATCTTCCAGACCTGATGACGGATCCCGTCTTCCGAGGTAAAATCCGCCTCGGCATCCAAAGCCGTCACCTTCTCGATCACCGCCTTTAAGGCGGCATTGCTTCGATAGGTGAGGAAAATCGGGCCTGTCTGTGCGGAACAGGTATCTACATGGCGGATACGGTCAATCTCCTTATCTGCCCGGGTATTTTCATGCTTTTTGATCACGCCGTTCACATAATCGTCAATGCTGGCGCAGGCAACGATCCCGTGCTGGCATCTGCCCTGCATGGTCAGTGCGTAAATATAGTACATGGGCTTTTCATCCTGCACAAAGGATCCGTCTGCAAAGGCATCCTTTAAAAGCCGGGAAGCCTGCTCATATACCTTCGGATCGTAGGTATCCACACTGTCATCAAAGGACGTTTCCGCCCGGTCAATGGCCAGGAAGGATTTCGGGTTCTTCTTTACTTCCGCAAGGGCTTCAGCCCGGTTGTATACATCGTAGGGTAAAGCGGCAATGGTAGATTCCATGCCTTTTTGGGGGCGATATGCCTGAAAAGGTTTTACTGTGACCATACGTCGACTCCTTGTTGTATTCCGATCCCGTATTCGGGTATTGATGCAAAGAAAAAGCCGACAGGCGAGCCTGTCGGCTTATAAGATTCCTGCAGGATTATTTTACCACGCGGACACGGATAACACCATCGATCTGCTTCAAAGAGTTCACAATTTCCTCGCTGCTTTCCGCTTCCATATCGATCATGGTATAAGCGTATTCGCCCTTGGACTTGTTCATCATGTCGGTGATGTTCACGCCTCTGTCACCTAAGTTTGCGGTAAACTTTGTGATCATATTGGCTACGTTCTTGTGGAAGATGGCGATACGGCCCTTCTGGGAACAGATGCCCATATCTACCTTGGGGAAGTTCACGGAATTGATGATGTTTCCGTTCTCCAGGTAGTCCATCAGCTGCTTTACGGCCATCTTTGCGCAGTTGTCTTCTGCTTCCTCGGTGGAAGCACCCAGATGAGGGGTAACAATGCAGTTCTTGTGACCGGCAACGGTAGGATTGGCAAAATCAGATACATACTTACGGATCTTGCCGGAATCAATCCCCTTTAATACTGCCTTCTCATCCACCAGAAGATCACGGGCAAAGTTCAGGATGACAACGCCGTCCTTCATCTTGTTGACCGCATCCTCATTGATCATTCCCTTTGTATTGTCCAGAAGGGGAACATGGATGGTGATAAAATCACAGCTCTGGTAGATCTCATCTACGGAAAGAACGTGCTTTACGTCTCTGGAAAGACTCCAGGCTGCATCAACCGATACATAAGGGTCATAGCCGTACACTTCCATGCCCAGATGCTTTGCGGCATTCGCTACCTTTACGCCGATGGCGCCCAGACCGATGATACCCAGCTTCTTGTTCATCAGCTCGGTACCTGCAAAGGCCTTCTTTGCCTTTTCCATGGATTTACTGATGTTCTCATCGTCTTTATTCTCATTTACCCAGTTGATACCGCCTACGATATCACGGGAAGCCAGGAACATACCGGCCAGAACCAGTTCCTTTACGCCGTTGGCATTGGCACCGGGTGTATTAAATACAACGATACCCTTTTCAGCTGCGCGCTCCAGCGGAATATTGTTTACGCCGGCACCTGCTCTTGCGATACATAACAGCTCATCGGAAAACTCCATGGAGTTCATGTCCGCGCTTCGTACCAGAATACCTTCCGCTTCGTTCACATCATCGGTTTTTACATAATCTACCGTAAAATTCTCTAAGCCCACCGGAGAGATGGGATTCAAGCAAGCATATTTCTTCATGTCTTTTCCCTCAACCAACCTATTGATTTATTTATTCTTTGCTTCGAATTCCTTCATGAATGCAACCAGCTTCTCAACGCCTTCCTTCGGCATTGCGTTGTAAATGGAAGCACGCATACCGCCAACGGTTCTGTGACCCTTAAGGGAAACAAATCCTGCTGCAGTCGCTTCCTTGATGAACTTGGCATCCATCTCTTCGTCCCCGGTTACGAAAGGAACGTTCATAAGGGAACGATCCTCAGGAACAACGGTACCCTTGAACAACTGGGAAGAATCCAGGAAATCATAAAGGATCTTGGCCTTCTCGATGTTCCGCTGCTGCATAACGGAGAGACCGCCCATCTTCTTGATCCACTTGAATACCTTGCCGCAGATATAGATACCGTATGCGGGAGGGGTATTGTAAAGAGATCCTGCATCGGCGTGGGTCTTATATTTCATCATGGTAGGCGTTCCGGGCAGACACTCATCGGGGATCAGATCCTCGCGGATGATCACAATGACAACGCCGGCCGGTCCGATATTCTTCTGAACACCGCCGTAGATCAGACCGTACTTGGTCACATCCACAGGCTCGGATAAGAAGCAGGAAGAAACATCGGATACCAGGATCTTGCCCTTGGTGTTGGGCAGAGTCTTATATTTCGTTCCGTAAATCGTATTGTTCTCGCAGATGTATACATAGTCCATATCATCTGTGATGGGCAGATCGGAACAATCGGGAATGTAGGAAAATGTCTTATCAGCGGAGGAAGCCAGTTCGACTGCTTCTCCGTAAAGCTTTGCTTCTGCAAAAGCCTTCTTGGCCCACTGTCCGGTAAGGATATAACCGGCCTTACGATTTTTCATAAGGTTCATGGGGATCATGGCAAACTGCAGATGAGCACCGCCCTGCAGGAACAGAACCTTGTAATTATCGGGGATGTTCATGATATCCCTGAGATCCTGCTCCGCTTCCGTAATGATGGTCTCATAGGTCTTGGACCGATGGCTCATCTCCATTACGGACATACCGCATCCGCGGTAATCCAGCATTTCATCTGCTGCTTCCTGTAACACTTCTTCCGGCAGTACGGCCGGACCTGCTGAAAAATTGTAGACTCTCGACATTTTTCCACTCCTCGCTTCTGGTTATTTATCTAGTAATGCATAATTATGCGATTACGCTTGAATAATATATTATAATTATTCATCCTTCGGGTCAATATGCAAACTGCTAATAAAATAGCACAACCGGGAACCCAACATCCACCATGTCATACAATTCCGCCATGGTTTCTTTTGGAGTATTTATGCATCCATGGGATCCCTGGGTCTTATAAATGTCCCCGCCGAATTCCTTGCGCCAGGTGGCATCATGGATACCGATGTGGCGTATGATGGCCATCCAGTAATAGACAAAGGATGTATAGTTCGGCCCCCGAAGGGTTCTGTTTTTCTGTTTGTAATAAATATAATCCACACCGGCAGGGGTATCGTTCTTACGGGCCAGATTGCCGGTAACGATGGGGGTTTCGATCTTCTTTTCTCCCTCCAGATACAAATACATCATCTGATCTGTGAGATCGATCTCGATATAGGAATCCAGGATATCCTGTTTTCCTCTTACAAAGGCCTGCTGTTTATAGGTGGGAATATGGGTTTCCCTTATCCCCTGCTTTAAGGCATCGATGAGATACTTTTTCTCCGCCTTGGCATCCAGCTGATTTCCGTAGGTGCCGCCTTCAATGGTCACCACTTCTCCGTCGGTCGCGGTAAAGATCCGCTCTTTTCCCAGGGTATCGTACTCTTCGCAGAGATGATCCACAAAAGCTTCCACAGCACTTTCATCCAGAACCGGTTTCCCGTTTGCTCCCAGCAGGATACCGCCCTCATCGTTTAGATTAACAAAATCGGCGGTAATGGCTCCGTCCAGGGTTACCAGGGCATCTCCCATATCATAGATGATGCCGGTATTCTGGAAGTCATCCAGTTTTTCAAACAGAGCAAGGCGCTCCAGTTCTTCATCGGAATAAGGCAGATCCTCGTAGAGATCGTCATCCGTCAGATCCAGACCGGATGCGCCGGATCCAATACTCTCACAGATCCTTGCAAAGGCTTCCTCGGTTTTTAACAGATGCAGGTGCGGATCCTCCAGTTCATAGCCATGAAGCCCACGGGATATGGTCACTTCTTTCTCCCGGTTTGCCATGTCATCCTGCACCTGCGGCAGGGAAAGGAACTTTTCCCTTAACGCTTCTTCATCAAAGGAAATCTCCGGAGTCACCATATACTTTTCGGGAAACAGAAGGTTTCTGCCCCAGAAAAGAGGCTCCCTGTTCATCTGTTCCAGATTGGTCAGCTGTTTTCGGTAATCAAATCCCAGATCCATACCCTCAGCCGTCAGAACCTCTTCTCCCTCGGGAAAGCGCAGATGAAAATCCCATACAGGCGTTTCCTCAAGGAGCATTTCATTCACCTGGGAAACAGAAAGACCGGTAACATAATGACCGTTGATCCAGGTTCCAAAAGGAAACCCTGTCTCATAATATCTGGCTACGCCAAAGTATCCGGCCACCAGGATCAGAGCAAGTATAAGCAGAATCGTTACGTGTTTTTTCAAATAAACTACCCCCAACGGATTCTATTATACTCTATTTTTCCAAAGTAGGATCTTCATCAAATACTTCGCTGATCGCAGCTCCGGGAGAAACCATGGGGAATACCTTGTCATCCTCGGGGATCACACAGTCTAAGACCACAGGCCCTTTGGCTTTCAGCGCCTTTTGGATGGCTCCGTCCACCTCTTCCTTTTTGGTGACACGGATGGCAGTACATCCCAATCCTTCCGCCACCTTGCAGAAGTCCACCTTATCTTCCAGAACGGTCTGGGAATAACGCTTTCCGTAAAACAGCGTCTGCCACTGACGCACCATCCCCAGTACATGATTGTTGATCACCACCTGGATGATGGGAAGGTTATAACGGCTGGCCGTAGCCAGTTCGTTCATGTTCATCCGAAAGCACCCGTCTCCTGCAATGTTGATACAGGTTTTGTCGGGATTACCCACCTGTGCGCCGATGCAGGCACCCAGGCCGTAGCCCATGGTACCCAATCCGCCGCTGCTAAGGAAGGTTCTGGGCTTTGTATAGTGGAAATACTGGGAGGCCCACATCTGATGCTGTCCCACATCGGTGGTAATGATGGCATCACCCCCCGTCAGGGCATCGATCCGCTCCATGATATACGGACAGGACAGACCCTTGGGATCATACTTTAAAGGGAACTGTTTCTTCATTTCCCCGATGTGCTCCATCCACTCCCTGTGATCCTGCTGTTCCAGCTTCTGATTGATCTGAGCCAGAACCTTTTTCAGGTCCCCTACCAGAGAGGTAGTACATTTTACATTCTTATTGATCTCCGCAGCATCGATATCGATGTGTACGATCTTTGCCTTGGAAGCAAACTTTTTGGCATTGCCTGTTACACGGTCGGAAAAACGGGCACCCAGGGCAAACAGAAGGTCGCATTCACTGACACCCAGATTGGAGGTCTTGGTGCCGTGCATACCCAGCATGCCGGTATAGCGAGGGCTGTTTCCGTCAAATGCACCCTTTCCCATAAGGGAATCACAAACCGGTGCGTCCAGTTTTTCCGCAAACTCGGCCAGTTCCTTCTCCGCTCCGGAAATAATGGATCCACCGCCCACAAAGATATAAGGCTTTTTGGACGCCTTGATCAGTTTTAACACACTACCGATCTCCTCATCGGTGATCAGCGGAAGCTTCTTGGTAGAAACCGGCTTATCCACAATGGCCATAGGGGAATATTCACACATGGCAGCGGTGACGTCCTTGGTCACATCCACCAGTACAGGACCCGGTCTGCCGCTTCCGGCAATACGAAAAGCCTTGCGGATGGTATCTGCCAGCTTATGGATGTCCTTTACGATGTAGCCGTGCTTGGTGATGGGCATGGTAATGCCGGCGATATCCACTTCCTGGAAGGAATCCTTCCCGAGAAGAGGAAGACCTACGTTACAGGTGATGGCCACCATGGGAACCGAATCCATATAAGCGGTGGCGATACCGGTGACCAGATTGGTGGCACCGGGACCGCTGGTCGCCATACAAACGCCTACCTTTCCCGTAGAACGGGCATAGCCGTCTGCCGCATGAGCAGCACCCTGTTCATGACTGGTCAGTACATGGCGGATCTCAGGATGCTTATACAGCGCATCATATACATTCAAAATGGCGCCGCCCGGATAACCGAATACCGTATCCACACCCTGTTCTTTTAAACATTCAACGATGATTTCCGATCCATTTAACTGCACGATTCATTAACCTCTGCTTTACACATTCTTAGGTAATTCCAGAACTGCACCGCGATTGCCGCTGGTGGTCAGTTCTCTGTAGCGGGCAAGATACCCGGTGGTGATCTTCGGCTCTCTGGGAGTCCAAGCTGCTTTTCTTCTGGCCAGTTCCTCATCGGAAACCTTTAATTCCAGTTTATTCGCAGGGATATCAATGCTGATGATGTCTCCCTCTTCTACCAGCGCAATAGGACCACCGACAGCAGCTTCCGGAGAAACATGTCCGATGGATGCTCCACGGCTGGCGCCGGAGAAACGACCGTCTGTGATCAGTGCAACAGAGGAGCCCAGTCCCATACCGGCAATGGCAGAGGTGGGATTGAGCATTTCCCGCATGCCGGGGCCACCCTTCGGTCCTTCATAGCGGATCACCACAACGTCTCCTGCTACAATCTTGCCGCCCTTGATGGCAGCAATGGCATCCTCTTCACAATCAAATACACGGGCAGGTCCTTCGTGTACCATCATCTCCGGTACCACCGCAGAACGCTTAACCACACCGGAATCCGGAGCCAGATTACCCTTCAGAACTGCGATACCGCCGGTTTTGGAGTAGGGATTTTCCACAGGACGGATGACTTCAGGATCCTTGTTCACCGCATTTTGGATGTTTTCTCCTACCGTCTTTCCGGTAACGGTCATCAGATCCAGATTTAAGAGATTCAGCTTGGAAAGCTCCTTCATGACAGCATAAACACCGCCTGCTTCATTCAGATCCTCCATGTAGGTAGGACCTGCAGGAGCCAGATGGCAAAGGTTGGGCGTCTTTGCGGAGATCTCATTGGCGATCTCCAGGTTGATGTCCACCCCTGCTTCATGGGCAATGGCGGGTAAGTGAAGCATGGTATTGGTGGAGCAGCCAAGGGCCATATCCACTGTCAGAGCGTTCATAAACGCTTCTTTGGTCAGAATGTCTCTGGGACGGATGTTCTTTTCCAGAAGCTCCATCACCTTCATGCCGGCATGCTTCGCCAGACGGATACGCTCGGAATATACCGCGGGAATGGTTCCGTTACCGCGAAGACCCATGCCGATGGCTTCGGTCAGGCAGTTCATGGAATTGGCGGTATACATACCGGAGCAGGAACCGCAGGTAGGACATACCTTTTCCTCATATTCCTTTAACTCTTCCAGACTCATGGAACCGGCAGCAACGCTTCCTACGGCTTCAAACATGGAAGAAAGACTTCTCTTCTTGCCGTGTACATGGCCGGCCAGCATCGGGCCGCCGGATACGAAAACAGTGGGTACGTTTACACGGGCAGCTGCCATTAACAGGCCGGGAACGTTCTTATCGCAGTTGGGAACCATGACCAGCGCATCAAACTGATGAGCAAGGGCCATACATTCCGTAGAATCGGCGATCAGATCACGGGTGACCAGGGAATATTTCATACCCACATGGCCCATGGCGATTCCGTCACATACAGCAATGGCAGGGAACACAACCGGCACACCGCCGGCTTCCGCAACACCGATCTTAACAGCATCCACGATCTTATCCAGGTTCATGTGGCCGGGTACGATCTCATTATAAGAGCTGACAATACCGATCAGAGGTTTATGCATCTCCTCCTCGGTAAAACCAAGTGCATTAAAAAGACTTCTGTGGGGAGCCTGCTGCTCACCGATCTTTACGTTATCGCTTTTCATGTTCTATAGCCTCCTCTTAGATCCGTTCTATAATGGCATCGCCCATTTCCGAGCAGCCAACCTTTTTCATACCTTCTGTGTAAATATCCACGGTACGATAACCGTCTTGCAGAACCCCGCTGACCGCATCTTCGATGGCCTGTGCCGCCTCATCCTGGTCAAAGGAATACCGCAGCATCATAGCCGCCGACAGGATGGTGGCAATAGGGTTTGCTATATTTTGCCCTGCGATATCCGGTGCCGATCCGTGACTGGGCTCGTATAAACCGAACTTTGTGTCATTCAGACTGGCAGAGGACAGCATACCGATGGATCCGGTCACCATACTGGCTTCATCCGACAGGATATCACCGAACATATTCTCCGTCAGGACCACGTCAAACTGGGAAGGATCCTTGACCAGCTGCATCGCGCAGTTGTCTACCAGCATATGCTCCAGGGTAACATCGGGATAATCCTTTGCCACCTCTTCCACCACGCTTCTCCATAAGCGGGAGGAATCCAGCACATTGGCCTTATCTACGCTGGTAACCTTCTTTCTGCGCTTTTTAGCGATCTCAAAGCCTTTGATGGCGATCCTGCGGATCTCGCTTTCGGAATAGGTCAGGGTATCAATGGCCTTGCGTTCTCCGTTTTCCGTAATGGTCTTCCGTTCCCCAAAATACAGACCGCCGGTCAGCTCCCGCATGATCAGAAGGTCGAAGCCCTTATCCGCCACTTCCTTCTTTAAGGGGCAGGCATCGGACAGTTCCGGATACAGATAAGCCGGACGAAGGTTCGCAAACAGATTCAGGGATTTACGAAGCTTTAACAGGCCGGCTTCCGGACGCTTCTCCGGAGGCAATTGATACCAGGGGGATGTGGAGGTATTACCTCCGATGGACCCCATCAGTACCGCGTCAGACCCTTTACAGATCTCAATTGTCTCATCCGTCAGCGGAGCACCGTTTGCATCAATGGACGCTCCGCCCATGCGCACCTGGATAAATTCCATCTTCAGGCCGAATTTCTCTCCTGTTTTTTCCAGTACACGAATAGCTGTGTCTACAATCTCAGGGCCGATCCCGTCTCCCCGGATGCAGGCGATCCGTAATGTTTCCGACATATACGCTACCTTCCTTCTTGTCTTTAACAATTAAACGTTTTAACGAATTAAAGTATTAAAAACGATATTAGGTCTATATTAGTTTATCTTGAAAAAAAAAGCAACTTCCAAAGGAAAAACCTTTGGAAGCTGCCTGATGGATCTTACTTGTTGTCAGAACCTGCAACAGCCTGTTCCGGCTTTTCAACCTGGGCGATGGCAGCCTTCTGCATGGAGATACGGCAATTCTTGTTCTTACCGAACTCTACTACAACCGCGTCATCGGAGATATCAATGATCACACCGTAGAAACCGCTGGTGGTGCAGATGTAATCCCCAACCTCCAGATTAGCCAGCATGGCACTGGTCTTCTTCTGCTCCTTCTTCTGGGGACGGACCATGAAGAAATAGATAAATGCAACGATGAGTACAATATAGACCACCATGACGATTCCGCTCATCATCGGATCCGGATTGTTTAACAGTAAATTCATATGAAACCCTTCCTTTTCAAAATATCCCGGTAACTTATGTCACCTAAGTAATCATACATAAAAACCCGCTCTTTCACAAGGGGTCAGTTTTCCTGGGCCATCTGATCCAGCATTCGTTTCTTGAAGGAAGAAAACTCTCCCTTATCCAGAGCATCCCGGATCTCTTCCATCAGGTGATTGTAGAAGTACAGATTGTGCAGCACGCAAAGCCTAAGGCCCAGCATTTCCTCCGCCTTGATCAGATGGCGGATATAAGCTCTGGAATACCTTCTGCAGGCAGGACAGTTGCAGCCCTCTTCAATGGGACGCATGTCCTTTTCGTATTTCTGGTTCTTGATATTGATCTTGCCGTAATGGGTATACAACGCACCGTGTCTGCCGTTTCGAGAAGGATATACACAGTCAAAGAAATCGATACCGCGATCCACCCCTTCCAGGATATTGGCCGGTGTACCTACACCCATGAGATACGTGGGTTTATTTTCCGGCAGATAAGGCACCACATGATCCAGAACATCGTACATCTGCTCATGGCTCTCCCCTACCGCCAGACCGCCCACAGCATAGCCGGGAAGATCAAATTCGCTGATCCGTTTGGCATGCTCGATCCGGATATCCGGGTAAACAGCCCCCTGGTTGATACCGAATAAAAGCTGCTCCTTATTGACCGTATCCTCCAGGGAATTTAATCGGTTCATTTCCGCAATGCAGCGCTCCAGCCATCTGGTGGTCCGGTCCACCGAAGGCTGTACATAACTTTTCTCTGCCAGAGCAGGGGGACATTCGTCAAAAGCCATGGCAATGGTGGAACCTAAATTGGACTGGATCTGCATACTCTGTTCCGGGCCCATGAAGATCTTATGTCCGTCAATGTGGGACTGGAAATAGACGCCTTCTTCCTTGATCCTGCGAAGCTTTGCCAGAGAAAAGACCTGAAAGCCGCCGGAATCTGTAAGGATTGGCTTATCCCAGGACACAAACTTATGCAGTCCGCCCACTTCCTTGATCAGCGGATCGCCGGTGCGCACATGCAAATGGTAGGTATTGCAAAGCAGAACCTGGGTATTTATCCGCTCCAGGTCCTCGGTAGCCACTGCGCCTTTTATGGCGCCTACGGTCCCTACATTCATAAAAAGAGGAGTCTGTACGGTACCGTGTACCGTTACAAACTCCGCCCTTTTGGCTCTGCCTTCTTTTTTTAAGATCTTGTATTCCATCAGTTTAACTCTTCCCAGAATTCTTCCAGACATTTCCCGTTATCCATGATCACATGGGCAGCTTCCTTGCCCACATAACGATAATGCCAGGGCTCATATTCAATTTCCGTGATATATTCCTTGCCAAGGGGATACCGAAGGATAAATCCGTAATCCGCAGCATGCTCCATCAGCCACTTACCGCCGGGTGTATCGCCAAAGGCCGCATCCAGGGAATAATAATTGTCCGACGTGATATCAATGGCCAGACCCAGCTGATGCTCCGAAGCCCCCGGTACGGTAACGACCTGAGAGGACAGCTTATAGGCATCCATATAGGAAAGTCCCTGACTCATGTACTTATTGATCTTTCGATTAAAGAGCATGGTCTGTCGGTCTTTGTTCCGATAAGGAGAGCGCACCACCAGGGTGATACCGTCTGCCTTGGCTGCCTTTAACATTTCATGGATGGAGGTAATGATCCTCTCATCACATTGCATCCCATTGGTCAGATTTCCAAGCGTAAAGGTATAATCATCCGGAATAGGATGCTGCTTATTGACCAGGAGAATGCTCCAGTCGGATTTATCAAAATAGTTGCCGATCTCCTCCCAGGAAATGGTCTCTTCTTTCACGCTTTCCATTTCAATGGCGACTACATCGTCCTCATCGGCGAAGGTCGGTTCCGGAGACAGCGGAGAAAGGGTCTCCGCCAGGATCTCGTCCGCAGAATACTCTGTGATCTCGGACAGACTGGTAGCCTCACCGCCCTCGAAGCCTTCTGCCAGGATCTGCTCCAATTCCAGATCCTCCTCCAGCTCATCCGGCGCTTCATCATCTGCAAAGGCCAGTGTCTCGTCTACATCTGCCACGTCCTTATTAAACAATACCTGTGAAGCCTGTGCCGTCTCATAAGGATAGCAGAAGCTGACAGAAACCAGGAATAAGGCAAGCGCCGAGGCAACAGCCGAAAACCTCTTACCATTCCGCGCAAAATTACGGCAGGCATAGTAAGCGGATAAAACAATCAGCATATACAATTGTACAAAACCCTTCAATCTCGGATGCTTCTTCGCAAATCGAGCGCATCCGACAATGAATCTTTCTCTACCTGTTTCTCGCATTTTATTATTTATACATCCTAATCTTTTGCTTCTCCCCAAGCAAAATGATCTGTAGTTTCCCCATTATTCAGCGTCCAGCTCATGAAAAATGATACAGTTGGGCTGATCCACCTTCATCTCCGGACCGTTCATCACCAGAAGACCGGTCTTTAAGTCTACATTAAAGAAGGTCAGCGTGCCGGAATCATTGTTTAAGGCCACCAGATGCTTGTTATCCGGAAACAGCGCAGCATCCTTGGGATACTCTCCGCTCACCGGCAGACACAGGATCTTGTTTAATGTGCCGTCTTTTTCGTCGATCCTGAAAATGATCACACTGTTATCCCCGGCATTGCTGCTGACCAGATAATGATGGTCCAGGGAAAAGGTCAGGGCGGATGCCGCAGAGCCTGTGGCGTGATAATCGTTTAAGGTGGAGATGGTCTGGATCTTCTCAAACTCCGGAACATTCTCCTTCGGATAGGTAATGGAATACACATCAATAAAGTTCTTCAGCTCGTGTACCACATACATATAGTGACCGTCTGTAGAGAACTTGATGTGTCTGGGTGCGGATTCCTGTTCACTGTGGACAACGTCCATCAGCTTTAACTTTCCGGTACGATGGTCCAGCAGATACACATCGATAATGTCCATTCCCAGATCCGCCGCACACAGAAACTTATTATCACGGGTCATCTTTACGCAGCTGACATGGGGGCGGAAATTCCGCTCTGCAATACTGCCAAGGCCCTTGTGAAAGATCTCTTCCGTGATCTCACCGATCTCGCCGTTCTTTTTTAATTTGAGAACCGTGATCTTACCGTCGTGCCAACCGGCAACAAACAGGAACTTATCCTCATAATCCGTGGACAGATAACACCCTCTCATGCCGTTGATGGATGCCTTGTTCAGCGTCTTTAGAGAGCCGTCCTCCCGGATCACATAAGACTCCACACCAAAATCGGTAATGGAATACAGAAACTTATGATTATGGGAAATGGTCACATAGGAAGAATTGGTGATCTCCACCGCATCCTTCTCCGTGAAACGTCCCTTTTTCATATCCACATCAAAGATCTTGATGCCTTTTTTATCGCCGGTGGTATATGTGGAAACATAAGCCACGTAACGCTTGTCTTTTGTTGTAACAGCCATAGCAGTGCTACCTCCGATTTACCAAGATAATCATAGCATACTCAAAAAAGTTTGTTAAGGATGCAGAAAGGTATGACGGATATAACGGAAGGTTTCCTCCTCCCCTTTTTCCGCCAGCATGGTCAGAAGCATCTCCAGCTGCGCAGCCGTATCCGGATGCAGGAGGTTACCCTTCCCGGCACCGTTACGGTAATACTTAATGGGACTTTCGTCCGTATAGGCGCTGCCCTGATACGTCTTGCAGGCAGCGATCCGGTCCATGCACATCTCTGCCACATAACGGCGGGGCATGGGAACCGGCACCATAGCAGGACCATTTGGCGTTACCTGATAGTCTCTCCAATACTCATAATGATGTTTGTTCCGTCCCTGATGGTGAAGCCATGCAGAGGAATAACCGATATCCTCCCGTTCCGCATTGTTGGGGGAACGGTGGCCCTGGTAATATTTCACCCCTACCCAGAACTCGCTGGGGGAATATTTGGACAGGTCGTGCATCAGCCCCTGCTTATACAATCCGATGCGAAAGCATCCTTTCCGGACCAGTCTCCTGTGATGATTGATGGTGCGAAGGTGTCCGAAAAACCGTTTCCAGAATCCCCAATCTTCGGTTTTGTTTTGCGTCGATTCAGCCATAAAGATTCCTTTTCAGGGATCACTGGATCCCAAATACCGCCACCGTCCTGGGTAAAATAATGGTTTCATACCCCAGCGCGGGACGCTTGCTTTTTTTGCCGGTCATTTCCTCCGGTATCTCCCGTTTCTGCTCCGTAACGGCAGGAACCGATCCATCCGTGGTAAACAGAAGCTTCCAGGTCTTTTTTCCGGAAAGAGGCGGCAGGGAAAAGGTATGCTCTTCCCAGTGCATATTAAAGGCAATATAGAAGGTTTCCTTCTCGGAAAGAAGGATACCGATATGCCGGATATAACTGTCCATATTGGGACGCCATAAAGCTTCCCCGTGGTAAGAGATCTCCGGGATCCCTTCGCCCAATTGATCATTGGGTCTTAAGGGCTTTGTTTTCTGCAGGATACTGCTCTGCTTCTTAAGAGCGATCAGTTCCCGGAAGAAAGCGGCATAGGCTCTGTTCCGAAGGCGGGCATTCCAGTCCACGTAGGTGATCGCATTATCCTGATTATAGGGATTGTTGTTTCCCCGGGCCGTATCTCCGAACTCATCGCCCATGAAAATATAAGGCGTTCCCTGAGAAAGAAACAAAAGGCAGGCTGCATTTTTCAGCTGCTTTAAACGGAGCTTTCGCACCGCTGCCTTTTTCGTTTCTCCTTCTGCGCCGCAGTTCCAGCTGTTGTTAAAGTTTTCCCCGTCTTTGTTATCTTCCCCGTTTTCTTCGTTGTGCTTTCGCTCATAGGAAACCAGATCCATCATACGGAAGGTATTAAAATCCGCCATATAATGAATGGTATGGTAGCCTTCGGGAACAAAGCGGTTCTGGTAGGTAAAGGCTGCTACCGTATCCTCGTCCCCTTTCAGGAAACGACGGCACACGTTCATGAAATCCAGACGGTATTCCGCCAGATAGGGATTGTTCTGGGTTTTCTCCCGGTGTGTTAAGACGATGTCTCCCAGATCCTGAGCGATCAGTTTCGTATCCGAAAGGAAGTCCTTTTCAAGGATCTCCTCTACAGGGATCTGGCTTCCGATAAAGGAAAAGCCGTCCATATGAAAGGTTTCCTTCCAGTAAAACAGGATATCGGAAAGGTAATCTGCCTTTACGCCTCTGGGAAATCCCAGCTGCATGATGACTTCCATGTTCTGCTTATGAAAGGCTTTGACCAGGTCTTTTAGTTCTCCTGCCGCGTCTGGGCCGGACGCATACCGGCGGTTGGGTGCAAAGTAATTGCCTTCCGTGTAGCCCCAGTAGTTGGTGGTCAGCTCCCCGGATAAGGGGCGCATGAGAAGGGGCGCAAAATCATATACCGGCTGCAGGACAACAGAGGTGATCCCCAGTTTTTTCAGATAGGGCAGTTTTTCAATTACACCCCGAAAAGTTCCGGGATGTTTTACATGCGCACTTTCGTCTCTGGTAAAGCCCTTTACGTGCAGTCCGTATAAAATGCAGGAAGAAAGGTCCAAACGGGGCAGTTTGTCATTTCCCCAGTTGTAGGAGGTTTTCCGCAGGATCCCGTAGGTATCGGTCAAAGGAAAACCGGCAGTTGCCTTCGTTTTTTTCTCCACGCGAACGACTTCTGTAGCATAAGGATCCATAAGGGGTCTGGAATCCTCCAGAAGGCGATAGGCATAGACCTTGCCCGGATCTGTCAAGGTGATCCGAACAGCATAGAGATTTCCTCTCCTGCAGCAGTCCGGAAATTCCACAACCTTTCCGGAATCCTGAAGGAGTCCTTTTTCCTCGTCCCACACAAAGATCTCCATGCCGTTCATTTTCTGCCCGTGCATGGTCTGCGTGATCTGAAATCCGTTTTGAACCTGGTAGGTACCCCGATGATAGAAATCACCGGTACTTATCTTAAGATTAACCAAAACTGCCTCCATCTTATATAACTAAATTAGTATACCATGATTTGCTCTTTCCTGCTAAAATATAAAAAAACGCAGAAAGGACCGTTTGTATGACACAGAAGGAAATTGAAAATACAACCGTTGATATTGACTTAGATGAAGGCACCGTCACCTGTGAGATCGTATGCATCCTGAAGGTAAACGGAAAGGATTATATCTATCTTCTCCCCACCAACAGCAAGGAAACACCGGAAGGGGATGTCTGGATCTACGGGTACACCGAGTCCGCATCCGGCGAACCGGACCTGATCTATATTGAAGACGATGATGAATATGAGCAGGCTGCCGATGCTTTTGATGAGTATCTGGATAATATGGACTTTGACGAGTTAGACGACTGACCTTCCAGTGCTTTCAGGAAACGACTGGGCTGCAGAAGCTGCTGAAACTGCCCTGGTTGTCTTCCGCTTAGTTCGGATCGTTCCGAAGCTGTATCTGCATAAAGCAGATACAGCTTTTTCTTTGCCCTGGTCATGGCAACATACAGCATCCGCCGCTCTTCTTCCATAGCCAGCAGGGTAACCGCTTTTCCGTGCGGGATGATGCCTTCCTGCAGGGCCGGCAAAAAGACCAGGTCAAACTCCAATCCCTTGGACGCATGGTAGGTCATCAAGTTGATCCCATCCCGGATCCTTGCTGGCTCATCCTGCTTTCCTGTCCCTTCCTTTTGAGACTCTTCTTCCGAAAACAGCAGCCAGTCACCAGGACTGAGTTGTTCTTTCATGGATTCCTGCAACTGGTCCAAAACGGCCAGATACTCTTTGTACAAGCTCTTTCCAACCCCCGGCTTCTTGGATTCTGCAAGTTCACACAGATTCTTTAAATACCGTTCATACCCCAGGCCTTTTCGCAGGTAATTGCAAAACAGAAACGGAGGCATCCTTTTTAACAGGGAAATATCCCGGATAAAAGCTTCCAGCGCCATGCGGCGTTTCTGTTCCCTGGAGTCCGAGAGCAAAAGTCTTCGGTACAACGTGTTATCCGGCGGAAATACCTCTCCCCGCAGCTGATCCCGATAAAGATACCGATAGGGCTTGTTCATGATCTTCAGAAACGTTTCCATCGAATGGTCTCCGCCCATATACCGGATATAGCTTCGCAGATCTTCGGCTATAAAGCTCTGATGCAGATTCTTTTTCTCTTCCTTTTTCCGGTAGGGAATGCCGGCCTTATCCAGAGCCCGCATCATATCCTCCATATCCCCGCTTTTCCGGAACAATACAGCGATCCCGGAAGGCTTACTCTGCATCCTTCCTTCCCCTTTTAAATGCTCCCGGATGATAGAGACGATGGCCTCACAGCTCTCCTGTGTCGTGGACAGATGAAGCACTTCTACGGGTTCTCCTTCCGCCTGTTTGGCCACCACCTGCTTTTCATAACGGTTTTTGTTTCCCCGGATCAGGGCATCCGCAGCCTGTAAGATCGGCCCGCTGCACCGGTAATTAATACTGAGAAGTTCCTGCTTTGCCATTGGATAATACTCTTTAAAATGCAGCATGATCTCGGGAGAAGCCCCGCGGAAGGAATAAATGGACTGATCATCGTCTCCCACCACAAACAGATTGTTTTGGGGAAGCGCCAGCATACGGATCACTTCAAACTGAATGGGATTGATATCCTGAAATTCATCAATGAGTATATACTCATATTTCTGCTGATAGGTTAAAAGGATGTCCGGCCGCTTTTGCAGAAGCTGCATGCATTTTACCAGCATATCGTCAAAATCCAGTTTCCGGCGTTTTTGAACGATCTCCTCATAGGTGTCCCGCAGAATGTTGTATACCTCCCGGGGAACTAAAAATGTCTCATGATCCGTGCATGCCCCTGTGTTTTTCTCCCGACTGAAGGCTTCCAGAAACTCGCCGGTTACATCGGATGCATCCCCATCTGCGCTCAAAAAGCTTTCCTTTAGCTGCCATAGCTGGGAAAAGATCCCATCCCGTCCTTTATGGCGACGCAAAGACAGTTCCAGTGCTTCCCGGAAGATATCCTTTTTTTCGGAAGCAGATAATAAGTCCGTGGCTTTTAAATGATATTCGTTTTTCAGAATTTGAAAGAATACGGCATGAAAGGTGCCGAAGGATACGGCCGTAGAGGCTTTTCCTGTAAGACGAAGGAAACGTTCCTTCATTTCCAAAGCAGACGCCCTGGAAAAACTGATGACTAAGATATGTTGTTCCTCCACCCCAAGCGAACGGGTAAGGAAACGGATGCGATTGGTTATAACAAAGGTTTTGCCCGACCCGGGACCGGCTAAAACAAGCATCGGTCCCGAACCATGGCATATAGCCCTTTTCTGGGCTTCATTTCCGGCGTTGGACAATCAGTTCTCCAGCAGCTCGATTCCCTTGCGGATACGGGCAAGGCTCTCTTCTTTGCCGAGGATCTCCATGATCTCGGTGGCACCGGCAGGTGTCATCTGCTTTCCGGATACGGCGGTACGGATCGGCCATAAAACAAAACCGTTCTTCAGGCCTTTCTCGGAAATGTACTCCGTTAATCTCTGATATAACGCATCGTTACTGTAGTCATCCTGCTGCTCCAGAATAGGGAGCAGATCTTTTAAGGTTGCAAGAGATGATTCCTTCGTTGTCTTCATCTTCTTGTGCTCGTACATCGCGGTATCATACTCCGGCAGTTCCTGGAAGAAATCAATAAGCGCCGGGATATCCGGGAATACCTCGATACGGGTCTGTACCATCTGTGCGATCTTTTTAAGATCCAGGTCTTTTGTGATCGCCTGCTTTAAATAAGGCTCTGCCTTCTCATAGAAGGTATCAAAGTCCAGTTTCTTAATGTATTCGCCGTTCATCCAACGCAGCTTGTTAAAGTCAAACACTGCAGGGGACTTATTGATCCTGTGGTAATCAAATTCCTTCACCAGCTCATCCAGGCTGAAGATCTCATTGTTATCTGCAGGGGACCAGCCAAGCAGGGCAACAAAGTTTACCACCGCTTCCGTTAAAAATCCCTGCTCGATCAGATCCTCGAAGGAAGAATGACCGCTTCGCTTGGAAAGCTTGTGATGCTCCTCATCGGTGATCAGGGGCACATGGACATACTTGGGTACTTCCCAACCAAAGGCATCGTAAAGACGATTGTACTTAGGGGAAGAAGAAAGATACTCATTTCCTCTGACCACATGGGTAATGCCCATAAGATGATCATCCACAACGTTGGCAAAGTTATAAGTAGGATATCCGTCGGACTTGATCAGGATCATATCATCCAGCTCGTCATTGTTAACGGTAATATCTCCATAGATCTCATCCACAAAGGTCGTGGTTCCTTCTGTGGGGTTGTTCTGACGGATAACATAAGGAAGGCCGGCATCCAGTTTTGCCTGAACCTCTTCCTTGCTCAGGTGCAGACAATGCTTGTCATACACACTGATCTCCTTGCCGTCTACCACCCGGGTCAGCGTAGCAAGACGTTCCTTATCGCAGAAGCAGTAATATGCCTCTCCTTTTTCGATCAGCTCCTTGGCATACTTTAAATAAATGCCGGAAGCCTGCCGCTCACTTTGCACATAGGGGCCAAACCCTTTGTCCTTATCAGGACCTTCATCATGCTTTAAGCCGGTTTCTTCCAGGGTGCGGTAAATGATGTCCACAGCCCCTTCCACCAGACGTTCCTGGTCGGTATCTTCAATACGGAGAATAAAATCTCCGCCCTCATGTTTGGCGATGAGATACTCATAAAGAGCAGTTCTCAGGTTACCGACATGCATTCTGCCGGTAGGGCTGGGAGCAAAACGTGTTCGGATCTTAACTGCCATGTTTCATACTCCATTTCTACTATTAGTTGATAGATTCTGCTTTCCTCACGGTTTTTCCGCAATCGGAAAGCACTCTCCATTATACATGATTTTCCGGAAAATAAAACAACAGTTTTGGGGATCAGTTCTTTCCGGTACTGCCAAAGCCGCCGCGACTTTCCTTCTTTTCCATCTCTTCCACTTCTTCAAAGATAAGCCTTGGCTGATGCTCCATAATACGGAACTGACAGATCCGGTCGTTTACATGGATCTGGGTGTCCCGCACCGCCATGACCGGCATGCGCCACCAATCATCGGGACCGCAGTAGGATTCATCCACAACGCCCATATGGTTGGTCTGGATGATGCCAAAGTTTTTAAAGGTAGAACTTCTGGGCAAAATATGGGCTTCATACCCTTCCGGCAGTTCCATGCAAACGCCCAGATGGATCATCTTAAACTCGCCGGCCTTTAGGGTGACTTCCTCCGCCGCACGCAGATCGATCCAATCGCTTTTGCCGTCGATGTATTCCAGTCTCTGAATGGTATCGTTCAGATATTTGATGCGGATCTGTTTTTCCTGATTCATAAAATACCTCTCCTGTTTCATTTCATAAAATAAACTACTTATCCTGGCTGTCGATGATGCCTTTCAGATAGTTTACATATTCTTCTTTTACATAGTCCGGAGAAAGAATGCGCACCTCTTTCCCAAGACCGGAAAGCCAGCCGTAAAACTGGGGCGAAACGTTCACATTGATATGAACCGAAAACCGCTCCGTACTTTCCTTATGCAGGGTGACCATTCGTCCGAACCGGTCCAGGATCACGCCGACCAGATGATTGGGCAGGGAAATGGTAAGTCCTTCCGTTCTTCCGCCGAACATCCCAAAGGTCTTTTCGGCATAATCTGCCGGGTCAAAGGAAGTATACTGCAATCTGCCGTTTCGTTTCAGATCGGTAAATTCGATGTTTTTGATCTTATCCACCCGGTAATGGCGGATCCCCTCCTTCTCGTCATCATAGGCGATCAGATAATAGTTCTCGTCATTCCAGAATAAGGACCAGGGGGAAACCTGATAGATATGCCCGTCTCTGCGGGGAACCAGTTTCTTATTCAGGTCCCATTCCATATATTGAAAGCGGATCTGCACATTTTCATGAATGGCCCGATGCAGATCATCCACGATATAGTAAATGGATTCGTTTTCGTTCTTGATCCGGTTGGAAACCACCACCTGTCGTTTTAAGGTTCCGGCATCCCGGGAACTCACCTGATCTTCCAGTTTGCGGATCAGGTCCTGGCTCTTGGCGGTGGTGATAAAACGAGAAGACGATACGGCATCTACCAGGATCTTAAGTTCCGCCAGTTCAAAATCCCTGCTTCCCAGATAATACCCGCCATTTTGCCGGGCGTTATTGTAAATGATATCATAGCCGAAGTTGGTCAGCTCTTCGATATCGGAATAAACGCTTTTTCGCTCACAGCTGATCCCGTATCCGTGCAGTCGCTCCAAAAGCTCCGTCATGGGAATGGGCCTGCTTTCGCTGGAATACTCCTTCAGGATCTTCAGGATATAATGTGATTTCAATTTCTGATTTGTGTTTTTTGCCATGATCTTCTCCCGGCTCAGCCGTTTTCCCAGGCATCCTCATGCAGGTCATCTCCGTCTGCCGCACTGGTAGCCAGTTTATCGCACCGTTCGTTTTCCGGATGGCCATGATGACCTTTTACCCATACAAAATCCACCTTGTGGGGCTTCATGGCAACCAGAAGCCTCTCCCAAAGATCCACGTTCTTAACCGGCTCTTTGCTGCTCGTTTTCCATCCCTTTAACTGCCAGTTATAGATCCAGCCCTTGTTAAAGGCATCCGTCAGATATTTGGAATCCGATGTAAGGGTTACGTGGCATGGCTTTGTAAGAGCTTCCAGGGCAACGATAGCTCCCAAAAGCTCCATCCGGTTATTGGTGGTCACCTGATAGCCGCAGGAAAATTCCTTTTCATGCAATTGTCCTTTGGAATCCATGAACTGAATGATGGATCCGTATCCTCCCGGTCCCGGATTTCCTCTGGAAGATCCGTCCGAAAAAATCTTTACTTCCGTCAAACTGTTACCTCCGGCCATTTTTCCTCTTTGCGGTATATATCCGCCAGTTCCTGTGCCTTATCGGTCAGCTCCGCGTCAAAGCCCAGCTGCTGCAACAGGCGAATGGCATTTTGCGTATCGGAAACACCTTTGATCAGCTTATAAGGGAATACTACGTCATCTCCCCCAAACTGTTCTTCAAAATGCAGGTTGGCATAGACATCCTTTAAAAGGCCCGCCAGTTCCAGATCATGGGTTGCCACGATGCTTGGGAACTGTTTATTCGCAAAGGAGCGCAGGATCTGGCTGGAAGCTGCGATCCGCTCTACGGTATTGGTTCCGCGGAGAACTTCATCCACAAAGCAGACCGGCAATCCGGGAGCATCTTGTGTATCCACGGAGATCATCCGCTTAATGGAACGGATCTCTGCCATGTAATAGCTTTCCCCTTCCAAAATGGAATCCTTCAGAGACATGGAGGTAAATACACAGGCAGGCATAGTCTCAAGATAAGAAGCGCATGCTCTGTAAAAGATCTGTCCGAATAAAAGGCTGAGCGCCATGGCTTTCAGAAACGTACTCTTACCACTGGCATTGGAACCGGTGATCAGCGTCCCGTAATAAGGAGGCTCCATGGAAAAATCGTTTGGTACCGCATCCTTGATCAAAGGATGATACAGGTTTCGCGCAACGATCTTTCGTTCCTTGGTATACACAGGAGTGGCGGTCTGCGGCAGTCCTTCCCGGAAGGATGCCAGAGAAATATAAGCATCCAGCATACCTAAAACGGTATACAAAGCATCCAGCTCGTCCTGCCTGTTTTTCAGAATACGGACCATCTGTCCTGCTTTGATCAGATCCGGTGCAAAGAGCATTCGGACAAAATCCAGCAGAAGGTCTATGGGATTCCCCCGACCTGTGGAGCTGTTCATGGAGGTCACCAGATAGGCTCCCTTTTCAAAAGAGGAAAAATCCTTTAATAAAGAGGATAGCTGATGGGATTCGGCAGAAAAAGCATCCTTTACTTCTCCTCCGGAAGAAAGCAGTTTTTCCACTTCTCTACCCTGCTTTAACATACGCAGGATATAGCCGAAGCAGCTAAGGTACGGCGCGATCTTGTTTTTTTCCTTCAGATAACCGGAAACGCGGAAGGCTGCCCAGATGGCAAGGGCAGGAAGCCCTGCTGCAGGAAGCACAACGGACAGGATGATCAGCATTACATATATGGAGAGATAGGCATAGTACACATAGGCCGGCGTAAAGAAGGTATCTCCCAGGTTACCGATATAATCATACAAAGCGTATTTCCCGCTTTTGCCGATCTTATGAAACAAAAGCTGCAGCAAAACACGGCTTTTTTCGTCCCTGGTCAGAGCAAGAAGCTTTTTATCCCGCTCTGTAAGCTCCTCTTTGGTGTATACGGGAACGCGGAGAAGATGATACAGACAGCTGGCGCCGGCAGAAGATCCGGTCTGATCCATGATGTGAAAGATCCGATCCAGATCCAGATCATTCCAGGTAATATCATCCACTTTATAAGCCACCGGATGATGGTCATAGTAAGTCGTAACGTTTTGGAGAAAGTCCTCTCCTTTTCCGCCTTTTTTTCCTTCTTCCCGGTCTGTCACCGATTTCCCGAAGGATGCGCGAAAGGCCTTTTTCAGTTCCTCATCTTCCCGTTTGTTCTGACGGATCCCCGCCAAAAACAGGAGCAGTAAAACGCCTGCAAAGCAGGCGATAAAGATCAGATTTTCCATAGCCTAGTCTTCTTTTCCCAAATAATCGTTAAAGCAGCGCTTTAATCCTTCTTCCACCGTACTGAAGCGTACACCGAAGGAGGAAGCGGCAGAAGCTTTAATTTCTCCACATTCTCCGCCACTTCCCGCACATAGGTTACGCCGCGGTACTGTTCTTTTGATGTTCCCACAGATCCTTTCGCATGGAGCATATTCAAAAAGAAATTGGACTTTGGAGAAACATGATCATACATCCATTCGGCCCGCAGCATCTAAAACTCCTTTAAAATACGGCATATCTGCCATAAACCTTCTCTATTTTACCATGAAGTAAAGAAGGGGTGAAAAGCTATTTATTAAATATCTATAAACTGTCTTGCACTTTTAAAAGTTTGTGGTATTATGATTTTACGCAATTGTATTTAGCGCAATTGGTCTATAGGATAGAAATGATCGGAAATGCTGTAACCATATATGGACAGCAATGGTATTTATCGATGAGAAATAACAAAAGGAACGAGCGCACAAACAGACACTCTTTTGTGCGAAAACTGCTGACAGGCATCTGCATCCTGCTTCTGATCCTGCTGATTGCAGACATTTTTGCGGGAAATTATCTGGTCACCTTTGCCATTGCCCGAAAAGACGGTGTCAATTCCAAAGTGGCCCCCACTCCCGTTACACAGACCGAAGCGGAACAGATCATTGATCAAAATGTAAAGGCCATTTACGAAGATCTGGATGAATGGCAGGAAGCCTCCTTTACTGCAACCAAACAAATCCACTCCCATGACGGGTTGCAGTTGGAGGCTGACTATTATGAAACCGATCCTTCGTCTCACAGATATGCGATCCTGATCCACGGCTACACCGGGAACAGATCCCACATGCGTCCTTATGGAAAATATTACCAGACACAGGGCTACAATCTTCTGATGCCGGATCTTCGCTCCCATGGTGGCAGCGAAGGCGACTATATTGGCATGGGCTGGCTGGATAAGGACGATATTGTCAAATGGATCGATCTGCTTGTTGCAGAAGATCCGGATGCACAGATCATTCTCCATGGCGTCTCCATGGGAGGCGCCACTGTTTTGATGACCTCCGGGGAACAGCTCCCCTCAAATGTGAAGGCCATAGTAGATGACTGCGGTTATACATCGGTTTGGGATATCTTTTCCGATGAGGTACAATACCTCTTCCATATCCCGACCTTCCCCGTATTAAATACCGCCAGTCAGATTTCCAAACTGCGGGCAGGGTATACCTTTACAGAAGCCTCCTCCTTAAAGCAAGTAAAGAAAACCAACCTCCCAATCTTTTTTACCCATGGTTCTCTGGACAATTTCGTACATACCGAAATGGTGTACGAGCTGTATGAGGCCTGCCCGACAGCGAAGGAACTCTATGTAGTGGAAGGAGCCGGTCACGGCCAGGCCATGTATATGGATCCGGATCTTTATTTTGACAAGATCTTCTCCTTCCTGGATCAATTTGTAGATTGATCCCTTACGATAAACGGCATGATTCCTGATCGCCCCCTTCGATCAGGGTTTTGCATATTTTTCAATCTTCTCAATCCTCCCTTATGAGATGAAAAGAGGCGCTCCCAACGGAGCGCCTCGCTTACTTTTTATGTATTATCTTTGTTCTGAAAAGATCACTGATTCAGATCGCCGTCTGCCTTCTTCTGCATCTTCTCTTTATGCTTCTCATAAAGAGCCTTTCCGGTAGCTCCTAACGCTGCTACAATAAGTAACCACCACCAGCTCATCTGCTTAGTTTCATCGGAAACACCGTCGATCACACTGGCAAGGGCCACATCGTCATCGTCGATCGCTACGTTTTCCTTAGCCTCTTCTTCTGCTTCAGGAGCATCCGTCTGTGCTACTTCTTCGTCATCAATAACGGTAACGCTATCTGCACCCGCTTCTTCGGTCAACTGGGTTTCATTCTCAACATTACCTGCTGCAGTTGTCTGGGCAGTAACGGTTGTTGTGGTCACACGATCTGCATCGGCTACAGCATCCTCTTCGTTCACGGCGATATCCAGTGTATCCAGTACCGGATTTGCGGAAAGGAGTTCTTCATCGGAGACAGCTGCCGTCTTAGTAACTGTGGTCGTTCCGGAAGATGTTTCAGCAGAAGCAGTCACATTGAATCTGCTCAGATCAATGGCTGCAACGGCATCCCGTGCCTCCTGAACCTTTCCTTCCAATGCTCGCTTGGTAATGCCTGCATCTTCCAGATCTTCCTGTGCTTTTTCAAGCTGTTTCTTCAATGCGTTGATCGCGGAACTGTCAGCCTTTACGCTTTCTAATTGTGCGATCTGGCTTTCAAGGGTTGCTACCTTGGATGCAGCTTCATCCACAGCAGTCTTTGCAGCCTGATACTCATTTAAGTAAGCAATGGATGAAAGAGCCTTCTGCAGTTTCTTGTAATCATCCATTACATAATCGCCGGCTTCTACCTCCTGATAGGAATAAGTGCCGTCTGCATTCTTGGTAATTTCTGCCAGATAGATGGTACCGGTGGAGAAATCATCTCCCTCGTACTTTCCTTCCTTCAGAATGAAGTTGTAATTCTTTGTATGCTCTACACCGTCTTTGTCCGTGTAGGTTACGATCAAATGATTGGTACGTCCGTTATCACCCTGATTGGTGTAATTCCACTTGAAGTTGTAATGATCGCCACGTTCAACGGGCTCGTTCTGCTGATTGGTCCTGTTTGTCTCCGTAGTATTGGTCTGATCCTCACCCTTACTGTTTTTAAAGACCACACCTTCCTGAGCCGTCACATTCCTGTTACCGGTTGCTCCGATGGTAATGGTAGAAGCATCCACCGTATCATCCTGCTCCAGAGCATACTGGATCATCTGTACGGTCAGATATCTGCCAAGAGTGAAATACTCATTTTTGCTTAAGTATTTCTTGCTGCTCTTTGCAATGCTCGCCTCCAGATCCAGGGTTCCGTCTTCCTTGTTAAACGCTGCGGCACCAGTCGCCCGATAATAATAAACCAGCATGGAATAATACTGATCCTGAATGGCTTCCAGATCTTCCTGGGTTTCCTTATAGGTATTTACCTTCTCTGCAAGAGCATCTGCTTTAGCCTGTGCCTCGGCCAGTTCCTGCTTTGCGGTAGCAGCATCGGTCTTTGCATCTGCAAGTTTTGCCTTCGCATCAGCGACTTCCTGCAGAGCCATTTCATGCTGTGCCTTAGCAGCTTCATATTCCGTCTGTGCATCCTGCACCTTCTGCTCTGCTTCTGCGTATTGATTAACAACCTGAACCAGTGCAGTTTCAACATCCGCAAGGTTTGTAACGGCACGATCCGCTGCAGCTCTGGCTTGGGCCTCAGTAGAAGAAGCATCGTTGGCGATGCCTGCATCGTCAATCACCGTATCCGCTTCCGTGGTAGTGGAAGAAGCAATGTTCTCCACAGACTGCAGATCTGTTTCTGCACCTGCAAACTGGCCGTTTGCGGTACCGATCATCACATTTGCTGCAGATTCATAAGAAGCTGCTGCATTCATATCTCTTTGTGCATCTTCCAGATCAGCCTTGGCATCAGCTACTGCCTCTGCTCCGTCTGTCAGATCTTCCTGGATCGACTGCAGTGTAGCAGCATCCTCTTCGGAAATGGCTGCAACCACTTCCTGATCATTCAGCATATCGTTTACAGCATCCTGAGCCTCTGTGATCTCAGTAGAAGCAGCCGTAGCATCGACAACAGTATCTGCAACATCACTTTGGATCTCGCTCACAGGCGTACCGGCCTGTGTTTGTGTACCACCTGCTTCATTGTTTTCAGTAGCTCCGGGATTAACTTCTGCCCCAGCCTGTCCATTATTCGGTTCTGTTCCGTTTCCGGATTCTTCGGCAGCGAATGCTGTCATAGGCGTTGCGGTTACGGTAAGCATGGCAACCAGGCCAAGGGTAATCGCACGTAATACTTTGGAATTTTCGACGTTTTTTTTCATTATTATTCTCCCACCTTGTGTATGAGTATCTTATGTTCAACCCAGGATCCCTTAATGACCTTTCCGAAAAGGTCCCCCAAATAAAGAATCATATAAAATCATAATATAACTCACAGAAACAAATATATATGATTTTGTTATCTTTACTATATACCGTTTTTATCAAAAAAGATACCTTGAATTGCAAAATTAATATTTTTTAATGATTATTTCTCCCGGTGCCCATATTTACGCTGTTTCTTCATTTCAGATCAGACAAAAAAATCCACCTGCCGCTATCCGTCAGCAGGTGGATCCAATTGGTAATTTTTTGCAAACCGCTCTCTTACAGAACAATGTACTTGATAATAAACAGAACACAGAGCACATACATCAGAGGGCTCAGCTTCTTTGCCTTACCGGAGATCAGATTAATCAGTACGTAAGAGATCACACCAACGGTGATACCTTCGGAAATGCTGTATGCAAAAGGCATTGCTGCAATGGCGAGGAATGCGGGGATAGCTTCTGTCGCATCACTAAAATCGATATCTACCACGTTCTTCATCATAAAGAATCCAACGACGATCAGTGCAGGCGCACAAGCGAACGAAGGAATGGTAAGGAACAGCGGTGAGAAGATCAGGGCTAACAGGAATAACAAACCGGTTACACAGCTGGTCAGACCGGTTCTGCCGCCCTCTGCTACACCCGCAGAGCTCTCTACGAAGGTAGTAGTTGTGGAAGTACCAAATACAGCACCTGCGCAGGTTGCGATGGAATCTGCAAGAAGGGCCTGCTTGATCTTAGGCAGCTTACCGTCCTTATCCAGGAAGCCTGCATTGGAGGAAACACCCACCAGGGTTCCCAGGGTATCAAAAACATCCACAAACAGGAACGCAAACATGATCACGATAAAGTCTACGATCTTGAAGGTGGAGAAATCGGTGGTAAATACAGCGCCAAAGGTATTTCCCAGAGAGCTGAAATCAAAGCTTACAAATGCTGTGGGAATAACAGAATACATACCCAGTTCAGGATTGGGGACATACAGACCCACTACTTCACAGAGGATTCCAAGGATCCAGGTCGCGATGATACCAAGGAGGATGTTACCGCGAACCTTCTTAACGATCAGGATACCGGTAATGATCACACCGATCAGGCAAAGCAGAGCGCCCATACCTACAGACTGGAAGTTCTCATTAAAGTGCTGATAGGTAACCAGGGTTGCACCGTCATCTACGATCAGCTTTGCATTCTGCATGCCGATGAAACTGATGAACAGACCGATACCTACGGAAACAGCACTCTTTAATGTCTTGGGAATGGCATTAAAGATCGCTTCTCTGACATTGGTCAGAGACAGAAGGATAAAGATCACACCTTCTACTAAAACTGCAAAGAGAGCAAACTGCCAACTGTAACCCATACCAAGGCAAACGGTATATGCAAAGTATGCATTCAGACCCATACCGGGTGCCAGTGCAAAAGGATAGTTAGCAAGGAATGCCATTAACATTGTGCCGACAAAGGATGCAAGGGCTGTTGCGATCAGAACCGCATTGGCATCCATCCCGGAAGCCGACAGAATACTGGGATTGACTGCGAGGATATAGGCCATTGTCATAAAGGTAGTAACACCGGCCATAACCTCCGTTTTGACGTCCGTTTTGTTCTCGGACAGTTTGAAAAACTTTTCGATCATTTTCTCTCTCCTCCTGTGAGATCTGTGGATAGTGGTATATAGATTATGCCTTTAAACGGGCAATGATCTCATTTGCTTTGGCATAAACCTTTTCCGCATCCTCTTTTACAAATTCCCCGTTGTAATAAAGGATGTTTCCTGCGATCATGGTCATCTTTACATTGGATTTGCTGCCGCTGTAGACCAGATTCTTCTGAATATTATTCAGCGGCTGCATATTGGGCTGGTGCAGATCGATGAGGATGATATCCGCCAGTTTTCCGGCTCTCAGCACATCCGTATCCGGCAGACGCATGGCGATGCTGCCTCCTACCGTGGCCATTTTCAGAACTTCCATGGCATCCATTGCTGCCGCATTTTCTTCCTTCAGTTTCGCCAGACCGGTTGCAAGGAACATTTCCCGGAACATATCCAGACAGTTATTGCTGGCAGGTCCGTCCGTACCGATGGCTACATTGATGCCCCGTTTTACAAACTCCGTTAAGGGAGCGATGCCGCTGGCCAGCTTGGTATTGGAGCCCGGATTGGTGACTACGCTCATATGACGGGCCCTGAAGATCTCCATATCCTGGGGATCAAAATACACGCAGTGATAACCGCCTCCGCCGTAGTCAAACATTCCGATGGAATCCAGGAACTGCGTAGGAGACATACCGTAGCGCTCCCTGCAGCCTGCCACCTCCGAAGCAGTTTCGGAGTTATGGGTATAAACCGGTGCTTTCTTTTCCTTAGCCAGCGCCGCCAGATCCAGGAGCAGTTTCTTCGAGCAGGTATATTCTGCATGAAAGCCCAACTCATAGGAAAGAAGGGGATGCTTGTGATTTAACTTCTCATACATCTCTTCCACCAGCGGAACCGACTGACTGAAATTATTGACAGCCCCCACCTGTACGCACCGCATACCGGAATCCACGCAGGCATCCGCAATGGTTTCCGGCGTCAGATACATATCGAAAATGGCGGTGATGCCGCTGGTCAGATATTCCAGATTGGCTAACTTCGTCAGATGATAGATATCTTCTCCTGTCATCTTTGCTTCCACCGGAAAGATCTGTTTGTTCAGCCATTCCGATAAGGGCAGGTCATCGGCCAGAGAACGTAACCCAGTCATTCCGGAATGGGTATGGGCATTTTTAAAACCAGGCATCAGCAGATTGCCGTTACAGTCGATCTCCCGGTCAAAGGTCTGCTCTCCCGCTTCCTTTGCAGGTCCTACATACAGGATCTTTTCATCCTGCGTCCAAAGCTCCCCCAGGAAAATATCCTTTCCCTCTTCCATGGTCAGAATCCTTGCATTATAAAACCGAATGTTCATATTGGAATCCTTTCACCGCGCATGCCTTACTGTTCCAGATCGGAAGGTCCAAAGCCCATGGGCAGCAACTGTTTTAAGGTATAAACCTCCAGCTGTTCCGGCCCGGCACCCAGAACGATCTCAAACTTGTCCGGATCACAGAACTCCATCATCACCTGTCTGCACACACCGCAGGGAGTCGCCATCTGTACCAGAGGCCCTTCGGGACTTCCGCAGATAGCGATCTTTTCAAAGTCTCTTACTCCTTCACTGACAGCCTTGAAAAAGGCAGTCCGCTCCGCGCAGATCGTAGGGGTATAGGATGCATTCTCAATGTTACAGCCGGTATATACTTTCCCGTCCCGGGTCAGCAAAGCAGCTCCCACCATAAAATGGGAATAGGGAGAATATGAATTCTCCCTTGCCTGCATTGCACATTCAAATAATTCCCTGTTGGTCATTCCAAAATATCTCCGAATTTCTTCACACTGGCTCGTACCAGCTTCTTAAAGGAATCAGCCGCCATATCGGCTGTCTCCTGAACCTCCGCATGGGATAAGGGCTTCATGGTCATTCCTGCAGCCAGATTGGAAATACAGGATACACCGCAAACCCGCATGCCCATATGACGGGCAGCGATGGCTTCCACAACGGTAGACATACCCACTGCATCAATCCCCAGTGTTCTGCACATGCGGATCTCCGTGGGTGTTTCAAAGGAAGGACCGGTAAACTGGGCATAAACCCCTTCTTTTAAGGCAACGCCCTGCTCCAGTGCCGCTTCCTGAATGAGACTGCATAGCTGCCGGTCATAAACTTCCGTCATGTCCGGGAATCTGGTTCCCAGTTCTTCCACGTTGGGCCCGATCAGCGGATTCCGGATAAAGGAGGAAATATGATCCTTTATCAGCATCAGATCTCCTGCTTTAAAGTTGTAATTCACTCCGCCTGCGGCATTGGTAAGGAACAATACCTTTGCCCCCATCAGTCCCATAAGGCGCTCAGGTAAAACCACATCGGTGATATCGTAGCCTTCATAGAAATGCACTCTTCCCTGCATGCATACCACCGGTACACCTTCCAGGGTACCGAAAATATACTTTCCGGCATGGCCGGGAACCGTGGAAACCGGAAATCCTTCCAGTTCGGAATAGGGAAGCTCACATGCTACATCGATGGAGGATGCAAAATCTCCCAGTCCGGAGCCAAGGACAATGGCTACCTTGGGCTGAAAATCCACCTTCTGTTTAAAAGCTTCATAGCATTTGTTTAATTTCTCGTAAACGGCATTCATAATTTCTCATACCTCTTAAAGATCTTGTCGGCACCGCACACATGCTTGGTCCCGTCATCATCTACGATGATGTAATCTCCCACGCCAATAAACGTACGGCCTCTTCTGTGGCTGATATAAGGGCATACGATGGAACCGTCTTCCCTCTTCACCTTGATCAGATTGTCTGTTACGATCCAGCCTTTGGTCACCACATCGCTCCAAAGCTCAAAACCATCCTCCAGATCCTGTCCCCTAACATACTCTACAACTTCCGCTTCTACGGGTGTACGTCTGCATCTCATGTTCTTTATACCTCCTCCTGTTTGAAACCGCTTTTCCTATCGAAGATCCTGATTCCGAACATCGTCCATATCATCAAAATCCTGATTTTCACCTACCATGCCCCAGATAAAGGTGTATGCACGGGAGCCGCATCCGGAATGGATGGACCAGCTGGGTGAGATCACAGCCTGCTCATTGCGCATCACAATATGTCTGGTCTCCTGGGGTTCGCCCATGTAATGCATAACAAAGGCATCTTCCGGAAGATCAAAATATAAATAAACCTCCATACGACGATCATGCGTATGACAAGGCATGGTATTCCACACACTGCCGGGCTTCAAAGCCGTCATACCCATTTCCAGCTGGCAGCTTTCCACCTGGCCGGGAAGGATGAACTTGTTGATCACACGATGGTTGCAATCCTCCATGGATCCCAGTTCCTTTTTATTCTCAGGCTTGATGATCACCACATCTTCGGAAGGCTCTCCTTCCATCTTGATCAGCTTTGTAGGATACGTGGTGTGCGCCGGTGCACTGTTGATATAGAACTTTGCGGGATTTCCGCCGGCTTCGGAAGCAAAGGTGATCTCCTTGTTGCCCATACCGATGTACATACCGTCTTTGTGGCCAACCTTATATTCCTTGCCGTCTACGGTCACGATACCGGGACCGCCGATGTTGATAAATCCAAGTTCTCTTCTCTGGAGAAAATACTCTGCCCGAAGCTCCTCACCGGCTGTCAGCTTCAGCGGCTGTGCCAAGGGCGTTGCAGAACCGGTAATGATCCGGTCGATGTGACTGTAAACCAATTTGATCTCACCGGGTACAAATACCTGTTCAATGAGAAATTCCTCTCTCAGTCGTTCGGTTGTGTAATACTTTACATCCTTCGGGGATGCTGCCGTACGTAATTCCATAATGCTCTGCTCCTTTTATTTTTGTTTCCCCATGTACGAACATTTTTCTGCATGCTCATAGCATCGTCCCACCGATGCACATAACAGAAAAACCCAAATTCTTGTATACAATACAAATATATTATACAAGAACTTGGGTTTAATTCAAATTTTTTTGTGAACTTTGTAAAAAGAGAGTTCCTTACTGATTCACGATCTTTTTAAAGCTCTTCTTGCCCTTGCGCACCAGGAGTCCATCTCCGTCAAACTGCTCTCTTGCAAAGGTCTGCTTTAAATCGGTCACTTTCTCATCGTTAACGGTAACACCACCCTGCTCTACGGCACGTCTTCCTTCGCTTCTGGAAGGAACCAGGCCGGTAGCAACCAACAGGGAAATGATATCGATGCTGTTATCGGTAAATGCACCATCATCCAGCTTTGCGGTAGGAACCTCTGCGCCGGATGCGCCGCCGCCAAAGAGTGCCTTGGCTGCTTCCTGTGCTTTTCCCGCTTCTTCTTCGCTGTGCACAAGCTTAGTCAGCTCGTATGCCAGGATCTCCTTAGCCTGATTCAGCTGTGAGCCTTCCCATTTGTCCATCTCATCGATCTGTTCCATAGGCAGGAAGGTCAACATCCGGATGCACTTGAGAACATCCGCATCCGCGATGTTTCTCCAGTACTGGTAAAACTCGAATGGAGAAGTCTTGTTGGGATCCAGCCATACCGCACCCTTCTGGGTCTTGCCCATTTTCTTACCCTCGGAGTTGAGCAAAAGGGTAATGGTCATGGCGTAAGCATCCTTCCCCAGCTTCTTACGAATCAGCTCGGTACCGCCCAGCATATTGCTCCACTGATCGTCGCCGCCAAACTGCATATTACATCCATAGCGCTCGTACAGACTCAGGAAATCGTAGGACTGCATGATCATGTAGTTAAATTCCAGGAAGGAAAGGCCCTTCTCCATACGCTGCTTGTAGCATTCCGCCCGGAGCATGTTATTCACAGAGAAATGCGCTCCGATATCCCGGATGAATTCAATGTAGTTTAAGTCTCTCAGCCATTCCGCATTGTTGACCAGCATGGCCTTGCCTTCGGAGAAATCAATGAACTTGCTCATCTGCTTTTTAAAGCATTCACAGTTGTGATCGATCATATCCGTGGTCATCATGGAACGCATATCGGTTCTTCCGGAAGGATCTCCGATCATGGCCGTACCGCCACCTACCAGGGCGATGGGCTTATTTCCAGCCTGCTGCAGACGCTTCATCAGGCACAGCGCCATAAAGTGACCGACATGAAGAGAATCCGCCGTAGGATCAAAACCGATGTAAAATGTTGCCTTTCCGTTGTTTACCAGCTCCCGGATCTCTTCTTCGTCCGTAAGCTGTGCAAGCAATCCTCTTGCCTGCAGTTCTTCAAAAATCTGCATAAATGCACCTCCATAAATCCGGGCGTAAAAAAAGCCGCCCATTTGTAAGTTACAAAAGGACGGCTACATGCCGTGTTACCACCTTTTTTCACATATGACTCGCATCATATGCCTCAGTCAGTACTCTAAAAAAAGCAATACTGTTGCATTATAACGTATGCATACGGCTCAGCCTACCAGGCCCGCAAAAGCCCCTTCAACCTGCAGCTCGGGGACGTAACTCTTCATCCGGAACTCCTGCGCCTCTCATCAACCGGCCGCTTTCTGTAGGCTCCATCAAATAAAGAAGGATGTGATCCTTTCCCTTCAACGCTTTTTACTTTACATATATTTAACATAAAACCACCATTCTGTCAAAGCTCATTTCATAGAATGGTGGGTATTATTTCTCGGATAATTATTTTCCCGTTTTCTATATACCGTTTTTATACTATTTCTATAAACTTCTTTCCCTGTGCTATTACGCCTCTTCGTCGTCCTTCTTTGCGTACTTTCTGTACAGCTCATGTGCAACGATGATCGCAAGGATCAGAAGGATCCACCAGAAAGAATAAACTTTTACAGTGTGTGTGCCGGTAGCCAGAGGAACCGCATTTTCATTAATGTCTACGGAACCTTCCTTAAGGGTTTCATTATTTACCGCCGCATTTTCTTCATTTCCTGCTTCCGCAGCTTCTTCCTGTTCAGAAACTGCTGCTTCTTCGGAAACGGTTGCCGCCTGAGCCACTTCTTCGTCCTCGATCTCAACCACGCCGTTTATTGCATCTGTATTTGCTGCAGGCTGCGCTACAGGCGTAATGGTCACAACGGGAA
>JAILDL010000157.1 GCA_024689465.1 Lachnospiraceae bacterium
TACAAGAGAGATGTGCCAAAAGGCAAAACAGATGGTTGACAACAGAGTTAAACGGTGCTAACTTGATAGCTGTGAACAAACCAAAAACATGTTCACAGCTATTTTTTTCTGTTCATCCGATCCGGACAACAGAACAAGAAGAGGAAGAACATATGGGAAAAGCCTATACACAGGAAGAAAAGGACGATATTCGCAAAAAGATATGGGAAGCAGGTCTGGAATTGTTTCATGCGGAGGATGAAAAAAGTCTGAACATCCGAAGGATCACAGAGAAGGCAGGAATCTCTCTGGGAAGCTTTTATCATTTCTATGAGGATAAGGAAAGCCTGCTGCGGGATCTGGTGATCTACCGCAGTTCCCAGAAGCTGGATGTCATCCGGGAGAGCTTTCCCGCTTCCAAACAGGATCCCCGGGGATATCTGGAAAAACAGATCTATTTTCATCTGACCGACATGGGGGAGAAAATCCGGACCAAAGCCATTTACCGGGATACCTTCCGGGAGGAAGTGGAAACGGAGCGGAACAATGCGGCTCTTTTTATGAAACTGTTTGCCGCTTTTCTTGAGGAACTCCAGGAATTCTGGAAGAAGGAGCATGTGAGGGCGACCATGGAAATAGCCGGTATACTGGATCTGGTCCGCGGAGCGGAGGCTTATTACAGGGCGAAGCCCCTTATGAAGGAGGAACATTTTGATGCACTGCTTCAGGATCTCATTCATGATGGGATCTGCAGATATGTGAAAGTATGCGCAGCAAAGGATGAGACATAAAGGAGATGGGAAGAAAAATGATACGAACATTTCAGGAATTAACGGCACAGGATGTGGAACTGGCCGGAGGAAAGGGCGCAAATCTTGGGGAGATGACCCGGGCGGGGCTTTCTGTTCCGGAGGGCTTTGTGCTAACCAGCGATGCTTACAGGCGGTTCATCCGGGAAAACAACCTGGAAGGAGAAATGGAGGAGCAGCTCCGGGAAGCAGGAGAGGATGAAAAAAGGCTGCTTTCTTTTGCAGAAGGGGTACGGGAGAAGATCCGAAAGGGGCACATTCCGGAGGACCTGGAAGCACAGATCCGGGCAGCCTATGACAAGCTGGGAAGGAGCGTACGGGTAGCGGTGCGTTCCTCCGCTACGGCAGAGGACCTGCCGGATGCCAGCTTTGCAGGGCAGCAGGAAACTTACCTGAACGTGGTGGGCATCGAGGATGTGCTGGAACAGATCCGGAACTGCTACGCTTCCCTGTGGGGGAACCGGGCGGTGATCTATCGGAAAAACCAGGGCTATGATCAGAAAACGGTGGCACTGGCTGTGGTGATCCAGAAGATGGTGGAAAGCGAAAAGGCAGGGGTCCTGTTTACGGTGAATCCCTTAAATGCAGATCCCAGGGAGATGCAGATCAATGCTTCCTATGGTCTGGGGGAATCCGTGGTATCCGGATCCGTGACGGCAGATACCTATATCACCGACAAGGAAGGGAATATCCTGCAGAAGATCATTGGCAGCAAGGAAACCCGGACCTGTTATGACGAGGGAGGAAAAGGCACCAGAAAGATCCCTGTTTCAGAAGAAGATCAGAAGGCCCAGGCACTGATCGACGAAGAGATCCGGGCCCTTGCACGGGAAGGGGCAAAAGTGGAAACCTATTACCATATGCCCATGGATATCGAGTGGGGAATCGAAAAAGGCAGGATCTATCTGCTGCAGGCCCGGGCCATTACGACGCTGAAGGAAAAAGATCCGGAAGAAGAAAAGCAGATCCGGGCCTATTTAAAAGACTCCAAAAGCACCGGAGCTCTGAAGGAGAATCTGGCGTTTCTTCTGGAAAAGATGCCCTTTACCTATTATCCGGTGGATTACGATCTGATGAAGCGAATCAATGATGCCAAATCCATTATCTTTGCGGAAGGCGGCATCCTAATGGATATGCAGCCCAGGATCGACAAGGACGCGGTGATGGTACTGCCCCCTAATGAGAAACGGCTGTCCCGAAAGATCCTGCACCTGCCGGCGATCCTGAAGGAGATCGGGGATATGCGGGGGTGTGAAAAAAAGCTGCGGGAGCAGATGCCTCGTTTCCGCCGGGAACTGGAGCAGTTTATGGCATTGGATTATGAGAGGCTTTCCCTTTCGGAATGCGGAAAGATCTATCTGGACATGGAGGATTATCTTTCCCGGATGACCTATTGCCGGTTTAAATACGCCCTGTTTTCCAGTGCGGTCAATAAGGGAAAACTGGAAAGAGCCCTTAAGAAGGTGGATCCGAAACACACGGTGTTTGATCTGTATTGGAATCTGGACAACGAAACCGCCGTGATGGCACGGGATGTGAAAAAAGTAGCGGATCTTTGCAGCCGGCACGCAGCCTGGAGGGATCTGATCCGGTCGGGAGCGACTTATGAACAGCTGATCAAAGAGCAGCCGGATGCAAAGGAAGCAATGGCTTTCTTTTTTGAAAAGCACGGATACAAAACGGACTATAACTGCTACTGCGTGATCGCCAGATCCTTTTTGGAAGATCCGGACCGGCTGATCCATTTGATCCGGCCTCTTTTAGAGCAGCCTGAGGAAGAAAAAGCCGATTTTAACCGGCTGATGGAAAACCTCCGCCAGAGCGTGGGAGACAGACAATACAGGATCCTACGGGAAAAGATCGACATCTTCCGTTATATGCATGTGGTACGGGAAGAAAGCCAGATGATGTGGGAGACGCTGTTCTTTTATACCAAGAAGCTCCTGGCCAGAATGGGGGAGCTTGCTTTCGGAGAAAGGGATTACCTGCAGAATGTAGCCTATCTGTTTACGGATGAGATCAACGCTCTGTGCAAAAAAGGCGTTGCCGATGAGATCATAAGGGAAACGATCGCAAGGAGGATCCGGAAACGTCCCCTTGCGGAAAAGGTATGGGAGAGAGCAAAGCTCCTGGTATTTGAGGATACGGGAGATGTTTTAAAAGGTGTATGCGGCAGTGCGGGAGAGGCCATCGGAAAAGTATGTGTGATCAAAGGACCTGAGGAATTCTATAAGTTCCAAAAAGGCGATGTACTGGTGTGCAACCTGACGGATCCGGAATGGACGCCGCTATTTTCCCTTGCCAGTGCTGTTGTGGCAGATACGGGAGCAGCCCTGTCCCATGCAGCCATTGTAGCCCGGGAATACGGTATTCCGGCGGTCCTGGGGGTGGGCCTTGCAACTGTGAAATATAAAGATGGAGACCGGATCCGGGTAGACGGTACAAAGGGGACTGTTTCCAAGGTAGGGTGTGTATGAGGAATGAAAAAGGGATGCCTGGAAAAACAAGGGAAAAAGATCTGCAGGAAGGGGAAAACAGACGGCAGAAGATCCTGACAGCGCCGCTCTTTCCCCTGCTGATCCGGACGGCGATCCCCACCATGGTGGGAATGATGGTGACCATGCTCTACAACCTGACAGATACCTTCTGGATCGGACGTCTGGGGGATAAAAGTATGACGGCGGCCATCGGCGTGGTGTTTGCCTTCGTTTCCTTTATCCAGGCGGTTGGCTTCTGGTTTGGCTATGGCAGCGGCAATACCATGTCCCGCCTGCTGGGAGGAAAGGAGGAAGAGGAAGCAAAGATCATTTCGTCCGTTGGCGTGGTGCTCTCTGTATGCAGCGGCGTGGCGATCCTGGCTTGCTGCCTGCTTTTTCTGGATCCTCTGGTGATGTTGCTGGGAGGAGGGGCTTCTGAGAGCCTCCGGGTCTATACCAGGGAGTATCTGCTGATCATGCTGTTTACGGTGCCCTTTTCCCTCTTTTCCACAACCGTCTACAATCAGCTGCGCCTGTGCGGGAATGTGAAGGATGCCATGATCGGCCTTCTGGTTGGGATGCTGGGAAATATTGTCCTGGATCCCTTATTTATCCTGGGCTTTCACATGGGGATCGCAGGGGCCGGCATAGCGACCCTTCTGGGGAATATCCTCAGCACGGTGGTGATCATTCTGCTTTCCCGGCGGCACGGGAATATACCGGTATCGTTTAGGCACTGTCATTTCACAGGGAAACGGATCTACCATATCCTGGCAGGCGGCGCGCCGAATTTCTCCAGACAGGGGATCACCAGTATCGCATCCATTCTGCTGAACAATCTGGCAGCAGGCTATGGAGAAACGCTGATCGCGGCCCTTACGGTCGCAACCCGGGCGGGAGCATTGGGCTATATGCTGATGATCGGTTTCGGACAGGGCTTTCAGCCGATCTGCGCCATGAATTATGGAGCCGGAAAGTACGAGCGGGTAAAGAAAGCACTGGGACTTACGGTGCTTACAGGAAGCGGCTTTATGTGTGTGGCAGCCATACTCATTGCTGTGTTTGCAGGGCCTCTGGCGGCGTTACTGTCCCACAACGAGGACGTGGTGCAACTGTCTGTGGTGATCCTGCGGTTTCAGTGTATTTCCATGCCCTTTATGGCGCTCTATGCCTTATCCAGTATGTTCCTGCAAAATGTGGGGCGCTATTTCCCGGCCCTGCTGGTGTCGGTTGCCCGTCAGGGCGTGTTTTATATTCCCCTTCTACTGGTCCTGCCATTCTTCCTTGGAGAAAAGGGATTTTATATTGTGCAGCCTGCGGCGGATCTGATCTCCGTGGTCTGCGGCCTGCTCATCGTGGCATTTTCCTGGCAGGGGATCTTCGCGGAAAAAAAGTAAAAAACAACACAGATATGTTGAAAAATTGCTTTGCATTTTGCAGGCATATCATATACAATAGATAACGGGCGTAATATTTATATTTTGTGTTCCACGGGGAGTAAAAGTA
>JAILDL010000163.1 GCA_024689465.1 Lachnospiraceae bacterium
TAGGAAAGAAGGTAAAGGAGAATGAAGAAAAGATTCATTGCTATGGGCATGGTGATCGCCATGTTATTGACGGGGTGTGCGCAAAATGCAGCAGACAACCAGACGGAAACACCACAGGCACAGGAGGCGCCTCAACAGGAAGCGAAGGCAGATGACGCCGCTTCTTCTGACGGCGAAGTGATCACCTTAACCTGGTTAAATCATTATGCAGAAGCCGGCAAGCAGGCATGGGTACAGAGTGTAAAGGAACAGTTTGAAGCCAAGTATGACAACGTTGTATTAAACATCGAAACCGTAGATGCAGACAGCCACAAGACCATCTTACAGACCAAGCTGGCCAGCGATGATGCACCGACTATTTTTGACTTAAGCAGTAATGCCGATCTTCGGATCTATAACGAAGCTGGCTATCTGGCAGATTTAAGTGATTTTGAATGCTTGCAGAATGTGGACGCAGGCCTCTTAAAGGAAGGGCAGGTAGACGGCAAGCAGGTAGGTATCCCGGTAGAGCTTTCCGGTTACGGCGTGTTCTACAATGTGGACATCTTTAACAAACTGGGTCTGGAAGAGCCCACTACTCTTTCGGAATTAAAGAATGTATGTGAGACCTTAAAGGCTAACGGTATTACACCTTTTGCCACACCTTTTGGCGAGTCCTGGGCATTCAGCTGCTATCCTCGTGTTCTCTACGATGCAGTATGCTGGAACAACGACGGACAGTTCTGGGCAAAGCTGGCAGACCGTTCCTTAAAGTTTGCAGATTCCGAAGACTTTAAGAAGCAGATGCAGACGGTATGGGATTTCCATGAGTATTGGGGCGATGATGCCTTCGGTACTTCCTGGGATTCTGCACAGCAGATCATGGCAAACGGCGAAGCAGCAATGATCGCTCACGGCTCCTGGGCAGTAGACGGTATCACTTCCTACAACCCGGACATCAACATCGGCGTATTCCCTATGCCTGTCAGTGAAGATCCTGCCGATCGCAGAATGATCAAGGAGCCCGGTCAGCAGCTGGTACTGTTCAATTACCAGGATGAGAAAGTCATGGAAGCTGCCCGCAATCTCTACAACATGATCTACTCTCAGGATTGCATGCGCGTCTATGCTGAGGAAGCACATCAGATGCCTTCCGTACCCGGAGATTACAACATCCTTCCTGCACTGGCAGAGATCGTGAACTATCCTGCAGAGGAGTCCTTCAGTGAAGCTGGTCTTCCCAGAAATGACCCCGAGCATGAGGATGTGCTCTTTGAAACCATGCTGAACGCTTACACCGGAAGCGACTTTGATGTCGAAGAACTGGCAGCACAGCTAGATGCAGGTTTTGATAATATCAAGAAATAAGATAAAGCAGGGATAAACAGGCCGGCCTTTCTGCGGGAGGGCCGGCTCGCTTTTTCCCATAGAAGGAGGCTATGAGCCCATGGAGATCAGATTAAACGAACAGGGGATCCAGATCGGAGAGGAATACCGCATTTTGCTGGCATCCTCCTTGTTTTATTTTCGAATTCCCAGACAGCGTTGGGAGCAACGCATGAAGCTGTTAAAAACAGCGGGATATAACGCCATCGATGTGTATTTTCCCTGGAACTATCATGAGATCGCTCCCGGTGTGTGGGATTTTGAGGATAACCGGGATGTAGAGGAATTTTTACGCCTTGCGATGGAAAACGATCTGTTTGTCATCGCCCGTCCCGGCCCCTATATCTGCTCGGAATGGGATGGAGGAGCGATCCCTGCGTGGCTTTATACCAGAGGGATCCCTGTGCGGCAGGATGATCCGGCGTTTCTTAGTCAGATGCATACCTGGTATTCCAGGATACTGCCCATTCTTGCTAAGTATCAGATCACCCGGGGCGGCTCAGTGGTCTGCATGCAGGTGGAGAACGAACTGGATTTTTATGACTGCAAAAGCCCCATGACCTATATGGGCAAATTAAAGGAGATGGCGGAAGCCTTCGGTATGGAGATCCCGCTGTTTTACTGCTGCGGTCAGGATAATATCGTAAAGGCGGGAGGTCTTACACCCGGATTGTATTCCTCCTTTAATGTATACGCGGAAGAGGACTTCCCTCATCTGGAGAGACGCTGTCTGCATCTGTACGAAGCTGCGTCTCTTCGGAGAATGCCTTTTATGATCACAGAGACCAATCGTCGCCATGACTGGATCAAGCGTCTGCTCATCAGCGGTGCCAAGCTCCTTGGGCCTTATAATCAGACGGCAGGCATCACCATGGATAACTATAACGGCATCACTAACTGGGGGCCTAAGGAGGAACCGGTTGCCCTGATGACCACGGATTATGATTTTCATTCCATGATCGGATCGGCAGGTAATTTTAATACTGAGATGATCCGCTCCAGACTGTTCGCGGGATTTTTGAATTCCTTCGGTCCTGCTCTGGGAGAAGGAAAACCGGAGGAGAGCGATCTTAGGATTACCGGCAGAAGCATAAATTCCCTGATCCCGGTATTAAAAACAGCAAGGGGAGACTTCGCGGAAGTATCCAATCTGTCTTCCGGAGAAGAATGGTTAACCCTTACCTGGAAAGAACGGACCGTAAGAATTGCCATGGACGCTCTGGAGAGCCGTATCCTGCCGGTTGATGTACAGTTAAATGACCGGGTAACCCTGTCCCTTTCCACCTACGAGATCGCTTCGGTGACCCGGGAGGATAAAAACACTATTGTATGGCTTTACGGCCATGGTAGCGCCTTTATTTCCCTGCGCTCGGAAACCGATGTGCAGGAACTGGAGTGGGAGGAGCCGGAAAACGGCTTCCAGGTTTCCTTCGAAAACGTGGTATTCCGGTTTGGGCGTCCCGGATATGTATCGGAAAAGGGCCTGCCCTTTTTGCCGAAATTAGCGGTCCTTCCGGAGGAACAGGAAGAAGAGATCCCCATTTCCCGGGTACAGGTAGCAGAGTGTAAGCTTTCGCAAAAAGCCCTTGTAAAAGGCCCTGTGCAACCCATGGAGCGATTCGGACAGTTCCGTGGCTGCGGAATGTATGACGTGGACATTCCCTGTGCAGGAACTTATCTGTTTTCCGGCCTGGCAGATATTGTTACCTTCTGCCAGGAGGAAACGGTGCAGACTCTCTACTGTAACGGTGCCACCAGGATCCGGGAACTGAAGGAAGGGAAGCTTTCTCTTCTCACAGAGATCTGGGGACATGCCAACTTTGACGATATCCGGGTAAAGAGCCTGCGGATGGGTTCCTTAAAGGGCGTGGATACGATCCTTAAGGTGGAGCGCTGCGAAGACATTACCAGTGGCTGGATGGGCTACGAGATAACGGAAAAGCCTGGGGACACCTGCTTTTTCATGCACTCTCCCTATCATGCCATGATGAACGCAGACGGGTTAAACCGGGCCGTGTCGCCCCTTATCACCTTGATGAACCGCACCATCCATTCGCCGGAAGGAGAGGACGGACTGTTCCTTGGCTTTGAAAAAGCGCAGTGCATCATCGATGTCTATGTAAATAACCGGAAAGTCGCATCTGTCGTAAAGGATGATCCTTACGTGGATCTGTCTGCTTTTGCAGGCAGAGGAGATCTGGAGTTAACCATTATGACCAGCCGCAGATATTATACGGATGAGGTTGGGAAGGTGACCTTGTACGGCGGAAAGAAGATCGAGACCTGCTCCTACAGTACCCTTTCTCCAAAAAAAGGAGAAGAACTGGCAGAGCAGCTTCCCATTACCTTTGCAGACTGCCGCAACAAGATGGTGGAACTTGTGCCGGAACTTGATGCCGGCGAGGAAGCCAAGCTCTTCTTTAAAGGCAGCAATGTGAAGCTTACCGTTACCTGTGGTGGCCATATCATGGGCAGGATCTATCTGTCCGATGCTCCTGCGCCCGTTGTTACCGGCGGAACGCCGGATACCGCTCTGGTGCTGGGAGAGTGGACGAAAAAAGAGCCGGTACGCATCTGGTGCCAGGCTCTTACGGAAAATGCAGTATTTACTTCTGTCAGTGCAAAACGCTACAAAAACGGCGTAAGCTTTTAGCGTTAGAAAGCGCCCTTACGGGCAATCCCGGAACAGAGCTTCCAGGCAGTTTTTATCGTCCCCGGAAAGAGGGATACTTTTTTCCAGAGCGCGATATTCCGTCATAAGGACGCGGAGGCCTTCCTCCGCAGAATAGGGAGCATCTTCTTCCCGGTCCCACAGACATTTTTCGTGGTGCCGGTTAAAGGAGATCTCCCATTCTTTTTGTTTTCCCATAAGGGGGATCAGCTTTTTAAGGATCTCCCATTCTCTGTCTGTCAGATCACGCATTTTTCATCCTCCATACCACATCCTGCGCCTTTCAAAGAGGCAAAGTCAAGGCCTTTGGAGGAAAAAAGGGAAAAACGATTTTCTCTCGAAGATCATTTACAAAAATGAAAAACATGCTACAACGTTAGTGGTTTTTTACCTTACGGAAAGAACGGAAAAAAGAAGAAAGTCAGCGAGGAAGTCGCATCCCGGATCATGGCGGAAGTGGCCCGTACCGGCTATAGACCCAATTATCTGGCCAGGAACCTGCGCTCCATCTCCACAAAGACCATCGGCATCATCGCAGAGGACCTGATCGTCTTCTCTGCGCCGTCCATGATCGAAGGCGTTATGAACTGCTGTGAGGAGAGAGGCTATGAGGTAGTCATTGAAAATATGCGTCTGTTCGGCCGCTGGAACGGCACCTGGATGCATGATGAAGCTCTGTTTCAATCGGCGCTGCAGCCGGTCCTTTCCAAGATCGATTCCATGAATGTGGACGGTATCCTCTATATCGGAGGGCATGAGCATACGGTCAATAAACTGACCAGCATCAACAATCTGCCCATCGTCATGACCTATGCCATTGCGGCAGATAAGGAGATCCCCACTTTCCGTCTGGATGATGTATCCGGCGGTTATGAAGTGATGAAATATCTGATGAACTGCGGCCATAAACGGATCGGTGTGATCGCCGGTGAATCCGACAACACCCATACTGTAAACCGTATGATCGGCATTCAGAAGGCTTTGTTTGAAGAAGGCACCCTCTTTGATCCCAGTCTGGTGGAATACCAGTCCTGGAATAAGACCGGTGGCTATAACGGTATGAAGGCACTGATGGATAAGGATGTTACCGCAGTATTCTGTACGGGTAAAAAGCCAATTGAGCCCTGTTATTCAGGTTGAAAATTATGGATTTTTACGGGGATAGATTTCATGAATGTGAAGATGCCCGTAAACCAAAAAAAACAAAGCGAAATTGTTACGGGTCCAAATACTATAGTTGTGAATAAACCCGTAAATTTTCTGCCCTAAGTTTTTTGAGAGGCGGAGAATGTGTTATTTTGGTCGGGAGCAACCGCAGAAGCATGATATTTTAAAGGGAGCAACCGCAGAAGCATGATATCTTAAAGGGAGCAATCACAGAAATGTGAAGCTTTATTGAGAGAAATCCAAGAAACGTTCTATATTGTGGGGAAAGGCTTCCGAGTTGATCTGATTTGGTGGAATTAAAAAATATTATTTGCAAAGAAAACAATATATGCTACACTAGGTGCGTCGCAGAGTAGGTTTCGGCGCGTTAAGTGCCTGTGGACGGGACGTTGTCACAGGACGAAGGATTTGATTGATGCAATCAATTTTATCGAATTTTA
>JAILDL010000007.1 GCA_024689465.1 Lachnospiraceae bacterium
ATCTCCTCGCATGTCCAGCACGTTGTCGGAATCCGCCCAGTTCTTGGTAAAGGTGAAGGCTCTGCTGCCCACACGGGTCAGTTCGATCTCGAAGTTATTGCCGTCATCTTTGGTCACAACGCTCTTGTAACCGGGACGATAGGTGCTGCTGCCGTCATCGACAATGGCATCTACGGTGCCACCAGTGATGGTGTAGTTTTCGTCTCCGGGTAGTGCTGCATAGGTGGCATTGCCGATCACGCGGGTATATTCGCCGGTGCGGGAATCCTTCATAGTCACGCGGATGCTCAGGTGCTTCTCAAGAGCCTGGGTCCGAAGGGTACTCTTCTCACTGTCAGCTGCCGCATCATAAGCTGTCCGCTCCGCACTGGTCATAAAGTCTTCGCCGTTGACCCACAGATAGGAGAAGTAATCGCTTCCTGCAGTCAGGATCTTTGTATAAGGATAGTCCTGGCTGGTGCTTTCAACGGGTGTAAAGTTACCCAGTTCGTCGATGGTTCCCAGTTCTGCCTTCACGTCGGAGCGCTGAGAGGTATCTCCGTCATCGATCCAGTCGGTGGATACAGAGATCCGGTTTCGGATGGAGCCGGTGGCGATGTAGTTATTGACATAGAGCTTGATGGTCCTGCCGTCTACGGTCTTGTTGTACTCCTGGGCATATTCCGTCAGCCTGGGCGTAATATCCGTTTCGATCATGGTATAGATATACTGTTTGCCATCTGCAGTATAAGCAGGTACGGTGATCTCATCGGTCAGCCAGTTTTTCCCGCCTTCGCTGATGCTGTAAGCATAAGTATAAACCAGGCCTGCGCTGAGGTTTGCAGTATTGTTTTCCGCAAAAGAAGGATCTGCATTTGCCAGTGTAAAGGTAACAACACCGGGACCGCTTACTTCATTTTCTGTGGAAAGAGGCTTATGCATCACAACGGTGGCATACAGGGATGTACTGCCTCCGTCGATGGCACGGTTCAATTCCAACGTAATATCCCCGGTCTTGGAGTCATCGGTTCCGTAACCCCATGCGCCGGACCAGGCCTTCTGGATGGTCAGTTTCTTGGTGCCGCTGAGCTGATCGGTGATAGTCATCTCGGCCGTTTCCACGCCGTCATTTACCTGAATATCCGTTTCGGAAATGGTCTGGTAGCTGTAGTCATTCCACTCATACCCACGTACCCATGCACTTCGGTCGTTGTCATAGGTATAGTCTGCGGTTTCAAACACAGCTTCCAAACCGCCGCCTGCCCGGACGCCGGTTTCCACTACGCGGTATTCGTATTTAACGCCCATGTTGTCATACAGGTTTACGGCGCCAAAGGTCTTGCTCACGCTCTTACGGGTAGAAGTAAATCCGGTCAGCGTGGTGGTCTCTACCGGTACCCAGTCGCCGTTTTCCCTTCGCTGCAACTGCACGGTGGTGGTGCTGGCGATGTAATCGGTAATGGCTGCCACGTTCCAGACCTTGGTCACGGTGGGCGCGATGAGGGCATAGCGCACATTGGCCAGGATCTTGCCGTTCTTTACGGATGTATCGGAAGAAGTACCTGTAAAGTCGCCGGTTCCGTTAAAGTAGACTGCCTTGTACAGCTCGGACGCAGCAACTTCTGTTACATAGTACACATACTCGTAACCCAGTTCATCGTACTTGGGGAAGGAATCCGTATTGGAGAAATTGTTCAGGGAAATGGGGATCTGCTCCGAACCGGTTCCTGCATCCGCTGCGGTCAGGCGGTAGGTGTACTGTCTTGCATTTTTGGTAACCGGAGCACCCTGTGCTTCGGACTTATTGATGGGGTATCTCCACAGATACAGAGTAATGCCCTGGGAAATGGCTTCCTCTCTCCGGGCAATGCTTTCTGCATCGTTATCATCAAACCACTGCTTGTAGATGGTAAAATCTGCGTCATCGGTTATGGTCGCATAGATATCATAGCCGGAGTAACACTTGTCGGTATCCGTACTATAGACACCGTTGTTATAGGTAACAGCATAGGAATTACCATCCTTTGTATATGTGGAGTCCAGAACAACATAGTAAGCGATGCCATCTACAGTATTCTGATCATTCTCCCTTACTGCATATAATGGCAGATTCTGAATGGTATAAGTCCACTGCTTCCGGCTGTTTACTGTAGTTTCTTCCCAGGAAACGGTATAGGTAGCAGGATCTACCAGGGTAGGTGTGGTGCTTCCTTTTACCGCATAAAGTCGCATGTTTCCGTCTGAAAAGACGGTGTCTGCAGGCATATCGGGAAGCGCATCCACATCATCTGTCTGCCAGTGGATGGTTCCGATCACGTCGTTGGAATAGGTATAGGTCAGGGTAGTACTGCCATCAGCATGGATGGGCAGGTAGCCGTCGGTGGAAGCACGGTAATAAGCGCTGTAATCCGTTCCGTCGGTCAGGAAATCGGCGGCGGGCTTTACATACCACTCATATTCCGTGGATGTGCCGGCGATCTTTTTCGGCAGGCTCTTAAAGGCCACATTCCATACGTTAAAAGAAGGCTGGGTAAGCTGAGGGATTTGAGAGCCTGCTTTTACCAGAATGGGGGAATCTGCTTCCACGGCGACATAATCGTCACCGTCCTTGTAGTAGAGCTTTAACTTGCCTGCCGCTGCTGCGGTTGCTGCTGCATCCCGCAGGTTGGTGCCGTTTGTATAAGGACGGACACCGGCATAATTACGATTATCCTGCCATACCAGGTTAAAGGAAGGGTATGCCAGGTCGAGAATGGTATGGGTTACATTGATGGCAGAAGTGGTCCATCTTGCATCGTTTTCGTCTTTATTGGGTTGTAAAACGGCATAACCGGACTGGGAAGAACCGGTAGAAGGGGTATACCCCTCCACGGTTTCCACCACGATGCCGTAGAAGCCTTCTTCGGGGATCCGGTAGGTTCCGTTTCCGCCGTTCATGGCATTACCGGTCTTTCCCACGATATAAACGGGGATGTCGGTAAAGGTATAAGAAAGAGAGGCAGTGGCGGGATTTTCTCCGTCGCTGTCTACATACGTCCAGCTATTTAAGGTTTCCTCTGCGATCACAAAGGCGCTGCCGGAATGGGTGGTATCATCTTTGATGGTTTTGCCGCGGATATTTCCATAGAGGGTCACACGGACGGAATCCGTGGTAGGATTTACCAGAGAAGCGTCGGAAAAGCGGATATTCACCGCCTGACTAAAGGTCTTTCCTTCTGCGGCTTCCAGATAGTCCACGTTCTGACCCGAACCGCTGACGGTAACAACCCAGGGAGAGAAGCTGTCGGCTTCGAAAGCAATCTTTCCTTCATCGGTGAGCTGCATATCCACCACGTTTAAGGAAGCATTGTCGTTTACATGATAGAGGGTCAGGTCCTCCTGGGCGATCTCATCGGTGGTTACGTTTACAGGCGCTGTAATGGTAACACGCACGGTATCGTTGGGCTGATATTCCACGCCATGGACAAAGATGGTCAGATCTACGGCATAGAGGATCTCCTTGTCTTCGCCGACCAGATCGGCTGCTGCCTGGTCGCTGAGAGGGATGGCGCGCAGGATGGCTTCTTCCGGAAGCTCACCTTCCACTTTTACGCGGCCGGCGGTCAGGGTGCGATACACCAGGACGTATTCTTCCTCTTCTTCGGTTTCTTCCGTTTCCTCTGTCTCTTCTGTCTCTTCGGTTTCCTCGGTTGCTTCGGTCTCCTCGGTTTCCGCGGTTTCTTCCGTTTCCGCAGTTTCCTCCGTTTCGGATGTCTCGTCTGTTTCAGCGGTCTCATCCGTCACGGATGTTTCGCCCTCTTCGGAGGTCGTTTCGAAGATCGTCTCTGCCTCAGCAGTTGTTTCGGAAGCGGTTTCTTCCGTACTTTCGGCAGTCGTCTCGGTTTCTGCCGCAGTCTGACTCTCGGCTGTGGTTTCCCCTGTCGTTTCCGCCTCTGTTTCGATTCCGTTTACACCACTCTGTTCCGGTAACGTATTGAAATCGGTTTCAGAATTTTCCACATTTTCAAGATCCGTATTATTTGCATCAAAAAATTCTCCACCATTTTCTCCCGAGGTATCGGGGGAAGTGCCGGAGAATTCAGTAAATGCATCTGTCCCTGCCGCCAGAGATCTGGAAGCCTCCAGGTCTTCAGCTGCTACAGATAAAACAATGATAGCGGCCAGAGCTAAGCTGGCCATTTTCCGTAATCCCTTGTAATTTTGCATTATATCCCTTTACTTTTTGAACGGCTGCATGAAATGCGCCATAAAAAATCATGCGAGTATCTTAAAATGATTTTAGCTCGACGTTTATGATTGTATTACGTTTTTTTCAATATGTAAACGAAAGAAATATCCAAAAAACATCTGTTTTCATGCCGTTTCTTTGACATTCCACTGTGTCTCTGTTGTGACCCTGTAAAGCATATTACCCTGTATATAAATTTTATGTAATATTATTTTGTGCAATATTTTGATAGGGTAGTTTTTTTACATATTGTTCAAACCGTATAGGTTATCGGCGGAAACTGTTTTTTACTTTATAGTTTCCATTGTAAAATTTCGCAAAAAAAAGCAGGCACCCGTTCAGGTGCCTGCCTGCAAAATTTTTGCATTGTCCTGCGATCAATCCCGCTCAACGATTGCCGCACATCCCATACCGCCGCCTACGCAAAGGGTTGCCAGACCCTTGTGGGCGTTACGCCGCTGCATCTCGTAAAGCAGTGTTACGAGGATACGGTTTCCGGAGCATCCGACAGGATGTCCAAGAGCGATGGCGCCACCGTTGACATTTAATACATCTCTGGAAAAACCAAGATCATGCTGTACGGCTATGGACTGCGCTGCAAAGGCTTCGTTTGCTTCGATCAGATCAAAGTCGCCGATGGAATAGCCGGCTTTCTTCATAACCTTCTTTGTTGCTGCAACAGGTCCGATTCCCATGATACTGGGTTCAACGCCTGCCAGCTCTCCGGCGATCCAGGTACCCAAAGGCTTTACGCCCAGTTCTTTTGCCTTTTCTTCACTCATTACGATGATGGCCGAAGCTGCATCGTTGATACCCGAAGAGTTTGCTGCCGTAACCACACCGCCGTCCTTCTTGAACGCGGGTTTCAGTCCGGAGATGCCCTCTACGGTTACACCCTTACGAGGACCTTCGTCGGTATCGAACAGGATGGTTTCTTTCTTTTTCTTCACTTCAACCGGTACGATCTCTTCTTTGAACTTACCTTCTGCGATGGCTTTTTCTGCCTTGTTCTGCGACCAGGCAGCGAACTCATCCAGCTGTTCTCTGGTCAGATGCCACTGCTCTGCAATATTTTCTGCGGTGATCCCCATGTGATATCCGCCAAACGCATCTGTTAAAGCATCCTTTATCATGGCATCCTGAAGTTCTCCGGATCCCATGCGGTATCCGTAACGTCCCTGCTGTAAGAGATAAGGAGCCATGGACATGTTTTCCATACCGCCTGCTACGATGATATCTGCATCTCCCATGCCGATCAGCTTCGCGGCCAGGTTTACACAATGAAGACCGGACCCGCAAAGAACATTGATGGTGGTTGCCGGAACTTCTACAGGGATTCCTGCATTGACCGCTGCCTGTCTGGCGGGGTTCTGTCCCAGACCCGCCTGGATAACGCAGCCCATATACACTTCATCTACCTGTTCAGGCTTTACGCCGGCTCTTTTAAGAGCTTCCTTAATAACGATCGTCCCCAGCGCCGGTGCGGGCGTTGTACTTAAGGTACCTCCCATGGTTCCGATCGCGGTTCTGCATGCACCTGCTAATACTACTTTTCTTGCCATATTTCCCTCCATAAAAATCGGATTGTCCCCCAAAAGATCATAGGGTTCTTTGCTGATTCAACTATATAAAAACATGGGGTAAAAGTCAAAAAAAGGCCCCGTGGCAGGTCTCTAAAAGACTTGTCCACGGGGCACTTGCATACTGATCGATTTTTAACGGATCAAGGAGTCACAGGATCAGGGAAGCATATCGGCATCACCGAAATACTCAGCCCACTTAGCAGCTCTCTCATCCATGATCGCCTGTCCGCCGGAGGAAAGGTAATCTGCCATGTAGCTGTCCCAGGTTGTATCAAAGTCCGCTTCGGAAGCAACCACTGCATTGTCGTAGATCTGATCTCTCTTTGCGGAAAGGGTATCGCCGACACCTGCTTCCGCTTCGATCACACCAACATTCACGTTCTTGGGATCCAGGCCGTCGCTCATAGCGATCTTGTTTGCCTGATCCACCAGTTCGGGATCTGCTTCTGCATAACCGTATGCCAGGGAAAGAGCAGCCAGGGTCTCATCACCAAAGTTTGTTCCGTTACAGGTAATGGTGTAGTCGATGTTCTTTCCGGAGTTCTGGATGGCATCGCCTTCTGCAGCGATGATCTGGATTGCACCACTATCCAGTACTTCATGGGTCACACCTTCATCACCTGCCTGCAGGTACTTAACGGTTTCCGGCTTGGAGATAAAGTCAAGATATAACAGGGAAGCCAGAGGCTCGGTATTGGTGGTGGGGAAGAACAGCTTTCTGTCTCCTGCACGGGAATACAGCCACTTTGCATACTTGCCGTTGGAATTTTCAAAGCAGTCGATCGCGATAAACTCAGCGTCTTCTCCTATGTTTCTCTTTAAGTTGGCGTTAATGCCGTCTTCGCCGTTACGGAAGATGTAATCCCAGTTGTGCTGGAAAGCACCGACATAACCGGCCTTGATCATATCATCTTCGGTGGTATCTCCGCTTCCGTACAGAGCGAAGTCTTTCCACATAAGGTCTGCATTGTACCATTTGTTCAGGAGCTTTACAGCGTCCTTGGTAGAAGTCTGGGTTACCATTCTGTCATCAAATCCGTTGATGTAGAACTCCTTATCGGAGATCGCAGGATCCATAAAGGAAGTGATGATGTTGGCAGCTCTCCAGCCTATATCGTAGCTTACAGAGAAAGGAACCATCTTGGAAGCGTCCTTGCCAAGAAGGGTATCTGCATTATCCCGGAAAGCGATCAGCATATCTTCAAATTCCTGTGTGGTCTTGGGAACAGCCAGGCCCAGTTTATCCAGCCAGTCCTTACGAACAAAGGTATTGATCCTCTGCTGCTCTGCACGTCTTCCTTCCAGTGCCCAAATAGTACCGGTCTTGGGGTCCTTATCCCAGTAAATGTTCTGCTCGCCTAACCAGTTCCACAGGTTGGGAAGATCCGACTTGTAGGTGTCAACCATCTCGCTTAAGTCGATGACGCCGCCCATCTGCGCATAGGTCAGAACAGTAGGATAGCTGTAGGTTACACAGATATCAGGAGCTTCGCCTGCAGCTAACAGGTTGTTGATATCATCTACTTCCGTCCATCTGGGAACCTTCTTAAAGGTTACTTCTACGTTATGCTCTTCCAGCATCCCCTTCTTGATGTACTCGGTGTACATGTTATTTTCGGGATCCGATCCGCCTTCGTTGCCTCTGTCATAGATTTCAACCGTGATCTTTCTGGTGTCTGCAAACTTACCGTCGGTAAGTTCGGATGCTACTTCCGGTTCCGCAACCGTCTCGGTCTTCGTATCGGTCGTAGTGGTTGCAGCACTATCCGTACTTGCTGCAGGTGTCTCTGCTGCGGAACCGCTGTCGGATGATCCGCATGCTACCATGGACAGTGCCATAGCAGCTACGAGAAACAATGAAACTAGCTTTTTCTTCATAATCATACCTCCGTGAAAAATTTATGTGTTAACCCCCTTGGGGTGACAACCGTTGTTTACTCCTTCACTGCTCCCAGCGTTACGCCATGGATAAAATATTTTTGCAGGAAAGGATAGATGCAAAGGATGGGAATGGTGGAAAACATAACCACCGCTGCCTTCAGGGAAGCGGAAAGTCCCGGTGCCGAGAAGCCCTCCTGTGTCGCCACTTCCACCTGATTGATGTTGTTGATGATGTTGTAAAGCAACAGCTGCAGGGTATAAAACCGGTCATCCCGCATGTACATCAGCGCATCGGAATAGCCGTTCCAACGTCCTACTGCGTAAAACAATGCCAGCGTCGCCAAAACCGGCTTAGACAGTGGCAGATAGATACTCATCAGGATGCGGAATAAGCTGGCACCGTCGATCTCTGCGGATTCCCGCAGGCTGTCCGGAATCCCGTAAAAGAAACTGCGCATGATGATCATGTTGTAGACACTCATCACACCGGGAATGATCAGAACCAGCGGATTACTCAGCAGATGCAGTTTTTGCATCAGCAGGTAATTGGGAATGGTTCCTGCGTTAAAGAACATGGTAATGGTGATAAAGATGTTGATGCCTTTTCTTCCCCGCAGATTCTCAAAGATCAAAGGATATGCGCAAAGGGTGGTCATGGTCAGGGAGCAGATGGTGCAGACCACTGTCAAAAAGACGGTCCAAGCAAATGCCCGGATGTACTTTGCATCCTTTAATACCGTTGAATAAGCGTTAAAATTCAGTCCCTTGGGAAGCAGATATACCTCGCTTCGCACCAGATAATCTGTTCCGCTTAAAGATTTTGCCAATAGGTTTAACATCGGGATAATGCACATGGCACTGACGATCAGGCAAAAGATCACAAATACAATATCCCAGGTCTTGTCGGCTCTCGATTTTATTTTCATTCCTGCGTCCTCCCTTACCAGATTCCTCTCTCACCCAGTTTGCGTGAAATATAGTTCGCGATCAAAAGGAAGAGCACGCCAATCACTGACTGGAACAGACCAACCGCGGTGGTCAGAGAGAACTGCAGCCCCTTGATACCGACGCGATATACAAACGTAGAGATAACGTCCGCCACTCGCATGACCAGATTGTTCTGGAAGGCAAAGGGACGGTCAAAGCCACCGCCTAAAATGTTGCCCAAACTCATGATCAGAAGAACCACGATGGTGGGTTTGATGCCGGGAAGGGTGATATGCCACATTTTTCGGAATCTTCCGGCTCCGTCCACGGAGGCTGCTTCGTACAGCTCCGGGTTGATTCCCGCGATCGCTGCCAGGTAGATGATGGAACCCCATCCAAAGTTCTGCCAGATACCAAATCCGATGTAAGTGCCGATCCAGTGACTCTCTTCATTTAAGAAAGGAATGGAACTGCCGCCAAGGGCGTTGATGATCATATTTACAAACCCGTCGTTGGGAGCAAGCAGCTGCAGCGCCAGACTGTAGATGATGACCCAGGACAAAAAGTGGGGCATATAGGCGATGGTCTGCACGATCTTCTTGTAACGCGGGAAGCACAGTTCATTTAGCACCAGTGCAAAAATGATGGGTGCCGGGAACCCGAAGAACAGATCCAGCAGATTCAGTGTCAACGTATTTCGCAGTGCATATTTAAAGTCGTTCATGCTGAAGGCTTTAATGAAATATTCCCAGCCATGGTTGGCCGCAATGGGAAGCTTCCACACGCTCTCCATCAGGGAATACTTCTTAAAAGCGATCTGCACGTAGATCATCGGGACATATTTAAAGATCAGCAGGTACAAAAGCGGCAGAGATAACATGGCATAGAGCTGCCAGTACTTTTTCATATAGACGCCAAAGCGTACCTTGGAGCGTTTCCCCGTTTGTTTGCTCATTTCTTTCCTCCTGGGTATTCTTTTTTCCGTTTTTTCGGAAGCCATCCTGAAAGCGCTCCCCTAACCGTTCGGTGCGCGCTTTATGTAGCTTTCTTTCGGCCCCAAATAAGAATCCGGGATCGTCGTCCCTTTTTTTATCAGCAGGATCCGTTCCAGAATGATCCCGGGACTTACTGCGTAGAACCGCAGCGTATTATCGCCCTTTTGACAGGTTACGGGAACGGTTACTTTTTTTACGTTTTCTTTTGCTTCCACTGCCCACTGCACACTGGGATAAAACGGCAGATCCGGCTCTTTTACCGTATTCACGATCTTGTCTTCTTCCCCGTTCAGGGAATACCCCAAAAGCTGAATGGGTTTAAACGTAACCGGCGTGGTAGGCGCCAGTTCAAAGGTCAGGTCATAGGGACCTTCCTCGGTGGTAAAAAACCGGTATTCCACATAGGGGCGGCTCTCTTTCCGGGTAAAATCCGCTTTGGAAGGAAATACCTTTATGGCGCTTCCGCTTCTTCCGTAGGGAGAAAGCAGGGTAAAACCGCCTTCCGGAACATCCTCTTTACGGGAATAATGCTCTGCTTCCATGCAGATATAGCCATCCCATTCCAAAAACCGTCCTGACGGTACTTCTCCGGAGAAGGCTTCCACCGTGACATTGGTCTTCCCGATGCCGATCCCTTCGATGGTAAACACTCCTGTTGCGGTTCCGGATATCAGGCCCTTGTCCCCTTTTACGATGACCTGTTCTTTCTTTCCCACTTCCCCTTCCGTCCTGGAAAAACTCAGCCAGTCGCAATCGGTTGTGATCGCATAGCGGTAAGGGATCTCACTGCCGTTTATCAGTTCAAATACGATCTGATCCACATCGGGGCGCAGCATATCGTTCCAGGTCTGCGGCCGGTTATTCCACTCCAGCCCCGTCATGTAGTGTTCGTCATCGGTTCTGGAAACCATCATGCGCGGAGCATGGGCTCCGTAAACCAGATGCCGGATGGGATAACGATTATCCTCTTCGTTCCAGTTGATAAATCCTACGTGTTCGGACTTGCCAAAGCCCTTGTAATAGCCGTCGTCCACCGATTCGTATAATTCGATCAGCGCAGCGTCTTCTGCGACGCAGGCATCCACCAGTTTTGCCAGGTCATTGGCTTCCATGCGGTTCTGGTGGGCAAAAAGCCGGTTCTTTCCTGCCAGGATCCACATCTTCATCAGATTGGCGGTTCCGCAGGCAGGATAATACAACAGCGAGATAAACGCCGACAGATGTTCGGGCGCAACCTTCTTTTTTAATGCCTCCGCATTCTTAAGGATCTCCTCACTGGTGGCAAGGATCCGGTCTGCTTCCCCAAAATGAAGGGGGTGGTATACCCCATCGTTCATGATCTCGTGCCGTCTCTTTTCCAAAAGACCGGTGTAGCCCCATAGGATCTGTTTTGCCTTGTTTCGGCCGGACAGAGGAAACATCGCTCCAAACTGTTTATTGGTCCATTCCTCCATGTAGGTCAGCGTAACGGCGGCATCGGTTCCGCCCCACTTTTCCATGTCATAGGCCAGGTCCAGGAAGAAGGAAAGGCCAAGCTCCTGTGTCCCTACATCGCCCACGTTGGTCACCCAGATCTGTCGCACGCCAAAGTCGTAGGCCTGGGTCATCTGCTCCCATACCCGGGGCAGATAGGTGGAGCCGATCCATTTATAGGAATAGGGCCCGCCGTGCATGTCCATGTGATAGTACATTCCGAACCCACCGGGATGCGCTCTCATGGCATCATCGGGAAGGGTCCTGGTATAGCCGCAATTGTTATCGGAAAGGATCAGGGTAACATCTTTTAATTCGGGATCTCCCATAAGACCCTTTGTGGTCTCGTTTCCGTAGAAAAACTCTTCCACTTCGGAAAACAGGACCAACTGCCGGGGAACCTTTGTCAGGTCTTCCTCTACCGTTTCCCGGATCAGATCATTCTGCGTCTTCAGCACATCTCTTAACAGGTCGATATTTTCCTGCAAGGAAGCCTCTTCTCCCAGGATTTTGGAATCTCTTTCTCCCCGCATTCCCAAGGTGATCACGTTTTCAAAGGAGTGGTTCCGGAGCAGTCCGTCTCTCCAAAAGCGGGTGATTCCTTCCCGGTTTTTCCGGAAATCCCAGGCATCTCCGTAGAGAGAATCCTTCCCCCGCAGTAACCCGTATTCTTCGCCGCTCCGCATGCAGGGTTCGTGATGGGATGTACTCATCACAACGCCCAGTTCATCGGCCAATCTGGCACTTTCCAGTCCCGGTCCGTCCATGCTGAAGTTGGAGTGCCACATGGCAGGCCAAAAATAATTCCCCTTTAGCCGAAGGAGCAGCTCAAAGATCCGCTCATAGCACTTCGCATTGATCCCACCGAAATGCTCTGTGGCCCAATTCCCAAAGGCAGGCCACTCATCGTTTATGAAAAAGCCGCGATACTTAACCGACGGCTCCTTGCTGACAACATTTACTGCATCCGTCAAACTGACATTTTTCCGTTTTCTGGGAAAAACATGGTTCCAGTTTACAAGAGGCGATACGCCAAGCAGTTCCGATAAATGAAACAGTCCGTAAATCGTGCCTCTTTTATCGCTTCCCGCGATAACCAGCGCATGATCCACACCGTCCATGGGATGATCCAATACCTCAAATCGGTACACCTCCCATTTCCCCCGGATCTCGTCCAGATTGATCCGGCCGTTTTCTTCCAGTTCCTTCAGGTAATCGCTTTTGTCTACGGTCCCGTATATGATCAGATTTCTGCATTTACTTCCCCTGGTATATTCCCCGGCATGAAACCCGGTGACCAGGTAAAGGTCCTGTCGTACCAGTGCCGCGATCTTATTGACACCGGAATATGCTTTTGCTTCGTATGTGAAATTCAACCGGTTATCAAAACTGATCTTTGACACTCCTAACCTCCTATGCTATAAGTTAATCATAGGCTATGGTTTTTTAAACCAAATACACAAAAGGCAATATTTTTTTTGCATTTTCCGATATAAAATTGCACAAAGGATTTTGGTGTGCAGAGGAGAAAAATGAAAAAATGCATAAATTGCCCCTACAGCGTGATCGATCAGCCGATCATCTGTGAGCACAAAAAAGCAAGGATCACTCCGTCCGATATTAAAACCGTACACAACCATGATGGGTTCGAGATCGTTATGTATTTAAAGGGAGATGTGAATATCATGATCGAACCGGACCTGTATAAAATGGAAACCGGCGATCTGTTTTTTATCAGTCCTCTGGTCTTTCACGGACTGGATCTGGTGGATATCAACGGGTATGAACGGATCGTTATCAACATTCAGTACAAGGTTCTGCAGGATCTGGGCGATGAAGAAACGGATTTCAGTACCCTGTTTCGTAATGCTGCTTCTCCCAACATGAACCATTTAAAGGTCCCTCAGGAAGTCCTTCCCCGGTTTATCTCCATTGCCAAAAACTTAGAGGAAGCCATAAACAGCGATACCTATGGGCATAAGGTATTGGCCAAAGCCCTCCTGGTGGAATTTCTTCTGCTTTGCTACACCTATTGTGCCAACATACCTGCCACGCAAAAGAAAAACTCCATGCCCGTGATCGTTACCAAGATCCTGAACTATATCGACAACCATATGTCGGATGACATCACCATCAATGCCATGTCGGCCGACCTGCACTACAGCAGCGACCATTTAAGCCGTGCCTTCAGTGAAGCCACCGGCGATTCCCTGAAGCATTACATCAATGCCAAAAAGATCGCCTTAGCACAAAAATTACTGCTTGAAAGCAACTCGCCCTACGACGTTTGTTTCATGGTAGGCTATAACAATTACTCCAGTTTTTCCCGGCGTTTTTCCAAACAGATCGGCATCTCGCCCAAACAATATCAGCTGAAAAACCGCGCATAACAAAAAAGCGGTAAGTGGTCCGTTTGTGTACCACTTACCGCCTTTATTATTTTTCGGAGTTTCTTCGTTATCTCCTGTACTGCAGTTGGAAGTTTTCCAGTTATCTCCTGTATGGCAGCTGGAATTTTTCTAGTTGTCTCCTGTACTGTAGTTGGGAGCTTCCTTGGTGATATGGATATCATGCGGGTGAGACTCACGCAGAGATGCGGCAGAGATCTTGATGAACTTGCCGTTTTCCTTTAACTCCTCGATGGTCTGGCATCCACAGTAGCCCATACCGGAGCGGAGACCGCCCAGTAACTGGAATACCGTATCTTCTACGGTTCCCTTGTAAGCCACACGGCCTTCTACGCCTTCCGGAACCAGCTTCTTTGCATTTTCCTGGAAGTAGCGGTCCTTGCTGCCGTTTTCCATGGCAGATAAGGAACCCATGCCGCGATATACCTTGTACTTTCTTCCCTGGAACAGTTCGAAGGTTCCCGGGCTCTCGTCGCATCCTGCAAAGATGCTGCCCATCATGCAGACATTACCGCCTGCTGCGATGGCCTTTGTGATATCGCCGGAGTATTTGATACCACCATCTGCGATGATGGGGATACCGTACTCTTTTGCTACTTCATAAGCATCCATGATGGCAGTGATCTGGGGAACACCGATACCTGCTACCACACGGGTGGTACAGATGGATCCGGGTCCGATACCTACCTTTACGGCATCTGCGCCCGCTTCGATCAGAGCTCTGGTGCCTTCACCGGTTGCCACATTACCTGCAATGATCTGCAGATCCGGGAATTTCTCCTTGATCATGCGGATGCAGTTTAATACGTTCTCACTGTGACCGTGTGCACTGTCCAGAACGATCACGTCTACCTTGGCATCAACCAGGGCAGCGGTTCTCTCTAATACGTTGGCGGTGATACCTACACCGGCACCGCAAAGGAGACGTCCCTGAGAATCCTTGGCAGAATTCGGGTATTTAATGGTCTTCTCAATATCCTTGATGGTGATCAGACCCTTTAAGTTAAAGTCAGCATCAACAATGGGTAATTTTTCTTTTCTGGCATCGCCCAGGATCTTCTTGGCTTCTTCCAGGGTTACGCCTTCGGGAGCGGTGATCAGATTTTCACTGGTCATAGACTCCTTGATCTTCTTGGTAAAGTCGGTTTCAAATTTCAGGTCACGGTTGGTAATGATACCCACCAGTTTTCTGCCCTCGGTAATGGGCACACCGGAAATCTTGAACTTATGCATCAGCGCTTCTGCATCCTGCAGGGTATGCTCCGGAGATAAGGAGAAAGGATCGGTGATAACGCCGTTCTCGGAACGCTTTACCTTATCAACCTCCTCTGCCTGCTGCTCGATGGACATATTCTTGTGAATGATACCGATGCCGCCTTGTCTGGCCATGGCGATTGCCATGAGGTGCTCTGTAACGGTATCCATGCCGGCACTCATCATGGGGATGTTCAAACGGATCTTCTTGGTCAGCTGCGTATGCAGATCAACCTGATTCGGAACAACCTTGGAGTAGCTGGGTACCAGGAGCACATCATCAAATGTGATGCCTTCCTTAATGATCTGTCCCATTGTTGTTTTCCTCCTGTGTGATTTGAAATCTGCGCCAAAAGCGCGTTTCCGATAATCCTACACGATTCTGAACGATTTATACTCATTGGCTCAGGTTACGTAGGTTCTTCATAAGCTGAGCTTATATTTATTATAATTAAAAGTAACAGAACTCCCCCTTAGGTGCAATTAGTAAAAAGGTAAAAAAAGGACTGCCAAAATAACCATCCCATAGCTATTTTGACAGTCTGAATTTTTAGTCCGTAAACACCTTGCGGGGCGCATCCCGTTTGATCATGGCCACCATCTCCTCAGAAGGGGATAAGATCACCTTCTGCTTGCCGTCGTAGATCATGATGTAACGACGGTCCGGCTGCAGTTCTTCGCCGATGCTGTAATCCTTTACCGAATCAAACTTGCGGTTCTTGTAATCATCCAGGTGATAGGAATGGAAGGGTGCCAGAATCTCCATACGGCCGATCTCATAGTTGGCAGCCTTCTTCCGGCGGCTCTTGTCCATGATCTTGTCCACCTGCAGTTCCCGTTCCATATACAGGTACTCATATTCCAGATTGGAATTGAGCTTGGCAAAATAAGCGCCCACACCGGTTGCCACCGCAACGATCCAAAACAGGATATTAAACATACCCAGGATTGCCAGAAGCACCGTAATGGCGATCAGCAGCACCTGCAGGGCCTTTAAGGCTCCGCCTCCCTTATGTTCTACCAGACATTCCTTGAAGCTTTCGTTTTCCATAATAACTCCGTTCTTGTGTTTATTTTATATTTCAGGCTGTGCCGCTCACTTCTTAAACAGCGTGCCTGCCAGGTTCTTAATATCTCCCAGATCCAGTTTGCCGTCCGCTACCGCTTCCTGCACCTTCTTAATATCGTCCTCGGTGATATTGATGTTAGCCTGCTTTAAAAGAGCAACTGCCTGCTTGGGATCTGCCTTGGCGATCTGGGCCATCAGTTCCTTATTACCGTTTACCTGCTTTAAGATATCGATGATATCTGCAATGCTTCCCATTTTCATACCCGCTTTCTGCCGAAACAAACGGCACATACATGATCTGTTACGAAACTATCTTACCATAATACCGGCCTGTTTTTATGGAAAGTTTACCAGGATAAGAGAAAAACTTGTCCTATAAGAGCGGTGCAAAAAGGCGCAGCAAAAGCTGTCCGAACCGCAGGCCCGCAGAGCGGCCGGTCCTGTATTTTTCCGTCACTTCCCGGCACTGCCGGAAGGTATCGTCAAAGTCTTTCCTTATGTCTGTCACAGCGCCGCATCCCACCAGCAGGCATCCGTCCTCGAAATGATGATAAAAACTGCGATAGTCCAGATTGATGGTTCCGCAGGTTGCTACCGTATCGTCCGCCACACACATCTTGGCGTGGCAAAAGCCCGGCGTATATTCAAAGATCCGCACGCCGTCAAAGGCCAGACGGTTGTAATAGGAACGGGTCAGCTGATAGATCAGCTTCTTATCCGGGATGCCCGGCGTAACGATCCGTACGTCCACGCCTCTCTTGGCGGCATTTCCCAGCATCCGGCTCATCTCATCCGTAATGATCAGGTAGGGCGTCATGATGTACAGATACCGCTCTGCCCGATTCATGATCCCCAGATACACGTCCTCTCCCACCGGTTTTTTATCCATGGGATTGTCGGCATAGAACTGAACAAATCCACCCGGTTTTTGGGTTTTGGCTGTATTCTCCACATAGGCGGCCGTATTGGCATCGTCCGCATCGTCTGCCCGTACGGCATTCCACATTTCCAGGAAGGTAAGGGTCATGGCCCGTACCGCATCCCCTTCCAGGCGCACCCCGGTATCTTTCCAATGTCCGAAGGGCGAGGTCACATTAAAGTACTCGTTGGCGATATTATAGCCGCCGGTAAAGGCCACCTTGTTATCTACAATAGTCATCTTTCGATGATCCCGATTATTCAGGAACATGTTAAAGAGCGGAGTCATAGGGTTAAACACACGGCTCCGGATGCCCTTTTTCTGCAGTTTCTTCGCAAAATCGGTATTCGTCAGGCCTGCGCTGCCCACATCGTCATAAAAGACGCGGACTTCCACGCCTTCCCGGACTTTTTCTTCCAGAAGCTCTTCCACGCTTCTCCAGCTGTCCCGGTCTTCGATGGCAAAATACTCCATGAAGATAAACTGCTTCGCACCGCGAATGGCTTCCTTCTGGGCTTCCAGAGCCTTTGCGGCATCTTCAAAATAGGTAACCTCCGTATCCCTGTAAACCGGATAGAGAGCCTGCCTGCAAATATAACGGCTGACACCTTCCCACTGGGGAAAGGCTGTATGCAAGCTGTCCGAAATAGCTTCATCCTGCGGCAGATGGGAAAAGACCACCCGATCGATCTCTTCGTAGCGTTTCTTCATTCTCCTGGTGGAGCCGGACAGACCGATCAGCAGGTAAAGAGAAACGCCGATGGTCGGAAAGACAAGGATCAGAATGATCCAGGGCATCTTAATGGATGCCGTCTTCTTCTGGCTGTAGATTGCCAGCACCAGAATAAGTGCCGCAAGGCGCACGAAAATGGAAATCAGTTCCGCATATTTGTGAAGCCCGGTAACCAAAAGGCCTATGAGGAATAAGGCTTCCAGCAGCACTGCCAGGGCAACAAAGATAAGGCGCAGAATACCGTTTTTCGTATCCGCCCGCTTTTCCATTGTCATTTTGGATTGCCGCTGTTTCCGATCCTGTTCCATACCATTCCTCTTTTGCCGCGCGATGCGCTGTCACTGTTACTCCGGTCGGTATAATTATATTACTGCAGCAGAGCTGCTTTCGCTTCGATGGCAAAAATATCGTCCTCTGACAGAGGTGCATCTCCGGTGAGATAATGCAGGAAAGAAACCGCATTGGCCGGATGCTTGGTGTTGATCAGCATGGCATAGACCGGTGTGCAGTTTAAATAGGACTGGGTTTCCTCCAGCACCTTGGAATCCGTAAGGTAGATCCCTACCGGAACCGGCTCCGTCATACCGGAGGGATCCGTGTAAAGCATGGCAAAGAGATCCTCTTCCGTTTCTGTAGCCTCTGCGGCTTCATCCGCGGAGTTTTCTGTACCTTCACCAGCTGTGCCTGCGCCACTTCCGGCTGCTTCGAAGTCTTCCCCGTCTCCGGTCGCGTCGGTTTCTTCCGTCTGCGTCTCTCCGAAAATGTTCATGGCTTTCTCCTGCTCCAAGCGAACATCCAGCATATCGATGTAGAGCAGCTGATCCTTATATTTCTCCAAAGTTTCCGCAGGCAGGATATTCCGCAGATCCATCAGGGTCTCATTGTACCCGTATTTCCGGATGGTATCCTGATCTGCCACGAATACGTCGATCTCGGATGCTGCAATGGAAGCCATGATCTTCTCAATGGAAGCCATGGTCAGCTCATCATAGCCGTCTGCCTTTACATTGGTGGTATTGTCGATGTCGATGGAATACTTATCCTGATCCAGGTTAATGATCTGTGCAAACTCCTGCTCATAAGGCTCCATCTCCGCATAGCTGGTGGAGTTGAGCAGCAGCCCGTAAAAGCCGTAGGGCTTGTTCCCCAGCATATCCTTCACCAGCGAACCGATGAAGAAAACAAGACAGATTCCCACGATCACATGGATCTTGTAGTAGTCCCAGAAATAATTCCACTTATCTTTGAAGGGCTTGTCCTTTAACTTGGACTGTTCCGCCCGGATCTCGTCACGCAGTGCCATAAAGTGCTCCTTGGTATATATGATATGGTCCGTAACCACAACTCTTTTTACATATTAGTACAAAGAGTATGATAAAACTTCCCCCAACTTGATTCAATTAAAAAAGTATAAAAGATTCCGTACTGTTTCTATCGCTTATGCAAGCTGGATTTACCTTGCAGGCATGTTTTTTCTTCGTCCGCCCATCGGGAAGGTGTCCCCAAGGGGATCATTGTGGCGGATCTTAGCGAGCAAGGGCAAGTAAGCGAAAAACAGACACTGTTCGAGTGCGAAGCACGAGTTTGTCTGGCTTTTCGCTTGCTCACGCAGACCGCGGCGAGCGAAGGAAAATGCGTGTAAGCGCATTTTTCTAGAGAAGCCGCAGTCCCCGGGGGACATCTTCCCGGCGGGTGGCCAAACCCCAAACATCCCGGTAGCCACAACCTGCCGGGTGGCCAGATTCTCACACTGAAGGACCGGGTGGCCAGGTGGCCACACATAAAAAAGGCTATGACGCCAAGCGCCATAGCCTTATCTCTATCATATGCAGTGTGCCGATTATCTGGTAGCTTTTCTGCCCTCTCTGTAACCGTTGTTGATGAAGTGATAATAATACTGGGTCAGGTCTTCGCCGTAGATCTTCTGCAGATCTGTGTAGCGATCCTTGTATGCATGTACATCAAACTGTGCATGTCCCTGTCTGCCTTCCTTCATACCGTTGGTCAGGAAGTGGCTCTTCAGCTGTGCATCGGTGGTGATGCCTGCTGCCTTCAGATCCGGATATCTGTTTGCGTAGAAGATCGGATCAAATACCAGAGAAATGTCTGTGCTGGTATTTACAGCGGTAGAGGTGCTGGTCTGAGTAGCAGCTGCAGGCTTTGCGGAAGGAGTCCTGCTGTAGTACTGTGCATCAGTCTTCCAAACGCCGTTTACAACGCTGAGCTTGCCGGCGGTTACATTGTAGAACTCCCAGTGTGTCTGATAATCGTTGGAGCCTCTTACATATTCTACAACGCCGCTTGCGGAAGCGTTGCTGTACAGAGACTGTGTGCCGCCTGCCTTGATCTCCAGATCCTTAACGGTTGCATTAAAGTTTGCGGTACCGCCGTTATAAACATAGGCTCTCTGGATGGTGCCTGCATTTACGGAAGCAACTGCACCTTCTGTAACATAGCAATCGGTAATATCGGTTGCGTAAACGACTACAGGGTTTCCGCCCAGAACGGTCAGGTTGCTGAGAGAAACGCTCAGCTCCAGGATCAGGTTCTGAGATCCCTTACCGGTGATGACCAGTAAGTCTCCGTTCTGAATAACCTGCTTTAAGTAATACATCTCACGGTGGTAATCAGAATCTTTCCACTGAGAGCCGGGTTCGTACATCCACTGTCCCTTTGCGCTGTCGTATGCAACCACATACGTTGCTCCGGCCGCATTTGCGTTCAGCTTGGTTCCCGGGATCAGGAACAGAACAGCTGCCAGAAAGAGAACAGGAATCACTGCTTTCATTTTGCTCATGAAATAAGCCTCCTTTATTGTAAAGTGTTCCGAAAAACATTCTTCGCCTATTATTTTACTCACCCTTTTTGACAAAAGCAACCGAATACGCAAAAAGAGACGTAAAATACGCCTCTTTTTAAGATATTATCTGTACTTTTTTAATTCTTTCTTCAGAGTTTCCAGTTTACTGTTGATCCCGTCCAGTTCCGCGATGATGGGGGCAAAACTGGGAAGTGCTTCTTCCTTCTTTACCGCCTCATAATAGCCCAGGCCGATCTGCGAAAGCAGATCCTTCTTTTCCTTCTCTGCCTTTAAGATCTCCGCCCGAATCTTTGCAACGGTGCGTGTCTCCTTGGCCTTTACGGATACATAGGACCCGGCCTGTGAAACATTATCCAGGATCTTGTCGATCATTGCCATACCTTAACAGCCTCTCCTTCCAGCAATCGGATCTGCTCCTTCATCTTCCAGATGTTCCAGCCGGGCGTGATCTGACGCTCCGGATGGTCAAAAAGATGGGTGTTCAGCTCGGCGATGCGTTTGCGCATTGCCTGACATCGTAGTATATAGCATACCACAACTGCCGCCAGAACGAGAAGAGTCATGGAAAGCACCGCCCCACCGAAGTAATTCTTCTGAGGGCCCGGCGCTAAGGCAACATCTTCGTCTTGAATCACGGTTACGGTATAATCCAATAAGGACAATCCATACCTTAAATAGTAAAGTGTCATAGTCGTATCTTTCCTTTTCTACCTTCCACTAGTAAAGACGATGCGGAAACCGAAAACGGTTCAATAATTTCTGAAAAAAGTAAAATTTTTATCCGCAACGTTCTATGGTATACTAAAAGGTGCCTATTTTTTCTGTCCGAGGGGGAGGAAACAATTCTATGGAAGAGACAAATATCCTATCCTACTTCAGGAGGTTAAAGGTCATCCAGCTGAGTATCGTCGTGCTCCTGGAGATCACCTTTTTCCTGATCATCCTGCTGCATCCCGTTTTTCGGGTCAGTGTCTTCAGTAACCGCAGTCTGTTTATCCTGTGTACCATCACCTGGATATCCATGATCTCGTCTCTGGTATTCATCGTCGTCGATTTCATCCGTCTGCGTTCTTTCGCAGAGCAGACCCACGATCTAAACCGCAAGGCCTATCTGGATGCCATGACCGGTATCCCCAACCGTTACAGTTGCGATCTGATCTTTAAGACCTACGGAAACAACGATCAGCTGGATCAGCTGGGTTGCGCCATGCTCTTTATCAGCAACCTGCTGGATTTAAATGACAAGATCGGTCGTGACCAGGGCGATGCTCTGATCCTCCGGTTCTGTGAGCTGCTGGAAAAAGCCGGTTCTCCTTACGGATTCATCGGCCGTAACGGCGGTAACGAATACCTGGCCGTATTCGATCAATGTGACGAAAAGAAGATGCAGGATTTCTTCCGGGATCTGGAAAAAGGTCTGGCGGAGTTTAATGCATCCCATCCCGATACCCCCATCGAGACAAAACATACCTACGTACTCAACAGTGAAAAGAAGTTTAAAAAATTCGATCAGCTGATCACTTACATGTACCGTAACCTGCACACCGAAGGCTAGTCCGAAAGTAGAGTTTTGTCATGAAAGAGCCGAACCATCAATATCTGGCCGAGCTCGTTCTTGAAACCCGAAAAGGGAACAATAATGCCTTCGCGGAACTATACGCTCTGACCTACGAAAAGGTTTACAACTACGCAAGGCACTATCTCAGGGACGATTATCTCGCCCAGGACGCAGTGCAGGAGATCTATATCAATGCGCTGCGGAATATTCAAAATCTGAAAGATCCGATGCTGTTCGTTGCCTGGTTAAATAAGATCAGTTTCAGCGTCTGCTTCGATATCTGTAAAAAAACCGATGCCAAGTACGGTGTTGTCACAGATTCCGAAACTATGGAGACCATCTGCGACGACCACATCGATTCCAATCCGGAAACCCGGACGGAACAAAACGATGAAACCAGGCGTCTGCATCGTGCCATCGAATCGCTGCCCTTAAATGAGCAGCAGGTGATCGTTATGCGATACTTCAACAATATGAAGATCGAAGACATTGCCGATGCGACCGGATTCAGTACCAGTTCTGTAAAGCGCTATCTCAAATCGGGAGAAGCCGCCATCAAACAGATGCTGGGGAAAAGGAGGTGATTCGTTTGTTCCGATACAAAAATAAGAAAAAGAAATATACCATGGATACGAAGGCAGCAAACGATACCCTTCAGAATATCCTGGCAGCCAGCGGTCTGGAGCCTGTTCCGATCCCCGTGGATGTATTAAAACTTCGGGCAAGCGTCAACACCCAGCCTTATAAGCGGTGGGAATTGGTCAGCATCATCGTACTCATCCTCACCTTCCTCATGCCCTTCGCCTTCAGACCGGCGAAAGTGGCGGTACACGTTTCTCCCATGAAGGAGCTGCAACTTTCCGAGCACCATGTGGATTCGGAAGGCAATCTGGTCATGACCTTTGTAGGGGATGATGTGATTTATGACAGCATTGTCATATTGGATCAGGAAAGCAATGAAGTTCCTGTCACTTTCTATGATGAAAAAAACGGCACGATCGCTTTTCCCTATACAGACGGAGAAACCTACAACATCATGATCCCCACCGGTTCAGGTCATACCCTGCACCTGCTGATCAGTCCCAGAAAGTGAACCTATGAGCGGCAAGGATTCTGTGCATAAGACAACTGCATATCGTTTTTCCAGGATCCTGGCACTGCTTCTGGTTTCCGTCTTCGTCTTTTCCGGTTGCGGTTCCTCCTCCCAGGGAGGCGAACTGCCTCAGGTGGAAACTCCGGAAAACTCCGAGAAGGGAACAAGGGACAATTCCACCACAGTCCTGGTGCCCACTGCTCCCGGGATCGAGCTGTACGAAAACGAAGTGGCACACATCGACTGCTCCAATACCGCCGAAGGCTATCTCATGGCCTGGTATACCGGAGACTGCCCTAAAGTGAAGTTCCAGATCGCCGGGCCCGACGGTGTGACCTATACCTATAACCTGACACCTCAGCAGGAGGCCTTTCCCATTTCCTCCGGAAACGGGGACTATACCCTGTCCATCTATGAAAACATCAGCGGCAATCAGTATTCCACCTGTATGACCGCTTCCACCAATGTGCATGTTTCCAATGAATTCGGCTCCACCCTGTATCCCAATCAGTATGTGGACTTTATCCCCGGCTCCGATGCCGTGAAGAAAGCCGAAGAGCTGGCCTATTCCGCCGACAACGATCTGGATGTGGTGCGGAACGTCTATAATTACATGATCCAGAACGTAACCTATGACTTTAACAAGGCAGACACCGTACAAAGCGGTTATCTGTGCAACGTGGACGACACCCTGCACAGCGGCACCGGCATCTGCCTGGATTATGCTGCCCTGATGACCACCATGCTCCGTGTGGAGAACATTCCCACCCGTATGGAGGTTGGCTACGCCGGCACTGCCTACCATGCCTGGATCAGTACCTATATCAAGGACGTGGGCTGGGTCAACGGTGTCATCCAGTTTGACGGAACCTCCTGGCAGCTTATGGATCCCACCTTCGGTGCATCCACCGGAGAAGCGGAACTAAAAAAATACATCGGTGAAGGCGATAACTACTCTGTAAAGTACATTTACTGATCCCGGTTCATCGCCCTTTGCCTTACACATTCTCACATCCATCTGGAGGATATTATGCAGGAACGTTTATTGAACAATAACGAAATCTCCACCTTCTGCAGGCAGGTTGCCTTCCTGCTCCAGGCAGGCATCACCCCCGCCGAGAGCATGCACATCATGCTGCAGGATACGGAAAACAAGGATGGCAGAAAGATCATCGAATCCATCTACAGCGTCACTTCCAAAGGCGAAAGCTTTTCCACTGCCATCAACAGCTCCGGTGTTTTTCCGGAATATGTGGAAAACATGATCAGTCTGGGAGAATCCTCCGGAAATCTGGACACGGTCATGGCCTCCCTGGCCGAATACTATGAGCGGGAGGAACTGATCTCCGACAGCATCAAGAGTGCGGTCCGCTATCCTATCCTCATGATCCTGATGATGCTCTTTGTCATCATCATCATGATGACCCGGGTGCTTCCCATCTTTGCGCAGGTTTATGAACAGCTTGGTACGGAAATGAGCGGCATCGCCGGTACCCTGATGAAAGTGGGCAATGTACTCAGCAGCCTGTCTCTGGCATTCCTGCTGTTCCTTGCTGTTCTGGTAGTTGTTTATCTGTATATGTCCCGCACGGCGAAAGGCAAGAAGCGCCTCACCGATTTCCTGGAAAGATGGCGTCCTACCAGAAACTTCTATCTGGACATTGCCAGAGGCCGTTTTGCAGGCGGTATGGCCATGACTATCGCATCCGGTCTGGACACCTACAAGAGTCTGGATCTGGTGGCAACCCTGACCGCCAACCGGGATATGCAGGAAAAGATCGCAGAGTGTAAGAAGGCCATCGCAACCGGCGCTACCTTCCCGGAAGCCATTACAAAGACCGGTATTTTCAACAACCTGCACAGCCAGATCATCAACGTCGGATTTAAGAGCGGATCCACCGATACCGCCATGAACAAGATCGCAGAAGACTACGATCGCAACAATACCCAGAAGATCAACCACAACCTGGCCATCTTGGAGCCCATCCTGGTCATCATCCTGTCCCTGATCGTGGGCATGATCCTGCTTTCCGTGATCCTGCCTCTGATGGGCGTTATGAGTACCATCGGTTGATCTTATTAAGATGGATCCGATATTAAAACCTGTTCTGATATTTCGTCACAAGTATTGAAAGAACGATATGATTCGTTCCAGGGGTAATTATGAATCGCTTTGAAAAGCAATCTGGTTTTATCCAGCGGCTTAAGAGAATCCCCATATCGTTAGTGGTGATCGCCATCGCCTTTCTCCTCTTCTTCCGGGGGCTGACCATGGTCAGCGGCAATACCCTGGACAAACAGGAGGATGCTTTAAACCGGGCACTTACCCGTGGCATCATCCAGTGCTACGCCGTGGAGGGTACCTATCCTCCCAGCCTGGATTACCTGAAGGAGCACTACGGCCTGATGTATGACGAGAACCTGTTCTACGTGGACTACAACGCCATCGGTTCCAACATCCGCCCGGATGTTACCGTGATCCGTCGGAGCCACCGCTGATCCGAAGAACTTACCGCGATCCAATGGGCTCACCCTTGATTCGCGGATCCACGATCGGAAATGAACAAACAGGCTCCCAAGCCTCACAATAAAAAGACCTGCCCAAGGACAGGATACAGAATACGCCGCCCAGCGGCAGAAAGTAACTATGAACATAGATGAGAATCGGCATGTAATCGATATATTGTTTCTGATCGCACTCCTGGGTGTCTTTGCGATCTCCTCTGCCCTTCTGATCCTTTCCGGGACCAATATTTACCGTAATATTGTGTCCTCCATGGAGCAGAACTACGACGCAAGGACCAGCTATGCCTATCTGACCCAGCGGATGCACTCTCTGGATACCGCCAATGCTGTATCCGTGGAGACCGTAGACTCCGTGCCGGTGATCTCCATTTCCGAGACCATCAACGACAAAGACTACAACACCCTGATCTATGCCTACGATGGCAGTATCCGGGAGCTGTTTACCACTGCAGGAAATGATATTCCTCTGTCCGCAGGACAGGAGATCATGGCCTGCGAATCCTTTACCATTACCCAGGTCGGGGATAAACTCTACACCATCCATCTGCAGACTGCGGAGGACGAAGCGGTCAATCTCATGATCGCCACCCACTCCGACCAGTCGGAAGGGACGGACCAATGAAATACCGTATTCATCAGTCCAAATCCAGCATATTCCTGATGGAACTGATCATTGTGATCTTATTCTTCGCATTGACCGGTGCTGTTTGTCTGCAGATCTTTGTGAAGGCCCGCTCCATTTCCGAGCGCAGCAAAGCCCAGACCCACGCCGTTATGTGGGCCGAGAACCTGGCGGAAGTCTTCCTGGGATGTGAAGGTGATGCCGGCAACATCGGCGCGGTGCTTACCCGGGAATATGGCCTCTCTACGCCCTTTAAGCCGGACTTTGTTACCGGCTCCTATGATTTTACCCTGGACGAGAACTGGACGATCTGTGACGCTTCTGCAGCCGCTTTTCAGGTGACCCTGTATCTGGACTGCTCCTCCCCTATGCATGTGGGAGAAGCTACCATCTATGATCTGCGGGATGTGGCTCCGGAAAGCGACAAGCTGCTGTACGATCTTTCCGTACAAAAATACATTCCCCGCTCCTATGAAGCCCTGCAGGATGAGGAAGGGGGCGATAACTGATGGCGACCTTGCGACATATGGAACCTGCTAAAAAGCATACCGATAAAGCCTTTTTCCAGAAGGAAACCGAGATGAACCTGCAGGTTGGCTTATCCTCCATCCTGTTGATCTTCGTTATCCTGACGCTGGTTTCCTTTGCAGTCCTGGCTCTTACCAGTGCCACCGCTGACGAAAAGCTGACAAACCGGGTCATGGAACGGACCAGTGCTTACTACGAAGCCTGCAACGAAGCAGAGCAGACCCTGATGGATCTGGATGATACCTTAAGCAGCATCTATGCTTCCTCCCAGTCCGAAGAGGATTATTTCGCTCAGGCCGGTTCTTCCAAGTCCTTCAGCGAATTCGTCTCCGATATCCAGACCCTGAACGTGGATGTGACCATCCTCTATCCCGGCGCTGCCGATAATCCGGAAGGCCGCACCTACCGCATCGAGAGCTGGAAAGTGGTTACCGGAAGCGACATTGTGTATGATGATTATCTGCTGAAATAA
>JAILDL010000040.1 GCA_024689465.1 Lachnospiraceae bacterium
TTGGTCAAGAGGTTAAGACGCTGCCCTCTCACGGCAGAATCACCGGTTCGATTCCGATACGAGCTGCGACTGTTTTTTAAACAGCCCAACCCAGGATGCTGCTTCCGGAACTTTGATTCCGGGGGTGGCGTTTGTATTTTACGGGAAATTTTAACGGAGGGCTTGCATTTTCCCTGTGAAAGTGGTAAAGTTCTCTATGTTAAGTTAAAAGAGTAGTGTATGAAGTGGACTTGCGAGTCCACTTCTTTTGTTGTGTGGGAGGATTTCATGTCCAAGAGAGACGAGATCGAGAAGAAGACAGAAGCGTTCCTTGCTCCCATCACACAGGCCGCAGGCGTGGAGATCTACGATGTGGAATATGTGAAGGAAGGAAGCGAGATGTATCTGCGGGCGTATATCGATAAGCCCGGCGGTGTAACGGTTGGAGATTGCGAAACCGTGAGCCGTGCCATGAACGAAGTCCTGGACCGGGAAGATTACATTGAGGATGCATACACCTTTGAGGTGAGCAGCCCGGGACTGGGAAGGGTATTAAAAAAGGACCGGCATCTGGCTAAGAGCATCGGAGAAGATGTGGAGATCAAGCTTTATAAGGCGAAGGACGGCGTTAAGGAACTGGCCGGCAGCCTGAAGGCTTTTGATGCAGATACCATTACCATTGAAAACGAGACCGGAGAGGTCACACTAAACAGAGATGAAATAGCGGTCATCAGACTGGCTTTGGATTTCTAACAAGGTTAACCCACAGGAGGAAAACGGAAAAATGAACAGTGAATTAATGGAAGCCCTTGATATTCTGGAGAAAGAGAAAGACATCAGCAGAGAGACTTTGTTTGATGCCATTGAAGTTTCTCTGATCACAGCCTGCAAACAGCACTTTGGCAAGGCTGATAACATCCGGGTCGAGATCGATCGCGAAACCTGCGAATTCCGCGTATTTGCTGACAAAGAAGTTGTAAAGGATGCGGAGGATGTAGAGGATGATCTGCTGCAGATCGCTCTGCCCGATGCACTGAATCTGAAGCCCGGCTGCAAGGTGGGCGATACCATCCAGGTGGACATCAAGTCCAAGGAGTTTGGCCGTATCGCAACCACCAACGCAAAGAACGTGATCCTTCAGAAGATCCGCGAGGAAGAGAGAAGCGTGATCTACAACGAGTACTTCGAGAAGGAAAAGGACGTTGTTACCGGTATCGTACAGCGTTATGTTGGAAAGAACATCAGCATCAACCTTGGTAAGGCAGACGGCCTGCTCATGGAAAATGAGATGGTAAAGGGTGAGACCTTCCGTCCCACAGAGCGTATCAAGGTTTATATCGTATCGGTCAACAATACACCCAAGGGACCTCGTATCCTGGTAAGCCGTACGCACCCCGAACTGGTAAAGCGTCTGTTCGAGGAAGAGGTTACCGAGATCAAGGAAGGCGTGGTTGAGATCATGGCCATCGCCAGAGAAGCCGGCAGCCGTACAAAGATGGCAGTTCGCAGCATCTCTCCCGATGTTGACCCGGTAGGTGCCTGCGTTGGTCAGAACGGTTCCCGTGTGAATGCGGTCGTAGATGAACTGCGCAATGAGAAGATCGATATCGTAGAGTGGGATGAGAACCCCGGAAATTATATCCAGAACGCCCTGTCTCCCGCCAAGATCGTTGCAGTATTTGCAGATCCCGAAGAGAAGACCGCAAAGGTGGTTGTTCCGGATTATCAGTTGTCTCTTGCCATCGGTAAGGAAGGACAGAACGCCCGTCTGGCAGCGAAGCTGACCAACTACAAGATCGATATCAAGAGCGAGACCCAGGCAAAGGATACACCCGGATTCCGCTACGAGGATTACGTGGATGATTATGATGAGTATGACGAGGAAGAGTACGAGTACGATGAGTCATACGATAAAGAGTTTGAAGGATCTGACGAGGAAGATACCTCCGAGGAATAAAGACCTGTAGAAGATTGCCGCTCCTGCAGGATGGAGGAACAAGATGGCAAAGATAATTCCTGTTAGGCAATGCATCGGATGCGGAGAAAAGAGATCCAAGAAGGAACTGATCCGCATTGTGAAAACACCGGAAGGAAGCTTTTGTGTGGATGGGACCGGACGGATGAACGGCCGGGGCGCTTACCTTTGCGGCGACATAGAGTGTCTCCGGAAGGCAAGAAAAAACCATGCGCTGGAGCGATCCTTTGGGATGCAGATTCCCGGTGAAGTCTATGACAAACTGGAAGAGGAGCTTAAGTCATGGGGAAATTAAATAAAGTGGAGTCCCTGATCGGACTGGCACAGAAGGCGGGCAAGATCGCCAGTGGTGAGTTTTCCGCAGAGAAAGCCATTCAGAGCTTTCGGGCGGAACTGGTCATCGTGGCAGAGAACGCTTCGGATAACACCAAGAAGCATTTCCGCGATATGTGCGATTTTCGGGAGATCCCGTTTATAACCTATGACGACAGAGATCGGTTAGCTCAGGCCATAGGAAAAGATGTACGTGTTGTTCTGGCAGTGATGGATGCAGGATTTGCCAAGGCGATCCAAAAAGCACTACAGGATATGAATCAAGATAATTCGGAGGTAGGAAATGGCGAAACAAAAAATTGTTGATCTCGCAAAGGAACTGAACATAACCAGTGAAGAGTTATTACAGTTCACACAGGCAAACGGCGGAGAGGCAAAGACCACCCGCGGTTCTGTGGAAGAGGATCTGATCGATAAAGTAAAGGCACACTTTGGCGGAAAGAGCGCAGCAAAGAAAGAGGCGCCTGCCGAAGCAAAGCCTGTAAAGAAGGAAAAGGCAGAAATGCCCCAGGCAGAAGCGCCCAAGGCACCTGCCAAAGAAGAAAAAGCAGAAGCACAAAAGAGTGAGCAGAGCCCCAAGAAGCCGGCAGCACCGGAAGCAGGGGATGCTCCCAGAAAGAAAAAGAAGATCTTTATCGTAACCGGCAATAACAAGCCTAACAACGGTTACAGACAGCAGGGCCAGGGACAGGGTACCGATCGTAGACCCGGACAGGGCGGCGGTCAGAACCCTTACAACAGACCTCTGGTACGTCCCACCCAGAGACCTTCTTCTCCTATGGGAGAGCGGCAGCTGATCAAACCCAGCTCCAATCCTCAGGATCGTGCCTCCAAGTTCAATCGCAAGGTGGAGACTCCCCAGGAGGTTGCACCTAAGACAGAAGAAACAAGGACCAATTCCGCACCCGTTACATCCGGAGAGCGTCCCCAGAGCGCTCCTTCTGCAAATCGCAGCTTTGCAGGCAGAAGAGACGATCGTCGTCCCCAGGGCGGCTACCAGGGAACACCCAGACCACAGGGCCAGGGCGGCTTTGCAGGTCGTGGCGGCCAGGGCGGAGATCGCAGACCCGGCCAGGGAACCGGCTCTTTCCAGGGCAGACCCGGTCAGGGTGGCAGACCCTTTAACGGAAGCGGAGCACCCGGTCAGGGAAGACCCGGCCAGGGAGGCTTTAATAAGGGCCGAGGAGGAAACTTTACGGAAGCACCCGCTGCACAGGGCGGCGATAAGCACGGCGATGAGAAGCGTCGTTCCTTCCAGGCAGACAGAGACCGTAAGTCCAAGAAGGATCTGATCTACGAAGAGGATGGTCAGAGCAAGAAGCCCAAGGCAGGACGTTTTATCCGTCCTGAAAAGAAGGTAGAGGCAGTAGAAGAGCAGATCAAGGTGATCACTCTTCCTGAGACCCTTACCATCAAGGAACTGGCTGATAAGATGAAGATGCAGCCTTCCGTGATCATTAAGAAGCTGTTTTTACAGGGACAGATCGTAACGGTCAATTCCGATATCACATACGAAGAAGCAGAGAATATCGCCATCGACTACGATATCATCTGCGAGAAGGAAGTGAAGGTGGATGTCATCGAAGAACTTCTGAAGGAAGACGAAGAGGATGAATCCACCATGGTGAAGCGTCCTCCCGTAGTCTGCGTCATGGGTCACGTTGACCATGGTAAGACTTCCCTTCTGGATGCCATTCGTAAGACCAACGTTACCGATCGTGAGGCCGGCGGTATCACCCAGGCCATTGGTGCTTATACCGTTCGGGTAAATGACCAGAAGATCACCTTCCTGGATACCCCCGGACATGAAGCATTTACCGCCATGCGTATGCGTGGTGCCAATGCCACCGATATTGCCATCCTGGTGGTTGCTGCGGACGACGGCGTTATGCCGCAGACCGTGGAAGCGATCAACCATGCGAGAGCAGCGGAAACCGAGATCATTGTAGCGATCACCAAGATCGATAAGCCCAATGCCAACCCGGAGAAGGTTAAGAACGAACTGATGGAGTACAACCTGGTTCCCGTACAGTGGGGCGGTTCTACGGAGTTTGTTCCTATTTCCTCCAAGACCGGTGAAGGTATCGAATCTCTGTTAGAGACCGTTCTGCTGACCGCAGACATCCTGGACCTGAAGGCAAACAAGAAGCGTGCCGCAAGAGGTCTCGTGATCGAAGCCAAGCTGGATAAGGGCCGTGGCCCTGTTGCGACCGTTCTGGTACAGAAGGGTACCTTACATGTAGGTGACTTTATTTCCGCAGGTGCATGCTCCGGTAAGGTGCGTGCGATGCTGGATGAAAACGGCAAGAAGTTAAAGGAAGCCGGTCCTTCCACTCCCGCAGAGATCCTTGGTCTTTCCGATGTACCCGATGCCGGTGAAGTATTCCTGGCACACGATACCGATAAGGAAGCCAAGAGCTATGCACAGACCTATCTGGCAGAACATAAGGAGAAGATGCTGGCTGAGACCAAGCAGAGAATGAGTCTGGATGACCTCTTCAGCCAGATCCAGGCCGGTAACTTAAAGCAGCTTGATCTGATCGTAAAGGCAGATGTACAGGGTTCTGTAGAAGCTCTGAAGGCAAGCTTCGAGAAGCTCTCAAACGAGGAAGTTGTGGTGAAGTGTATCCACACCGGTGTCGGAACCATCAACGAGTCCGATGTTTCCCTTGCTTCCGCATCCAATGCCATCGTCATCGGCTTTAATGTAAAGGCAGATGCACAGGCAAAGGCGCTGGCAGACCGTGAAGAAGTAGAAGTTAAGCTCTACAAGGTCATCTACCAGGCCATCGAAGATGTAGAATACGCCATGAAGGGCATGCTGGCTCCTGTTTACGAGGAGAAGGTCATCGGTCATGCAGAGGTTCGTCAGATCTTCAAGGCGTCCGCGATCGGCAACATTGCAGGTTCCTACGTTCTGGACGGTGTCTTCGAGCGTGGCTGCAAGGTACGTATCACCCGTGAAGGCGAGCAGATCTTTGAGGGCGACTTAAAGAGTCTGAAGCGCTTCAAGGACGATGTAAAGGAAGTAAAGGCAGGCTTCGAATGCGGTCTTGTATTCGATGGCTTTGACCAGATGCAGGAACTGGATACCATTGAGGCGTACAAGATGGTAGAGGTACCGAGAACATGAGAAAAAACAGTAACAGACTGACACGTATCAATGAAGAGGTTTTACGGGTCCTGGCAGAGAAGATCCGCGGGGAGGTTAAGGATCCCCGGATCTCCAAGATGACTTCCGTAACGGAAGTCTCCGTAGCGCCGGACCTTAAGACCTGTAAAGTATATATCAGTGTGCTCGGCGGAGATGAAGAGCTGGAGAATACACTGAAAGGACTAAAGAGCGCAGAAGGCTTTCTTCGCAGCGCCCTTGCGAAGGAGATCAACCTTCGTATCACTCCCACGCTGACCTTTGTGGGAGATCAGTCCATCGCATATGGTGTCAATATGTCGAAACTGATCGATGAGGTAATGGCAAAAGATGCTGAATCTGAAGAATGAATGTGCAGGCGCTAAGACCATCGCCATTTCCGGACATGTGCGGCCGGACGGCGACTGCGTAGGCTCTACCACGGCAATGTACCGGTACCTGAAAAAGGTATTTCCGGATGCACAGGTGGACCTTTATCTGGAAAAACCGGCAGAAATCTTTCGTTGTCTGGCGGATGTGAAGGATGTAAAGGATGAGACGGATCCGTCTTTGACCTACGAGACGGTCTATGACCTGTTTATTGCCCTGGACTGCTCCACCACGGACCGTCTGGGAAACGCAGCCCGGTTATTTGACCTGGCAAAAAAACGCGTGGTCATTGACCACCATATCAGTAACAACGGACTGGGAGATGTATGGGAGATCCGACCGGATGCCAGCTCTACCTGCGAGATCCTTTATGATCTCATGGAGCCGGAATATCTGGATGAGGAACTGGCCAAATCCCTGTACGTGGGGATCATCCATGACAGCGGTGTGTTCCAGTATTCCAATACCGGCGTGCATACCCTGGAAGTGGCATCGAAGCTGGTGGGCTATGGATTTGATTTTGCCACACTGATCGATGAGACCTTCTATGAAAAGACCTATCTGCAGAACCAGATCATGGGCAGGGCGCTGCTTGAGAGTATCCTGTTTATGGACGGTCGCTGCATCGTCAGCAGTGTGGACCGTAAGACCATGGAGTTTTACGGGGCAAATCCCAAGGACTTAGATGGGATCGTGAGCCAGCTGCGCCTGACAAAAGGTGTGGAAGTGGCGATCTTTATGTATGAGACCGCAACCCAGGAATATAAAGTCAGCATGCGTTCTTCAGACGCTGTGGATGTGGCTTCCATCGCCACCTTCTTCGGAGGGGGCGGTCACAAGAAGGCTGCAGGCTGCACCATGAACGGAAGCTTCCATGACGTGGTCAACAATTTATCCGGCCACATTGCAAAGCAGTTGGGAATGGAATAAAACATGCTCAATGGACTGATCAACATCAAAAAAGAACAGGACTATACCTCCAATGATGTGGTTGCAAAACTGCGGGGGATCGTCCGTCAGAAAAAAATCGGACACACCGGCACACTGGATCCCCAGGCGACCGGTGTTTTGCCTGTCTGCCTGGGAAATGCCACAAAACTCTGTGATTATATGACGGAGAAGGACAAGGAATATGTGGCAACCCTCCGGTTAGGCCTGACCAGTGACACCCAGGACATCTGGGGAGAGATCCGGTCTAAGGCAGATGCTACCGGCATTCTGTTACAGCAGCTGGAGGATGCCTTTACGCAGGTACAGGAAAGAGGAGAACAGGTCCCGCCCATGTATTCTGCCATCTCTATTGGAGGAAAGCGCCTTTATGAGCTTGCCAGAGAGGGCAAGGTGGTGGAACGGCCTGCCAGAAAAGTGCGTATCGACGCCATCCGGATCCTGTCCTATGACAATCCGGATGCAAAGATCTGCGTCCAATGCGGCAAGGGAACCTATATCCGGACCATCTGTGCCGATGCAGGAGAACTCCTGGGATGCGGAGCGGTGATGACCTCTCTTGTCCGCACCAAAGTGGGTATCTTTCCCCTGGAGAAAGCCCATACCCTGGATGAGGTGGAACGCTATCGGGCCGAGGGACGTCTGGAGGAATTATTGATCCCCACGGACCGGATTCTGGAGGAGTACCCGGCCCTGCACATAAGGGATGCGGCCCGGAAATATCTTTTAAACGGAAATCCCCTCACCAAAGACAGTTTTGCTGATAAGATCGAGATCGGTAACACGTGTTATAGAATATACGATACCGACGGATCCTTCTGTGCCCTGTATAAGGACGGGAATCCGGACGGCCGTTTGTATCCGGAGCAGATGTTTCTGCCGGATCGATAGGAAGTTTTATGGACATCATACAGGAGACAACATCTTTTCAATTAAAAAAGCCCTCGGCCATCGCCATCGGAAAGTTTGACGGCATCCATCAGGGACATATGGCGCTTCTTAAAGAGATCCTTGCACAAAAGGAGAAGGGCCTGCAGGCAGTGGTCTTTACCTTTGATCCCCTGCCGGATATCTTTTTCGGCGGACGGGAATGCCAGCTGTTATCCACGAACCTGGAAAAACGACATTTGCTGGAGCAACTGGGCGTGGACGTTCTGGTGGAATATCCCCTTACCAAAGAGAGCGCTTCCATTTCGCCTGAAGATTTTGTCCGGAACATCCTTTGTAAACAGATGCAGATGCGCTACATTGCAGCAGGGTATGACCTGTCCTTTGGAGACAGGGGAATGGGCAATGCGAAGCTCCTGCGGGAAATGGCGCCTGTTTTGGACTATGAAGTTTCCGTGATCGACAAGATCTGCTTAGGAGAGCGGGAGATCAGCTCCACCTATGTGCGGGAAGCTGTGGCAAAAGGTGATATGGAGCTGGCCTGCAGTCTTTTGGGGCGTCCCTATCTGATCCTCAGCAGAGTCCGCCACGGACAGCGCCTGGGCCATGTGATCGGCATGCCTACCGTAAACCTGATCCCGGAAGAGGAAAAACTTCTGCCCCCTTACGGCGTGTATTTTTCCGAAACCCTGGTAAACGGCTGCTGGTACAAGGGCGTGACCAATATCGGGATGCGTCCCACCGTATCCGAGGAGAAGAGTGTTACCGTGGAAACCTTCCTGTTTGATTTTGATCAGGAGATCTACGATACCATGGTGGGCGTAAAACTGCTCCATCATTCCAGAAATGAGATGCGCTTTCACAGTGTGGAGGAACTGTCCGCACAGATGCATGAAGACGCAAGGCAGGCGGCTGATTATTTCGCTTGCCACTGATAGCCTTTTTTCGTACAATGGATAATGACGGCAAAGTTGGTTTGCGGTCGATAAATTTTTGAAAAAAGGTGAATAAATCCATGGATATTTCCATTTTACTTTCTTTAGCCGGTGGCCTGGGATTATTCCTGTTCGGTATGCGGGTCATGAGCGAAGGGATCGAGAAGGTGGCGGGTGCCAGACTTCGTAGCATTTTGGAGAAGCTGACCACCAACCGCTTTACCGGTATGCTGGTAGGTATCATCTTTACCGGCGTGATCCAGTCGTCCTCTGCCTGTACCGTAATGGTCGTCAGCTTCGTTAACTCGGGCCTGATGAATCTGTATCAGGCAGCCGGAGTCATTTTCGGTGCCAATATCGGTACCACCGTTACGTCTCAGCTGGTTTCCTTTAACTTTTCACAGGTCGCTCCCGTGATCCTTCTGGCAGGCGTCCTGGTGACCATGTTCGGCAAGAAGGGTACCCTTCCCAAGGTGGCGGAAGTCGTCGTGGGCTTTGGTGTGCTGTTCCTTGGTCTCAATAGCATGTCCGGCGCTATGGCGGGTATGAAGGACGTACCCCAGGTGGTTAACGCGCTATCCAGTCTGTCCAACCCCATCTTAGGCGTTCTGGTGGGAACGGTGCTGACCGCTGTGATCCAGAGCTCCTCCGTTACGGTCAGCATCATCCTTCTGATGGCCAATCAGGGACTGCTGGAGCTGAATATCTGTCTGTTCATTATCTTAGGATGTAACATCGGTGCCTGTACCTCTGCCGTGCTGGCTTCCATTCCCGGAAAGAAGGATGCAAAGCGTGCGGCGCTGATCCATCTGCTGTTTAATATCATCGGTACGGTGATCATGTTTGTGATCTTCCTCTTTGCGGAAGATCCCATTGTGGACGTGATCCTGAAGATCTCCGGCGGCAACAACGGCCGGTTTATCGCAAACTCTCACTCCATCATCAAGATCGTACAGGTGATCATGCTCCTGCCGTTGTCCAAGCAGATCGTGGATCTGACCTATCTGCTGGTACCCGGCAGCGACGAAAAAGTGGGATATCGCGACAATTTCCAGCTGCAGTATATCGGCTCTAAGGTGGTTTTAAATCCTGCCACAGCCGTTGTGGAAGTTATGAAGGAAATTGACCGTATGGCTTCCCTTGCCAGTGAGAACTTAAACCGCGCCATGAACGCCCTGATCACGTTGGATCAGGATGACATCGACGAGGTTTATAAAGTAGAAGAGAACATCAATTTCTTAAACCACGCCATTACCAATTACCTGGTAAAGATCAACCAGACCACCCTGCCCATCGAAGATATGCGCAGCATCGGTGCTCTGTTCCATGTGGTAAACGATATCGAGCGGATCGGTGATCACGCAGAGAACGTTGCGGATGCCGCCCGTCAGAGAAAGCAGGACGATGTTTCCTTCAGTAAGCCCGCCCTTAAGGAATTGGGAGAGATGATGGATATGGTCAACGAGATCATCCGCCTGTCCATCAATGCCTTCAATACCGGAAACGACGAGCACTTCGATGAGATCAACAACCTGGAGGATCACATCGACGAGAAGGAACGGGAAATGCAGCGAAATCATGTGGACCGTCTTTCCAGAGGCGAGTGTACGCCGGAAGCCGGCATGATCTTCTCCGATATCGTATCCGGCTTGGAGCGTGTCGGTGACCATGCCAACAACATTGCCTATGCCTTAAAGGCAGCCAACGATGCAGAGGATGCTCGTTAACAAAGTTTGCGTACAAACTTGTTTGTTTGTTAACAAACTTGCTAACAAACATGCCTGTTAACATTCTTGTAATAATTTAATATTTATGTAATAATATTTTTATGAAACGAAAACTCCCCTTTTTGAAACACAAGGGCGTATTGCGCTCCCTGCTTTGCTGTGTTACGGTCTGTTCCGTGCTTGGCACCGGGATCCGCGCAGAAGCCCATTCTTTATCCAATGCCCTGAATACAGCAGGTGTTGGACCTTTAATGGATGTACTGGGCAATGCCGATACCTTTGAGGACATGGATCCTACCGATCTGACCTGGGGGTATACCAACCTGGGCATCTGTAATGTAGAAGAAAACAATTTAAATATCCGTGCTGCGGCAGATACCTCCGCATCTTTGGTGGGAAAGCTTCCCAAGCAGGCTGCCTGCGAGATCGTAGAAGAGCTGGGAGAGTGGTGTCACATCACCTCCGGCAGTGTGGACGGTTATGTGAAGAGTGAATACCTTCTGACCGGCCTTCTGGCCAGACAGATGGCCAGTTCTCTGGTGCAGACCAGAGCAGTGGTGACCTGTGATGCCTTAAAGATCCGGGAAGAGCCCAACACCGACTGCCCGGTGGTAACCACCGTTCCCCACGGCGAGGAACTGGAATATGTAGAGACGACCGATGACGGCTGGGTGGCAGTCATGCTGGACGACGAGCAGGTGTATGTATCCGGTGAATATGTGGAGATCCAGGAGAAGTTGGATACTGCCATCACCATGAAGGAACTGCTGTACGGCCAGGGTATTTCGGATCTGCGTGTGGATCTGTGTCAGTATGCGAAGCAGTTTTTGGGAAATCCCTATGTATGGGGCGGCACCAGCCTGACCAAGGGCGCGGATTGCTCCGGATTTGTCCTCAGTGTATTTAAGCATTTCGGCTACAATCTGCCCCATTCTTCCAGAAGCCAGGCAAACAGCGGAACGAAGATCTCTGCATCTTCCGCACAGCCCGGTGACCTGTTCTTCTATGGTAAGAGCGGATCCATCAATCATGTGGCGATCTATATCGGCGGCGGCCAGGTCATCCATGCCAGCAGCCCCAAGACCGGTATCCGCATCAGCAGTGCCTACTACCGAAGCCCCATCAAGGTAGTCCGGATCCTGCCCTGAGAATTGTATGAACCGTGATAAAACGGAAATCGTGTATTACAGAAAGGTCTGTCCTGCGGGACAGACCTTTTTTGACAGACGGAAACTTTTTGACGAGGGCAAGTTTGTGAATGTTGACAGAATTAATCCCCTGCTATATAAATATTATATGTGAATAATTCACAACCAAGAGGGCATAATATGGAAATGAAAGAAAAGATCATGGAAGCCGTGATCGAACTTTTTAATGAAAAAGGGTGCCATTTTACCCTGGACGATATTGAGAAGAAACTGCGGATCTCCCGCAAGACCGTGTATAAGTATTTCCTCAGCAAGAATGATATCTTAAAGTCCATCATCGATGATGCCCATGAAGGCATCCATGTGCGGCAGCAGGAGATCTTCCGGGATCCCCATATGGGCGTAAAGGAAAAACTCTTTGCCGCACTGACCATCGAAGCCAGACATGAGGATAAGATCAATCTGCGCCGTCTCTACGAGATGGAACAGGATGCACCGGAAGTCTTTACCTATTTTATGAATGCCTACGAGGACAACTGGGGCATTATTGAAGCCCTGCTGCGTCAGGGTATGGAGGAAGGGATCCTTCGTCCCATGAATGTGGAACTGATCCGGAGAATGCTGGCAGACGGCATGGAGACCTGTTACCATGGGGATTTCCTGATCCGGAACAATCTGCAATATAAGGAAGCCCTCCATCAGGTGGTGGACATCGTGATGGAAGGACTGGTCACGGGAAAATAAGGTTTGGGGAAAGGACGTGCCATGGACCGTACAAAGATCACACAGCACATTACACTGGACACCGGATGCGGCCCCATCGAAGGATTAACCGATGGAGCTGTTTCCTATTTTACGGGGATTCCCTATGCATCCACGGCCAGAATGGAAAAGCCGGTGCAGACAAGATCCTGGGAGGGCACATTGGATGCCACCAAAACCGGAGCGGATGCGCTGCAGTTTATGACCTACCGGAAAGAAGACCCCGAAGAGTTTTATCATAAGGAATTTCGCAGCTATGGCAAAAAGGTAACTTTTACCGAGGACTATGTCACCCTGGATATCGTAACACCTGCCCGGGCGAAGGATCTGCCGGTGCTGGTTTTTATCCATGGAGGCGGCTATGAGACCGGAACGGTGGAAGAGCTGCCCTACGGTGTATCCACCGTATATGCAAAGCGGGGGATCATTTATGTCTCCATAGGATACCGTCTGAATGTGTTCTCTCTTTATAACAGCGAGAACTTCGGCCTTTTTGATCTGGTATGCGGAATTCACTGGATTTATGAGAACATTGCTTCCTTCGGCGGAGATCCGGGCCGGATCACCCTTATGGGACAGTCTGCAGGAGCCATGAGCCTCAGCTGCCTGTGCATGTATCCGGATCTGGCCCCTTATGTAAAGGGTGCCATCATGATGAGTGGCGGCGGCGCCATCCCCAATATGGCCAGACCCTACAACCGGGAAGAAGCTTCCTTCTTCTGGGATAAGATCAAGGCGGATTGCGGTATTACCTCGGAAGAAGAATTAAAAACCATCGATCCCCAGGTACTGTGGGAAAACTGGTACGCAGAAAGCAGAGGAAGCCTTGGAAAACTGAATGTGAAGCAGGCCGGCATCGACGGCACCATTGTGGCAAAAGAGCCGGAAAAGATGCTGGAAGAGGGCAGAGTGCTGGACATTCCCTATATGATCGGCATCTGTTCCCAGGACTTTATGCCCCTGGTTCTGTATTATATGCTCCGCAAATGGAGCAGGACGCTGTATAAGAAGGGGCGAAAGCCGGTTTACGGCTATTTCTTTGACCGGAGCCTGCCGGGGGATGATTACACAGCCTGGCATGCAGCAGATCTGTGGTATATGTTCGGCCATATGGAGGAATGCTGGAGACCCTTTGAACAGACGGACTTTGACCTGGCAGAGGAAATGCAGGATGCGGTAGCTTCCTTTGTAAAAGACGGGACGCCCGGAGATCCTGCCTGGCCGCCCATGACCGATAAAAAGCACGGCATGCGTCTTTACGACGGACAAAGCAAAGGCCTGGCACAGCCCGGCTATTGTATCCGCAAGCTGGCCCATACCATGTTCCGTGCCCCGGGACCTCTGTAGAAAACAATCGGTTCGCCAAGGGAACCGTTCCTTGGGAACCGTTCCTTGGGAACCGTTCCAAAAGAGGGTTTACACCACCCTTTGTTTATGCTATAGTAACAAAGTATCTGTGATTTTAGCCTTTTGTTCAGGTTTGGGACACTCCGACCCTTCCCTTAATTAAAGGCGATTTAAGAGAAAAGGAGACATTATGATCACAAAAGAAAAGAAAGCTGAACTGATTGAAAAGTACGGAAGAAAGCCTGGCGATACAGGTTCTCCCGAGGTACAGGTAGCACTGCTGACCGAGCGGATCCGTGAAGTAACCGAGCACCTGAAGGTAAACCAGAAGGATCATCACTCCAGACGCGGTCTGTACATGATGATCGGTCAGAGAAGAGCAATGCTGGATTATCTGGCAAAGAACGACATTGATCGTTATCGTAAGCTGATCGAAGATTTAGGTATCAGAAAGTAATCAGAAAGCATAAGGCAGCCCATAGACCCCGGATCTTCCGATCCGGTGGTCTTTTGGTCTGCTTTTTGTAGTTTATCGGAGTCATCAAAAAGATAGAAGAGTTTTTCCGAGACCACAGACAGGTCCCCCGAAGAAAAGCACCACCACCGGCAAGCGGGATCGGGAGCTCTGTCTGTAGTTTCGGCTTCTTCTATCTTTTATCACAAAAGAAAAGGAGATTTATAATGGCTAAAACTTATTCCATGGAACTTGCAGGCCGTACCTTAAGCGTAGACATCGACCGCGTAGGTAAGCAGGCAAACGGATGTGCATTCATGCACTACGGGGATACCACTGTACTGTGTACAGCAACCGCTTCCGAGAAGCCCCGTGATGGTATCGATTTCTTCCCTTTGAGCGTTGAGTACGAAGAGAAGATGTACGCAGTGGGCAAGATGCCCGGCGGTTTCAACAAGAGAGAGGGTAAGGCTTCCGAGAATGCCATCCTGACCAGCCGTGTCATCGACCGTCCTATGCGTCCTTTATTCCCCAAGGATTATCGTAACGATGTTACCTTAAACTGTATGGTCATGAGCGTTGATCCCGAGACCCGTCCGGAACTGGTAGCAATGCTGGGTGCTTCTATTTCCACCTGCATTTCCGATATCCCCTTCGACGGTCCCTGCGCAATGACCCAGGTTGGTATGATCGACGGAGAATTCATCATCAATCCTTCTCAGGAGCAGTGGGCAAAGGGTGACCTGAAGCTGACCGTAGCTTCCACCGCTCAGAAGGTGATCATGATCGAGGCCGGTGCCAACGAGATCCCTGAAGCAAAGATGATCGAAGCCATCTACAAGGCACATGATGTAAACCAGACCATCATTGCTTTCATCAATCAGATCGTATCCGAAGTAGGAAAGCCTAAGCACTCTTATGAGAGCTGCGCTGTTCCCACTGAGATGTTCGAAGCCATGAAGAAGATCGTAACTCCCGAAGAGATGGAGAACGCTGTCTTCACCGATGAGAAGCAGGTACGTGAAGCCAACATCAGCGCGGTTACCGAGAAGCTGGCTGAGGCTTTTGCCGATAACGAAGAATACATGGCAATCCTTCCCGATGCTGTATATCAGTATGAGAAGAAGACCGTTCGTAAGATGATCCTGAAGGATCACAAGAGACCGGACGGACGTGCGATCGACCAGATCCGTCCTCTGGCTGCTGAAGTAGACCTGATCCCCAGAGTACATGGTTCCGCTATGTTTACCCGTGGACAGACCCAGATCTGCAACGTTGTTACCCTGGCACCTTTATCCGAGATGCAGAAGGTAGACGGCTTAGATGACAATGTAACCAGCAAGCGTTATATCCATCAGTATAATTTCCCTGCATATTCTGTAGGTGAGACCAAGGTTAGCCGT
>JAILDL010000085.1 GCA_024689465.1 Lachnospiraceae bacterium
TACCCCTACGGATGAATTTCTGGAGGACTGGCTTTGCAGGTGCTGCGAGATCGTGGATAAATACCGGCCGAAGATCGTGTACTTTGACTGGTGGATCCAGCACAGCTCCGTGAAAAAGTATCTGCGCAAGTTTGCGGCCTACTATTACAACCGGGCGGTAGAATGGGGAGAGGGCGTGGTGATCAACTACAAGCACGATGCATTCCCCTTCGGCAGCGCTGTGGTGGACATAGAGCGGGGCCAGTTTGCGGATGTAAAGCCCTATCTGTGGCAGAGTGATACCACTGTTGCCAAGAATTCCTGGGGCTATACCGAGGGAAATATCTACAAGTCCTCCGTGGACCTGATCCGGGATCTGGTGGATATGGTCAGCAAGAACGGCAGAATGCTCTTAAATGTGGGACCCAAAGCGGATGGAACCATCCCTGAGGGAGATCAGAAGATCCTAAGGGAGATCGGAGCCTGGCTTAAGGTAAACGGAGAAGCTATTTATGGAGCAAAGCTTTGGAGAAAGCCCGCAGAAGGACCCACCGAGATCGAAGAAGGGCAGTTTGCGGACAACGACGGGCGCGGCTACGGTCCGGAGGATATCCGCTTTACGGTAAACGGAACCTACCTGTATGCTACGGTCCTCAACATGAAGGGACAGGACCATGTATTGATCCGCTCTCTGGCAGATGTGGATGCGTCCAAGAAGCCAAATTTCCATGGCATCATCAACAGCGTGGAGCGGCTGGATAACGGAAAGATCCTTTCCTGGTGCAGAAACGAAGAAGGGCTGCTGATCCGTACGGAAAAAACAGAGGATCCCAGACCCATTGTGTTCAGAATCCGCATAGACTGAAAAAACAGAATGGCCCCTTGGGGATGGGGTTAGGGGTTCAGTAAAACTGAACCCCTAACCCCGTCCCTAAGGGGCCAAAACGTGTTAAAATCTACCGGCTGTAGATTTTGTAGCAGTTCTTACCGGCGTCCTTGGCTTCGTAGACCATCTCATCCGCTCTGGAAAGGAGGGATTCGTAGGTGGCCTTGGGATAGCCGGTGGCGATCCCGATGGAAACGGTGATACGGTAGTCCGGGAACTGGTAGGCTTCCTTACGGTTTAACGCAAAGATCTTCTCGATCAGGTTGCCTGCTACCTTTTCCACGGCTTTTAAGGATTCCATCTCGTAGAGGAAGAGGATGAACTCATCCCCGCCATAGCGGGCTGCTATCAGATTATTGCGGGAGACGGAATTGATGGCCTTTGCCACATCGCACAGCACCATATCCCCGGCCATATGCCCGTAGGTATCGTTGATGTGCTTGAAATTGTCCACGTCGATCATGAACATGGCGGAAAAGCCCCGTCTTCTGCGGGTTAGCTCTTCATCGATCATCCGTCTGGCAGCGCCCCGGTGATAGAGCTGGGTCAGACCGTCCAGATCCTGATCCTTCTGCAGCTGATATTTGTCCGTGATATGCCGGATATTGGACTGTACGGCAAAGGGGATCAGGAAGCAGGAGACCGGGTAAAAGATCAGCGAATAAAGGACATCATAGGCAAAGACATCCGTATTTCCACGGGTAATATAGGAGCAGATAAGCATGAGAACGGTAAACATGCCGCTCATGAACATGATATGCCAGGGAACGTCTGCCATGATGATGGGAACAGCCACCAGCACCACAAAGAAGGGGGTGGCATTGTTTTCCGGACGCAGGAATACACCCATTACGATGCAATATAAAAAGATGGCGCTCATACTGGTGTATGCGGCCACATTGGACAGATGGGAGGTTACACTGGGCAGGAAAGGATAGAGCAGGAACATCACAAGGGCCAGGGCTGTGTAAACGATGTTCCAGATCAGGCTGACATGGTCATGCCGCATGACAGAAAATACGCCCAGAAGCGGAAACATAAAGATGCCCATGACACAGAGATTTCGAAGAAACCTTATATTGGCATTGGCGATGTCCCGATGAAACTTTTGATAGGTGCTTCGTTCGGCGCCGGCATACAAAGACAGGCGAAGATAATAACGGATCTTTTCTCTCATACTCCCTCAAAGATGCATACATAAGATACTTATATTATACGAATTATTTATTGCATTTACAATTAAAGAACGATTCTATTATAATAAAAAGGCATTTTGTATTTACAATAATACCTCCAAAGGATGACAACATGGATAATCAGCAATGGGATGAACTGAAATGTTCCAAAACCTTTACCGCTCTGGAAGCGGACGTTGTGTGTGAATGCAAGAATATCATCTATC
>JAILDL010000090.1 GCA_024689465.1 Lachnospiraceae bacterium
AGCAATGATGGTGTTGATGTTAGCAACTGCCTTCTGAACACCCTTGCCTCCGAAACGCTTCTTATCGCCATCACGAAGCTCCAGTGCTTCGAACTCACCGGTGGAAGCACCACTGGGAGCAGCTCCTCTTGCAACGGTACCGTCTACTAAGGTTACTTCAGCCTCAACAGTCGGATTACCTCTGGAGTCGATGATTTCTCTTCCGATTACTTTTTCAATCTGTAAATAATCCATATTTTTCCTTTCCTTTCTATGTATCTGCTAAGCAGAAACATACTTCGTCTTTTTTATATCAAGCATAAAGAGTTTACCACATTTGTATACAGAATGAAATACTATTTTTCCCGAAGTTTCCGATAGATTGTGAGGTACATGGTGAGGAAGCAGGCACATCCTCCGATGACATTGGAGATGGGTTCGGCCATGAATACGCCGTCGGTCCCCATCCGGAAAAAACCGGGCAGGATCACGGTCAGCGGTACCACAATGATCACCTTGCGGAACAGGGAGAAGAAGATTGCTTCCTTCTTGTGGTTCAGGGAACGGAATACATTTTGTCCTGTATACTGCAGGGCCTGGAACAGGAACGCAAAGAAATAGATCCGAAGGCCTCTTGTACCCAGGCTGATCAGCTCCGTATCCGAAGAAAAGATGCGGAAGAAGCTGCCTGGGAAAGCCAGGATCAGTCCCCATACCACCAGGGTATAGCCCACACCGGTATAAGTGATGATGCGGATGGCCCGTTTTAATTTGGTAAAACGACCGGCTCCGTAGTTGTAGCCCAGGATCGGGGAGGATCCGTCGGTAATGGCTCCGATGGGCACATCCAGGATCTGGCGCACCGATGCCACAACGGTATAAGCAGACACGTACAGTTCGCCGCCGTATGCGCTGAGCATGTGATTGCTGAGGATGGCTGCCAGCGAATTGGTAAACTGCATGATGAAGCTGGCAAAGCCCAGTCCTACGATATCCTTTACCATCCCCCACTCAAAGGCAAAGACCTTACGGGGATTCAGGCTTAAGGAAAGCTCGGTTTTGCCGGAGGTTAAAAAACGCACCACAAACAGGGCGGACAGGATCTGGGAGATCACCGTGGCAATGGCGGCGCCTTCCGTTCCCATGCCCAGAACAAAGATAAACAGTGGATCCAGGATGATGTTGGTCAGCGCACCGATAAAGATGGTGATCATGCCCACTGCAGAATATCCCTGGGCATTGATGTAAGGATTTAAGCCGGTGGCGATCATGGAAAAGACCGTGCCCAGCAGATAGATCCGGATATAGGGCAAGGCATAGACGATATTGGCGTCTGTGGCACCGAACAGATATAAGGTGGGTTCTGCCAGGATCTGGGTGATCGCCGTCAGGATCAGGGCGGTTGCGATCAGAAGTCCGAAGGATGTGTTCATGACCTTCTCGGCTTTCTCATGATCTCCGCTGCCCCGGGCGATGGCACAGAGGGGCGATCCGCCCACGCCGTAGAGATTGGCAAACGCCAGCACAATGGTCAGGATGGGAAAACAAAGGCCCACACCGCCAAGAGCCAATGTTCCTGCCCCCGGGATACGGCCGATGTAAATCCGGTCCACGATGTTATACAAAAGACTGAGGAGCTGGGCCACCATCATGGGGACAGTGGTCTGCGCCAGATTGCCGGCAATGCTTCCGTGGTCAAAATCCACCTGTTTCATTTGCTTCATATTTTTTCATCTCTCTTTCATCCAACCATTATGCCACGCTTTCTTTCTTCTGTGTATTGTCTTTTCGCCTGTTTTTCGCCGATATTCCGCCTCGTTTCTGTATCCTTTTCCGCTATGTTCTGCTTTTCTACCGTTTATTTCTGTTCTTCTGCCGTATCTCTCCTACGCTTCCGCCATTTACCAAGGCAGGTTGATGACTCAGAAAAACTGTCAAAACGCGAAAAACGTGATAAAATCTTGCAAAAGCATATTGTGTGCCCCATTTCTCTACACTATAATTGGTGTGTGGGGGTGTGCTTAGAGGGAACATCTTGTAGTTAGTACCTTCTAAAGCAAGATTGCGGGGGAACATGCAATACGTAAGAACTGAAAATCTGGTCATTGGGACCAAGATCGCGCGACCCGTCTATAACAAGGACGGTGTTTTGTGGTACAACATCGGCGTAAAAGTCGATCAGACAATGATCGAGCGAATGAAAAAGCTGAATATGTACGGTACCTATGTGCTGGATCCGGCAGAGCCGGCTCCGCCCATTACCGATGCGGAACTGGACTTCGACCGGTTCCAGTCCGTACAGACCTATGCGGTGGACGAGATCCTTTCGGCCGTGGTCAAGGGGCATACCCCGGATCACAAGAAGTTCGAAGATCTCATCGATCTGATCTATCATCGCTACTGCTTCATGACCAAGTCCATGACATTCAATCAATGCCTGCGCAGTGAAAATGATTTCATCAGCAAGCATTCTCTGAACGTGACCATTCTGACCGCTCTTTTAGCCGGTCATATGGGCGTGGACAACAAGGAAAAGAAATACCTGCTGGAAGCCGCGTTATTCCATGACATCGGAAAGCTTCTTGCTCCCAAGGAGATCCTGCACAAGCAGGAAAAGCTCTCGGAGCTGGAACTGGAAAAGATGCATCAGGCCATCTTAAACGGCTTTAACATGATGACGTCGGACTATGCTTATCCTGCCGGTGTCCGCCGGTATCTCCTGCAGCTTTCCAGAGATCTTTGCAACCGTCTGCCCAATTATTCCCATTATGATCAGGAACTGCTTCCGGGCACAAAGATCATCATGGTAGCGGATATCTATGATACACTGACGGCCATCCGGCCCTATAAGTCGCCGGTTTCCGCCTATTCTGCCTTAAAGATCATCCGCAACGAGCCGGCCAAGTATGACGAAAAGACCGTAGATGCCCTGACGGAGTGCATCGCCATTTTGCCCTCCGGCAGCTATGTCCTTTTGTCCAACGGAGAGCAGGCCATCGTTGTGCGGGAAAATCCCAAGCGGATCACCCGTCCGGTGGTGTTGGGTCTGGCGTCCAATTCCCTGTACGATCTGAGTCTGAAGGTCGTACACGACGAGATACGCATCGTGGATTCCATCATGACCCCGGATAACCGCCAGCGGATCAGCAAAGAGCTGGTAGCGAAATATGTGGAAGAGGCCAAACACAATCAATAAGCTTTTCCGCAGAAGGAAGACTTATGAAGTATATCAAAACAGAACGTTTGAAATGCGGCACCCGGATCGGGCACCCCGTTTACAACCGGGAAGGCGTGCTCTGCTATAATATCGGTACCGAAGTGGATCCTTCCATGATCGACCGGATGCGTAAGATGCATATGTACGGTACCTACATTCTGGAGCCGGATGAAAAGCCTCCTGTTTTTACTCGGGAAGAGCTGGAATTTGAGCAGTTTCAGGCGATGCAGACCGAAACCGTGGAGCGGATCCTTACTTCCATCGTCGGAAGAGAGTCCCCCAGACAGACCATTTTTGATGAGCTCATCGAAGAGATCTATCAGCGGTACTGTCTTCTGCATTCCCGTTTTACCTTTAACCAGTCCCTGCGCAGTGAGTATGACTTTATTTATAAGCATTCCCTCAGCGTAACGGTCCTGACCGCCTTGATGGCGGGGAAAACCTCTGCCGAGCCGGAGGAAAAGAAGGCCCTTTTAAAAGCAGCGCTCCTGCATGACATCGGAAAACTCTACGCACCGTCTGAGATCCTGCACAAACAGGACAAGCTCTCCGATGCGGAACTGGAACGGATGAATCAGGCCATCCTGCTTGGCATGAACATGCTGGCCAAGGAGGAGCAGCTCCCTTTTATCACCCGCAGCTATTTAAAGCAATATGCGGAAGATACCTGTAACCGGCTGCCCAATTATCCTCATACCCTGATGGATCTCTATCCGGGAACAAGGATCCTGAAGGTGGCGGATATGTACGATACGCTGACGGCCATCCGCCCTTACAAGGCGCCGATCACTTCCTTTGCAGCCATCAATATCATGAAAAACGATCCTCTCCGATATGATCCCCGCATTGTGGATCTGCTGTCCGGATGCATCGAGATCCTGCCGGTAGGAAGCTATGTGGTACTTTCCACCGGAGAAAAGGGCATCGTCATGAAGGAAAACCCCAAAGACCATACCCGTCCGGTGGTCTGGGGACTGTCCCGAAACATGCCTTATAACCTGGCAGTTCCCACCCTAGGGGAGGAGCTGTACATCATCGATTGTCTCATGACCAGCGATAACCGCCAACGGATCAGCAAAGAGGCCGTGGAAAAATACATTCAGAAACTGAAGAAAGCAACAAAAAAGCCGGAGGCGTAACACCTCCGGCTTTCTATATGTGCTTTCAGAACCTGCAGATCCGATCAGACTACTCATCCGATCCGGAACTTCTCGATCAGTTCGTTCAGGGTTTCCGATTGTTCGGATAATTCCTGGGATACTGCACTGGTTTCCTCTGCGGTTGCAGAGTTGTTGGACACCACGCCGGAGATCTGTTCGATGCCCTGCTGGATCTCGTCCATGCTGTTGGCCTGGTTCATGGCCAGTTCCCCGGACTCTGCCATCATCATGGCAACATCGTTTACCGATTCCTGTACCAGTTCCAACGCCTTGGTGGTTTCTTCCACCACCGCATTACCGTTCTGGATCTCATCCATGGTATCGCTGATGAGCTGGTGGGTATTCTTGGCAGCTTCCGAACTTTCATTGGCCAGGGAGCTGATCTCTTCTGCCACAACCGCAAAGCCTCTGCCCGCATCGCCGGCTCTGGCCGCCTCAATGGAAGCATTCAGTGCTAACAGCTGGGTCTGCTTTGCAATAGACTCGATGCTGTTGGTGATCTGTTCGATCTGCTGGGAAGCATCGGTGATACGCTCCATGGCATCGGTCACCAGATGCATCTTTCTTGCAGAATTTTCCACCTCTTCCTGTACCTTGGTGGCCATTCCCGTACTTTGCTGAGCCGACTCTGCCATATTGCGGGTCTGCTCCGTTACCGTGCTGACAGAAGCCGTCAGCTCTTCAATGGCGGCCGCCTGATTGGTAGCACCTTCTGCCAGATCGCTGGCTCCCTGGGACATATTGGTTGCCCCCTGGGCTACCTGAGAAGAGGACTCTTTTACAAGCTGCATGGTATCCGACAGCTTGCGGGTAATATTATCAAGAGATGTCTTAATGGGTTCATAATCTTTCCGGTAAAGCTCGGGATGATCACTGCCTCTGGTAAAATCGCCGTCTGCGATCCTGGCCAGGGTTTCGTCCAGATCCGCCACGATCTCATGGATCGCTTCCGTTGCCGTACGAAGGTTGGAGGACATATCCCCCAATTCGTCATCCGAGGAATAGTTGACCTGGATATCCACATGGCCATCTGCGATCTCCTTCGTGACACGGGAAATCTCCTGAATAGGCTCCAGCATACTGGAAGCCAGAACGTGTCTTGCATTTCTGGCAAACAAAACAGCCGTCACCACAACGATAAAGGACAGGATCACCAGTACGGCGGAAACCACCAGCATCTGCCGGTAAGCGGTCCCGGCCAGCTCATAGGAATCGGCGCTGACCAGCTTTAAGTCCGCAGCGGTCTGCTTGATGACATTATTAACATCTCCGTTGATCAGTTCATAGATCTCCTGATGATTGCTCAGGCCGTCCTCTGTAGGCGTCCCTGCCTGGAACAGAGCCGTCAGCTGGGCGGTCATGGTTGCCAGCTGTTTCAGATCACTGTCCACGGCATTTAAGAGCTGCTCATTGTCATAGACCTTTCGCAGGTCTGCCAGGTTACTCTGCATCTCCGGGATCTTTTCTTCGTAGTTTGCAATCTGGGCTTCCCTGGTTCCCTCATCAGTGGTCACCAGCGCCCACCAGGCGGATTTGGAATAGGCCTGGATATCGATCCGGATGTTTCCCTGCAGATTGTCCTGCATGTAGAACTTGTTATACATGGCTGCATAACCGTTCATGGCCATCAGGATAGTGATCAGCATGACCACTACGATCATGCCTGCATAGACGTAGATCCGCCGGAATGTGGTATCAAACTTGTCTGCCACCTTTTTGTTCCGAAGTACCTGGAGATCCATGCGGATCAGATTCTTTAATTTCATACACCCCTCCGTTTTTGTCAAAAGTTTTCTGATTATTCCTATGCAAATGATTAAAGTAACAACATTATAATCCATGTTGCCAATCAAATCAACAATAATCAGACTACTCTATCCAAAACAGAGGGGTGTCTTCCTTCGTTTAAAAAACAGAGGCCGCCTTTTCTACCGCCAGATCCTCATACTGCTGCATGAACAGACGATAGTAATAGCCCTTCTTTTCCATTAATTCCCGATGATTTCCCTGCTCCACGATCTTTCCGTCCTGGACGGCCAGGATCACATCCGCATCCACCACCGTAGATAACCGGTGGGCGATCATAAAGGACGTCCGTCCCTTGATCACCGTCTGGATGGCATCCTGGATGGTCTTTTCCGTAACGGTATCTACCGAGGAGGTTGCTTCATCCAACACCAGGATCCGGGGATCTGCCAGGATCGCCCGGGCAAAGGAAAGGAGCTGTCTTTCTCCGGTGGAGAGCATACCGCCGCCTTCTCCCACGTCACTGTCCAGGCCTTTGTCCATGCGTTTCACCACTTCCTCCGCCGAAACCAGCTTTAAGGCCCTGTGGATCTCTTCGTCGGTGGCATCCGGCTTTCCGTAGCGCAGGTTATCCCGCACCGTACCGGAAAACAGATGAGGGGTCTGGAGTACATAGCCCAGGTGGGAATGAAGCCACAGCTGGGAACGCTCTCTTGCATCCCGGCCGTCAATGAGAACCTGCCCCATGGTAGGCTCAAAGAACCGGCACACCAGATTGACCAGAGTGGACTTGCCCGCACCGGTCTCTCCCACAATGGCAATGTTGGAGCCCTGGGGAACCTTCAGATTAAAGTGTTCTAAGACAAACTCCTCTCCATCCGGGTAGCGGAAGGAGACATCCTTAAATTCCACATCTCCGTGAAGGGGCTCCCAGTTTTCCTTTTTGGGAACAAAGGTATCTCCGTACTTTTCAATGACTTCCTTTGTATCTGCCACATCCGACTCCGTCTTTAGCAGTCTGGTAAAACGCTCGATGTTTACCTGGATGGTGACCAGGGCGGAAATGGTATTGATGATGTTCTGGATCGGCTCCATGATCCCCAGGGCATAGCTCATGAAAATGGACAGGGTTCCGATGAGCATCAGGTTTTCCTGGGTCAGCTTGCCGCCCTGCCAAAGGACCAGGGCCAGAGCCAGGGATGAGAGCATGGTGACCGATGCACCGAACAGGGCGGAAACCCTGGCGGAGTGCACCGAGGTTTTCTCCATATGGGTGGTGTCGTCTACGAAGTCCTGATCCATCTTGTCCTCAGCTACCAGGGTCTTGATACTGCGAACACCGGTAATGCCTTCGTTGATGTCGCCGGTGATCTTGGAATTGATCTCACGGATCTTCCGGTTTAACACCACCAGCTTTTTCTGAAACAGGATCACCACCACCACGGTTACCGGCACCAGGGCCAGGATACAGAAGGCCAGGCGCAGGTTGGTAAAGAGCATGACAAAGACCACACTGAGCACATAGGATCCGGCCCAGATCAGGTCCATCATCCGCCAGCTCACCAGTTCACCGATCTTACCGGAATCACTCATGACCCGGGCGTGGATATACCCTACATTGTTCTGATTGAAGTAGGAAAAGGATAAGGTCTGCAAATGGCCGAAGCTGGCGTTACGCAGATCCCTGTTTACGTTCATCTCCACCTTTCCGCAGGCGTAGACGGTCACATAGTTGTCCCATACCTGGAACAGCAGTACTGCTACATAAAACACAATGAGCAGGGGCATGGTGCTCAGGTCTTTGCCCGGTACCATGTAATTCAGGATATACCGGTTAAACAGGGGGTAGCAGGAATCGATGATACTGCTCAGGATTCCCAGAAATACCATGAACACTACCCGCTTCCGGTAGGGCTTTAAGTAAGGTGCAACCGCCGGTATCCCGTACCAGGACAGTTTCACCGTATTATTTTCTTCCATTTATGCCTCCTCCGGACTCTGAAGGTCATAGATCCGGCGATAGAAGCCGTTTCTGGAAAGAAGCTCCTCGTGGGTGCCGCTTTCCGCGATCCTTCCGTGGTCCAGCACGATAATATTGTCCGCCTTCATCAGGGTGGTGATGCGGTGGGCAATGAGAATTACAGTCGCCTGATCCGTACGCTCTCCCAGAGCCTTGCGGATCTTTGCATCCGTCTCGGCATCCACTGCCGATAAGGAATCGTCAAATATCATGATCTCCGGCTTGCGGATCAGCATCTGGGCAATGGCCACACGCTGCTTCTGTCCGCCGGATAAGGTTACGCCTCTCTCTCCAACGTAGGTTTCATATCCCTTGCCGAACTTGCCGATGGCTTCATCCAGTGCCGCGATCTTTGCAGCAGCCCGCACTTCTGCCATCTCCGTGCTCTCCTGGGTGATGGCGATGTTATCGGCCACCGTTCCGGAAAACAGGTAAGGCTCCTGCAGGACCATACCGATATGCTCCCGCAGATACCGGCGATCCATCTGTGCGATGTCCACACCGCCGATGGTGATCTTTCCTTCGTCCGGCTCAATGTTATAGAGTCTGTCCAGCAGGTACATCAGCGTGGATTTACCGGAGCCGGTTCCGCCCAGTATACCCACCGTGGAGCCTGCCTTGATGGTAAAGGAAATATCCTTTAATACCTCAGGGCTCTCTCCTCCGTAGGAGAAGGAAACATGATCAAAGCAGATGTCCTGATCCAGAGGTGCATTCACAGGCTCCTCCGGGTCCTCCTCTACCGGAGAATTTAAGATATAGGCAATACGGTCAATGGAAATGCCCGCCTTACTCATTTCGGAAATAACACGGCCCAGCATACGCACCGGCCAGGTAAGCATGGCGTTGTAGGAAACAAAGGCAATGTATTCACCGGTCGTGATGGCGCCGCGAATGGTCAGAACGGCTCCCACTGCCACCACCAGCATGACCTGCAATCCCCCGATGAGATCGCCGGATGCCCAGAAGGCAGACAGCAGTTTCATCAGATGGATCCAGGTATTCATATATTTCTGGTTCATCTCCTCAAACCGGTCCTTCTCATAGGCTTCCCGGCCAAAGGCACGGACCACCCGGACACCGGTGAGGTTTTCCTGCGCTACCGCAGAAAGCTGTCCTTCCATGATGTCCACCTTGCGGAAGGATTCACCGATCCTATGATGGAACAGGAAGGAATAGCCTACGATCACAGGGATAAAGGCCGCGGAAAGCACCGTCAGGCCCACATGAATGCCGCTCATAAAGTATACGGCCAGCACGATCAGAAGGACCACCCGCAGCAGGTTGGTCAGATGCTCGGCAAAGAAGTTCTTGATCACTTCCACATCCGAGGTACAACGCTGGATGATATCCCCGGTCTGGTTCTGGTTATGCCAGGAAAAGGGCAGATAAATGATGTGCTCATACAAAAGATCCCGCATACGCTTGATCAGCTTTTCCGCTGCCATGGAATTGAACAGACGGAAAAGAAAGCGGCACAAAGCAGCCAGAAATGCCACAAACAGCACCACCAGCGCAATGGAAAAGATATGTTGTTTTAAGTAGGGAAGTCCGCCTATCTGAAGGATCAGAGATTCCAGATAGGGTGAAAGAGCCGTCTCCTCCGTTCCGATCACAGAGTCAACGGTAAATCCGATAATCTTCGGATTGATCAGGTCCAATAAGGACACCAGTCCCGAAAAGAGAATGCTCAGAACAAAAAACCGCTTATTCCCCTTCAGGAAGTGCCACAGCATTGCCCGACGATTTTTGAATTTCATAATGAATATCCTCCGAAATAACGAGGATGCCATCGCGGATCTGCCGTCTCATAACGTCCGTGGGAATGGGCTTGCTGAACAGATAGCCCTGCAGACGTTCACAGCCAATGTCCCTTAAGAAGTCCGCCTGTTCCCGGGTTTCCACACCCTCCGCAAGCGTACCGATACCGGTGTCATTGGCTAAATTTATAATATTCCGCAAAATGCGGCCGGATTTTCCTTGTGCATCCAGGTTGGTTAAAAATTGCATGTCGATCTTCATCACGTCGAAAGAGAAATCCTTCAGGTTATTCAGTGATGAATAGCCGGAACCGAAATCGTCCAGCCAAATGTCAAAGCCGGCCTCCTTGATGGAAGAGATGCGACGCCACAGTTCGTCGCCCGCTTCGCCCAAAGCAGACTCGGTGATCTCCACATGGATCATGTTCTTGGGAACCTGATACTTCGCTATAGTATCTTCCAGAACACGGGCCACGTCCATTACTTCCAGATCCAGTCTGGAAATGTTAATGGAAACCGGTATAGGGGTAAGCCCCATTTCCATAGCTTCCCGGATTCCCTGGCAGGCACGGTCCAAGATAAACGTGTCCACCTTATGGATCTGGCGATACTCTTCTAACACAGGAACAAAAGCATTGGGTGCCAGAAATCCATATTCGGGGTCGTCCCATCTGGCAAGAGCTTCCAGTGAGCAGACTTTTCCGTTTTTCGCCCATACTACCGGCTGGTAATATATCTTGAGATACCCTTTTTCCACTGCAGTGTCAATGTTGTTCACAATGTACTGCTGCCGCAGATAAAGAGCAGCCAAGGCAGCATCATACTCCCGATAATGCTCTGTGTAGTGTTTCTTAATGGAATCGCAGGCATAACGGGCATGATCGATACAGACAATGGGATCCTCGTCTCTGCGGACAGGACGATAGCTTCCCACCTTGAATCCTAAATAAATCTCCTTTTTATCATGACGCATCTCCTCCATGATCTTGTTCAGTTTTTCCTGGATGCCGTCGTCTTCCGCCAGGACCGCAAAATGGTCGTCGGAAACACGGGCAACCAGATCGTGCATGAAGGTATCGGAGATCAAAGCCGCAAAACGCTTTAAATACTCGTTTCCTTCATGATAACCGTACTGATGATTATAAGCGCGGAAATTCTCCAGGTCTACAAACAAAAACAGCATTTTGGACAGATCCGTCTTCTCACCTCTGAGGCGGATGGATGCATGGGTACGGAAATACCCCATGTTGTAGATCAGAGTCAGGTCATCCTGGGTCATCCGTTTGATGAGATGCTGGTTCACATTCTCCATACTCTCGTCAGAGACGGCTGCTTCCCGGATCTGATAGTACATGACCAGACTTACCACCATAATGGTCAGCCAGACCATAAGCAGGTTTATCTTGTTTGTCTGACTGAAAGAACGGATATCGTCCAGGTAACGGTAAAAAATATAAAATGCGGTGCCGCTGACCACCAGGCTCACAATGGGTCTCCAGACCAGCACACAGATGATCAGTAACGATACGGAAATAAAGGTCAGGATCTGCTCATTGTGCAGGTAATCCTGGCCGGATATATACAGACCGAAACAAAAGGCTACCAGCGCAAAGACGCCATGGATGCAGTCTCCCAGCAGGCGGCTCCTTCGCAGCTTCTCCTCGTTCATCCGCAGTACTTTCTGGCTATAGATCATGAGCAGCAGGGATACTGCGATCATGGCGCCGTATGCCACAAAGTGATCGATCACCCAGGACAGAGTGCGATTCTGAAGACGCTGAGAAAGAGTCATGATAAGGGAGATGACCATCCAGAATTCCAGCACAATGACAGCGGCCGAAATATAGGCCCCTGCCCTTGCGTTGGCTCTGCGAAAGTAGCCATCTATATGTTCATTTCTTTTCTCAAGCCCAAGCCATTTGATCAGTCGGTTCATAATTCCTCAATACGGTCCACTATCGGACTTGAGAATAATTTTACCATTAGTTGAACAAAAAAGATACGATTGAATCGTGTTTTATCGTGACAGGACTTTGATCTCCCGATCCAGCATGGAAGAAAAATCCTCCGGAGCGGGAACAGCTGCAGCGGGCAACTTGTCATTCTCCGCTGCATACGGCTGTGTACGTTTTACGGAACGTTCCGCACGGTTGACTACAAACAGGTCGATCTCATTCATTAATACACTATGCATACCATTGCCCTCCTTAGCTTTTTCTTTCACTTTTCAGTAAAGGTGCTTTGACAAGTGAAGTACAACATCTTGTTTCTACTTTGTATATCGGCCACTATATTTAGGTGCTGAAGGGCAAAAGCCGAAAAAAACAGACAAAAATATGACAACATTTTCATCATATTTCTGTCTGTTTTTGACAAATATATTTGGTTCTGTGATAAAAAGTGCTTATTTCTGTTCTTCTTTTTTGGCCCGGCTGTTGGTATCGATGCTGGCACCGAATACAAAGAAGCGGTCATACAGATACTCGGTCACGAAATTGCAGCCCATGTTCAGCGCCGTCACCAGATAGTCATTCCATCCGCAGGTTTCTGCCAGATAGTTTCCCGCAACAGTGGACAGCGGCGTAAAGATGGCATAGAACACAGCTACCTTTAACATAGCCACGGGAATATTGTTTGCGGACTGGAAGGTAAATTGCCGGTTCAGAGTAAAATTCCAGATCACACTGAGCACCAGCGCGATGAGATAGCAGGGCCAGTAGGGCCAGTCCGTAAAGGTCTCCAGCAGGGTAAACGCCCCCATCTCGATGACGCCGGCGGAAATGGAGAACAGACCGAACTTGATGGCTCTGAGCAGTTCCTTTTTGTCTTTCCTTTTTTTGTCTTCCATGCTTCCCCCTAATTGTTCATGATCTTAAAGTTTGCGGCATTTGCCTTATGCAGCTGCTTGAATACCCGGTAGTTCTTTGCATATTGTTTCCGGGTTGCGGGATTGGGCTCAAAGACCTTCTGGGCCGGTATAAAGCCTGCGATCTCTTCGATATCCTTCATAAGCCCCAGGCCGACGCCCACGATGGCTGCTGCGCCAACCGCTCCCACATTCTGGGGATTGGCCACCACTTCGATCCTGCGTCCCGTAATGTCCGCCAGGATCTGGCTGGATACATCGGACAGTGCTCCGCCCCCGCAGAACCGGATGGTATCGGAGGTCTTGGTCTTATGATCCTGACACTCCAGCATCCAGCAGAGATGATAACAGACGCCTTCGATCACCGCCCGCAGCATCTCGGTCTTGCCGGTTTCCAGCCGGATGTTAAAGAACATGCCGCCTGCATCGGAGTCCTCAAAGGGACAGCGGTTTCCGTGGAGCCAGGGGGTAAAGATCACGCCGCCCGCTCCCGGGCCCACCCTGCTGATCACCTCAGACATGTAGTCATACAGACTGGTATAGATGGTCTCCTGACTTTCACAGATATCGTGCTTTTCCAGGTAGATCCCGATCTCATCCAGGCACAGATGGTTTTTGACCCACTCCAGGCACTTGCCTGCCGTTTCCATCTCCGCAAAATAATTGAACTTTCCGGTCTGTGCCCCCACGATCGCTGCGATCATGGCATTTGTATCCACCATTTGCTTGTCCACGATGGTGGATACCCATCCGGAGGTTCCGGAATAAATGTGGGTATCTCCCGTCTTGACGCAGCCGGCTCCCACACCGATGAGGGTGGCATCCCCGCCGCCGCCGAATACCGGTGTTCCTTCCTTGAGACCCAGTTCCTTTGCTGCCTGGAGGGTGATGTCACCGGCCAGGTCCGTGCTCTTTATGACTTTGGGAAGCAGGTCCATTTTGATGTCAAACATCTTGCACAGAGTCTTGCTCCATCCCTCTCTTCCCTTTCGGGAATCATACAGCAGGGTGGAATAGGCGCTGTCTTCCGTCATCACAAATTCTCCCGTGCAGCGGGAGATCAGATATTCCTTTACATCCAGCCATTTGTAGGCTTTTGCAAAATGCTCCGGCTCGTGTTTTTCGATCCATTTATACTTCCAGATCGGATCCTTAACCGAACAGGATACGGCACCGGTAATGAGCAGGGAAGGGATCAGCTTGCAGATGTTTGCGCCTGCGATCTGAATACCGTAGGCAATGCCTTCCCGGATCTCCTCTTCCGCTCTCTGGTCCATATAGCTCATGGGTCTGCGCACCGGAACCCCTTTCCGGTCCACCAGGATCAGTCCCTGCATCTGCGAGCAGAAGGAAATCCCCTTGATCTGCTCCTTATCGATCCCGCTGCGGTGCAGGACCTCCCTGGTTGTGGTACACATGGCTTCCCACCATTCATCCGCATCCTGTTCCGCGCCGCCGTTTTCAAGGATATACAGCTGATATCCCTGCTGAGCACTGGCTACGGGAGTGATCTGCTTCTCCACGCAGAACAGAGACGTTTTTACCCCCGTTGTGCCGATATCATAGGCAAGTACATAGGTCCCCATTTTTCCTTCCAAACATATCCTTTCCTTTATTGTGTATCCCTTAACATGAAACCTGCTTTCAAAAACAGCAGCATCTGCTGTACCAGCTTCTCATCCCGATCCTCACTGTCTCCGCAGAAGATCCGGAGACGCTCCCGGTAGTATTCGCAGCTGTAGGAAAAGTGCAGCATCATCAACAGGTTATCAAAAAAGAAGGCAAAAGCAGCAGGCTCTGCATCCTTTCGGATGGAGCCTTCCTCTTTCGCCTTCGAAAAGCATTCGGTATATAGCTGTGCCGTCACCGATTCGATGGCTCTGGCATACTCCTCCACACGTCCCCCTTCCGCGTCCATGGTGATCGCGTGGTACATGCGGATGTGCGCAGGATGTTCCTTTGCAAAGCTCTGAGCGATCCGGATCAGTTCCTCCGCAACCGCTTCCAGCGATTCATGCCGGCTGGTGGCCTGATTCAGGCAATCCTTCAGCATACCGAGAGAGCGGGTAAGGCAGGCCTGAAATAAGGCCTCCTTATCCGCATAATACTTATAGATCACGCCCACACTGACTCCGGACTTTCGGGCGATCCCCATGATCGTGGCTTTCTCAGGCCCCTTGGCGGAAAATTCTTCCGTAGCGATCTCAAGGATCTGGTCTAGTTGCTCCTGGGTCAGTTTCTTTAACATAGCGTCCTCACTGTTTCTTTAATTTGGAATACTTCTTCTCGTAAATGGTATGCTCTAAGAAAGCGCTGATGGGATCCACCGCCTTCGGGGAATCGCCCGCTTCCTTTAACAGGGCAGCCATGGCATTTTTCTCCAGCACCGTGCAGACGGCTCTGGCATCATCTTCCGCCGGGCTGACGCACAGCGCACCCACATTTTCGATCAGCACCGCATGACGACCCTTCAGTGCTTTCCGGATCTGCTCCATACTTGCGTTTTCCGGCAGGCACTTTGTATCTACGCCGCCGATCTGGGCCATATCATCAATATAGGGCTTCATGGTCTTACCGGTCTTACTGATGGCCAGTGTAAAGGGTGCACGGGATAAAATGGCACAGCCGATGGTTTCATCGGTGTAGATGTCCCCGTAGCGGCCTTCCAGCTTGCCGATCACTTCTTCGTGCTCTCCGATGTGCTCTGCATCTGCTTCGCCCGGAAGAAGGGTTCCACACAGGCTTTCAAATCGCAGCTTTGCCACATCCTCCAGTTTATGGGCAATGGCAAAGGCATCTTCGTAGTCCTTTCCCATGCACAGGGTTCCGTGGTTTACCATCAGCACCGCACGGCTGTCGCCGTTTGATACGATGGCTGTTTCCACAGCCTTAGTCAGTTTTTTTGTGGAAGAGATCCCATACTCTGCAGCGGGCACTCTTCTTCCCAGTATACTCATGGAATCCGGATCCACAACCCCGCTTGCCAGTGCTACGCGCAGCGCCGAGATGGCGGATGCGTAATTCTGATGGGTATGGATCACGAAATTAACATCCGGGCGGTTACGGTAAGCCGCAGCGTGCACGCCCTTTTCACTGGACGGTTTTACGCTTCCTTCATAGGAGCAATCCGCGATATTTACCACCACGATGTCATCCGGCGTCAGCGCATCATAGGCACGTCCGCTGGGGGTGATCACAAACTGGGTATCGGAGATCCGTGCACTGATATTGCCCCAGGTGCGGGCGATCAGACCGGTCTTTAACAGCTCCAGTCCTGCCCGGATCACCAGCTCTTTTCCTTCTTTGATCTCGTATGCCATATTCTACCTCCGGATCAGGCCTTTAAGGGTTCTACCTTGGAGAATACCCGATCGAAACGGGCAATCACGTCGTCGATCATCTGCTCATCGTATGCAGCGGATGTGTAAAGACGGGAACCTGCCAGTGTAATGATCCCTTCTGCCATGTATGCAGCACCGATGTGCTCCATCTCCTTCTTTCTGGCATCGGTCTGCTTGAGCACCTCGGGGATCTCCCAGGGCTTATTCCAGTTAATGGAGAAGTGCATGGTACCTGCATTGTCCAGGTGGCAGATGGAGCCCTGGTTGAATGCAACGAAGGGCAGATTGTATTTCTTAATGGATTCCTGCAGCCCCTTGGTCAGGCGATCGCCCATACGTCCTGCCTTCTCGCAGGCATTCTGCTTCTCGATCTCTTCCAGCATGTAGTAGCCGGCGCAGCAGGAAATAGGCGTAGCAGCCAGAGTACCGCCGCAAAGAGCCTTCTTAACCTTCTTGCCGCTTCCGTCCAGACCTGCGCCCAGATGTGCCATACAGTCCCTATGTCCGCCGACACCGCCTGCTCCGGGATATCCGCCGGCAATGACCTTACCGAAGATGGTCAGATCGGGGTCTACGCCGAAGAAGCCCTGTGCGCCGTGGATACCGATACGGAAACCGGTCACAACCTCATCGAAGATCAGCAGTGCACCATACTTGCGAGCCAGGCGCTCGGTGCCCTGTACAAACTCCCTGGATACCGGACGGGTTCCGGATTCGGGACCAACCGGCTCTAAGAAGATCGCTGCAGTACCGCCGTCCAGCTGATGTTTCTTAAGCTTCCGCTCCAGATCTTCCAGATCATTGGGGAAGAATTCATCGGTATGTTTGAATACGAATCCGGGAACGCCGCGGCTCTGCAGGCCCTTGGTTCCGGGAATACGGATGCCGTATGCCATCTGATCGGACCAGCCGTGATAAGCGCCGCCCATTTTCAGGATGTTCTTCTTGCCGGTCTTTAAACGGGCAATACGGGCAGCCACCATGCAGGCTTCGGTTCCGGATCCCAACATACGGAACATCTCAACAGAAGGAACACAGTCGGAGATCTTCTTTGCCAGCTTGTATTCATATTCGTGGAACAGACCGGTGGAAGGTCCGCAGGTATTTAACAGATCGATGACCTGTTCCCGGACTGCGGGTGGATTGGAACCCAAAACGGTAGGTCCGCCTGCCTGCAGCAGATCGTAGTACTCGTTTCCGTCGATATCATAAAGCTTAGCGCCCTCCGCCTTGGTGATCACGATGGGGAAGGGATAGTTAAATGCCAGGTTGTGCTGTACACCGCCGGGGATGATCTCCTTTGCCTTGGTGATCATCTCTTTGGATTTTGCGCACTTCTTCTCGAAGTACTCGGTCTCGTACTCCTTTAAAGCATCCTTCTTGATGGTGTAAATGGGTTTCTTGATCAGTGCGTCCAGTTGGGCGGTCACTGCCGCTGCATCCAGATAGTGGTCTGCATCGATTGCGTAGCCGTTATAAGCCATGTTGTAATCCTCCTGCTATACCTTTATATTGTTTGTAGATCCAATTCATGATAGAATGATTTACAGCTCGTGAATTCTGATTCACGACTTAATAAAATGATAACTTTCAGAAAATAGCCCGTCAAGAGGTTTTCTTATGAATCAATATCTGACAAGAATTTATCAGGCCCTGTTTGGCCTTGTATGGCGTAATTACCCTCTGGCCCGCCCCCAGGAGATCTCCGGAAAGGATGCCTTTTACCGGCTTCCCTATCTGCTGATCCAGGCAGGAAAGCACAATCCCCTGATCGTTACGGGAAAACGCATCGCCACCGGCGATGAATTTGCCACCATCTCCCAGGATATCTCCCACTACGTCCTGTTTGATCAGGTAGAATCCGATCCTTCCATTGCCACCGCATTAAAGATCGCAAAAGCCTACACGGATAACAACTGTGACAGCATCGTAGCCATCGGCGGAGGCTCCTACATGGATGCAGCCAAAGCGGCTGCCGCCCATATCGCCAATCCGAAGAAGAGCCTGTACCGTATGAACGGCATCTTAAAAGTCCGCAAGAAGACCCCTTACTTTATCGCCGTACCCACCACGGCAGGTACCGGATCCGAAGCGACCATCACGTCCGTTGTCATCAATGAAAAGAATCAGCGAAAGGTGACCATCAACGATCCGGTCCTGGTGCCGGATGTGGCGATCCTGGATCCCTCCCTGACGTTGTCTTTGCCTGCATCCCTTACGGCGCAGACCGGTATGGATGCCCTGACCCACGCCGTGGAAGCCTTTTTAAACAAGCCCTATCTCACGGCGGACACGACGCAGCTTTGCCTGGATGCCGTTCGGGATATCGTACAGAACCTGCCCAAAGCCTATAAAGATCCTCTGGATCTGGATGCTCGCAGCGCCATGCTTAATGCTTCCTGCACCGCAGGAAAGGCCTTTACCGTTGCCTGTGTGGGCTACGTCCACGGTCTGGCCCATGCCATCGGCGCCAGATATCACATGCCCCACGGCCTGACCATCGCCATTCTCCTGCCCACCATCCTGGAGCGTTACGGCAAAGCCGTAGAACAGCCTCTGGCAGAGCTGGCCCGTTATGCCGGCATCGCCGAAGGTTCCGACAGCATCTGCTGCCAGGCCTTCATCGCCCTGATCCGGCAGATGAACAAAGCCATGGGCATTCCCGAAGGGATCGAAGCGCTGAAGGAAGAGGATTTCAAGCAGCTTGCCTCCTACTGCTATCAGGAGGTTGTTCCTCTCTATCCGGTACCGGTGATCTTTTCGGAAAAGGAACTGGTGGAAATCCTTCGCAACGTAAAGGAAATGGGTGTATCATAGTCTTTGAAATAAAAAGAAAAGGATGACCCTATGACCGATTATTCTCTGATGAACAAACAACTGGAAGCACTGCTTTCCGATGAGAGCTGGTTTATCCCGGCCTTGTCCAATGCTTCCGCTCTTCTCATGGAATCCATGGAAGATCTCAACTGGGCCGGATTTTATCTGGTAAAGGACGGGCAACTGGTCCTTGGACCCTTCCAGGGAAAAGTAGCCTGTATCCATATTGCACAGGGAAAGGGAGTCTGCGGAACCGCTTTTGCAGAAGATCGTCTGCAGCTTGTAAAGAACGTGCATGCGTTTCCCGGACACATTGCCTGTGACAGTGCTTCCAATTCCGAGATCGTGATCCCCATACACCAAAAAGGAGAGATCGTCGCTGTACTGGACATCGACTCTCCCTCCTTAAATCGCTTTGATGAAACCGATGCGGCAGGCCTTTCGGAATTTGTAAAGGTACTGGAAGATACCCTTACGTTTTAGGTATTTCCCGCCCATCCATCTGTTTTATTGTTGCTGATGCATGGCATCTTCTGCGGCTGCTCGAACCTGCGCCAGGGAGATGCCTTTTTCTTTTGCTATGGCGGAAAGATCGTCAAACTCCGCCTTATGCTTCGTTACCCCGTATCCCGCAGAAGTCTTCACCCGGACCGGTCCGTAGGGCGTAGACACCGTATCAAAGGACCGCTCCAGTACGTAGCGTTCGCATACCTTTCTGCGGATCCCGATGGTGGTGGTGTGGGTAAAGATGGCTTTTGCCACTTCTTCTGCCTTATCCTCGGAAACGATCACCGTCAGAAGACTTCCCGGCCGGTTCTTCTTCATCTGTACCGGGGTAAAGAACGCTTCTCTTGCCCCTGCTTCATAGATTGCTTCCAGCGCAAATCCCAGATCTTCTCCGGTCATATCGTCCACATTGCAGTTCAGTTCCAGAACAGTATCTTCGGCGCTTGCCGTTTCTCCCAGAAAAACGCGCACACAATTGGCCACCGGAAAATCCTTAAAGCCCATGCCATAGCCGATCTTTTCCGTCTGCATCACCGGCATGTCGCCGAAGCTGCCTGCGAAGTGACGGAGCAGGGCCGCTCCCGTAGGGGTACACAGTTCTCCCTGGATCTTTCCACCATAGATGGGCAGATCCTTTAAGATCTCCGCCGTAGCAGGTGCCGGTACCGGCAATACCCCGTGGGCACAGTGCACCGTGCCGCTTCCCACATGGATGGGGGATGCCGTGATCTTCTTTACCCCCAGCTTTTCCATGAGATAGCATACCGCTACCACATCCGCAACCGCATCAAAGGTGCCCACTTCGTGGAAATGGATGTCTGTCACCGGCTTGTTATGCACCTTGGCTTCCGCCCGGGCAATGGAGCCGTACACCTGAATGGCGGCCGCCTTGACAGAATCGGAAACCTGCAGGCTATTGATCAGAGAGGTGATATCCTCCATGGAGTGGTGGACATGGTGGTGTGCATGCTCATGCTCATGGTCATGATCGTGGTCGTGATCATGGTGATGGTCGTGATCGTGGTCATGCTCATGGTGATGCTCGTGATCGTGGTCATGTTCATGATGATGCTCATGATCATGCTCATGAACATGGTCGTGAGGAAGCTCCTCCTCCCCGTCCACCGTCACACGCATATGTGTCCCGGTGATCCCGCACTTCTCCGAAGGTTCTGCTTCGAAGTGCACATGGGGGATCCCCATGGCGTTCAGTTCCTTCACCGTCTGCTCTTTGTCTTCTGTCAGTTCCAGTAAAGCCGCTGTCAGCATATCGCCGGCAGCGCCCATTTTGCATTCAATATATAAGGTTTTCATCTGATACCCGTTTATTTCCTGTGTGTTTACCGATGGTTGATCAGGCTGGCCTGATAAGCTGCACCGAAGCCGTTGTCGATGTTCACCACAGACACACCGCTGGCGCAGGAATTCAGCATGGATAACAGTGCTGCGATCCCGCCGAAGGATGCGCCGTACCCTACGGAAGTAGGCACTGCGATCACCGGACATTCTGCCAGACCGCCCAGCACACTGGCCAGGGCGCCTTCCATTCCGGCAATGGCAATGAGGACATTGGCATCCACGATCTCATCCAGATGGGCCAGGGTTCTGTGCAGTCCCGCTACCCCTACATCATAGAGGCGAGTCACCTGATTGCCCAGAAATTCTGCGGTCAGTGCCGCTTCCTCCGCAACGGGCACATCACTGGTCCCGCCGGTGGCCACCACGATGGTTCCCTTTCCGGTCTTCTCCGGCATATCACCCAGGATTGCCAGATTGGCGTCCTGATAAAAGGTGATGGGATGCGCCTTCCCGACTTCCTCCGCCTTCTCCGGGCTGATCCGTGTTACCAGGATCCGCTCCTGCCCGGCCTGCCGCATGCTGGTCATGATGCCGGTGATCTGCTCCGCCGTTTTGCCGGCTCCGTAGATCACTTCCCCCACACCCTTTCGGAGGGCTCTGTGGGTATCCACCTTGGCATAGCCGATGTCCCGGAAGGGTTCTGTTTTCAACTGGTGCATGGCCTGTTCCACGGAGAGGTCTCCGGACTGTACCATTTCCAGGATCTTTTTTACTTCCTCATTCATGGCTGTATCCTCCCGGCGTTTATCGTGCCGGCTACTGCGCTTTATCGCAGCTTCCTGAAGCCTTTTTGCAACATGCTGCCGTGTGTTATTTGTGCAGCACTTCATTCATGCTGCCGCTGCGAAATCCCTGCAGATCCAGAGAAACATAGGAAAATCCATATTCCTTGAATTCCCGCACAATACGAAGGCGGTTATCTTCCTTCATCAGAACCGGGAAATCTGCAGGTGCAACCTCGATCCGGGCCAGATTCTCGTGAATCCGTACCCGATACTGGCGAAGACCTAAATCTGCCAGCAGTGCTTCCGCTTTTTCCACCTTCTTTAATTTCTCTGCCGTTATGGTCTCGCCGTATACGAAACGGGAGGCCAAGCAGGCAAAGGAGGGCTTATCCCAGGTAGGCAGGTTCATCTCTTTGGAATAATCCCGGATCTCTGCCTTGGTAAGACCCACCGCCTGCAGCGGGCTGAGGATTCCCAGTTCCTCAATGGCCTTAAGCCCAGGCCGGTAATCCCCACGGTCGTCCATATTGGAGCCTTCCGCCACATAGGCGATCCCGTTTTCCTCCGCCAGCTTCTTCATCCCCGAAAAGAGGATGTGCTTGCAATAGTAACAGCGGTTCGTGGGATTTTTTACATAATCTTCATCTTCCAGTTCGTTGGAATAAAAAGGAAGCTGACGGATACCTTCCTTCTGGCAAAACTCTGTCGCTTCCTTCTGTTCCCGGTCGGGGACCGCCGCACTCATGCCGGTAATGGCGATGCATTTGTCCCCTAAGGTGTCATGAGCCACCTTCAGGAGAAAGGTGGAATCCACGCCTGCGGAAAACGCCACTGCGATGCTTCCCTTCTCCTTCAGATATGCCCGTAGATTGTTTAATTTTGTCTGATCCATATAAAGTCCCGTGCAGGATTATTCAAATACAGAAGCACAATCCTGCAGTCTTTCGATGATGTTGATGTGCTGAGGACAGACGCTCTCGCACTGACCGCACTGAATACATGCACTGGCCAGACCTCTGTCCTTCGTCGCCTTCTCGTAATCCTTCTGGCCTGCTTCGGTCTGCTCCCAGATCAGCTGCTTGTTCCGTGCTGCAAAGACCTCCGGGATCGGGATCTGCATGGGACAACCGTCGGTACAGTAATGACAGGCGGTGCAGGGAATGGAATCCACACTCTCCAGAATATCCTGCGCCTTCCTGATCACCTGCTGTTCTTCTGCAGATAAAGGCTTAAAGTCACGCATGTAGGATAAGTTATCTTCCATCTGCTCCACGTTGGACATACCGGATAATACCGTGATGATGCCGTCCAGGGAAGCCACGAAACGGATGGCCCAGGAAGCCACGCTCAGCTCGGCAGAGGAGCTCTTTAAAAGTTCTCTCACCGCACGGGGAGGATTGGCCAGGGTACCGCCCTTGATGGGCTCCATAACGGTAATGGACTTACCGTGCTTTCTGGCAACCTCATAGCAGGCTCTTGACTGAACATCCGGGTTGTTCCAGTCTGCGTAGTTGATCTGCAGCTGTACAAATTCCGCATCGGGATGGGCAGTCAGGATCTCATCCAGACGCTCCGGTGTGGAATGGAAGGAAAAGCCCCAGTGCTTGATCAGGCCTTTCTCCTTCATCTCCTTTACATAGTCCCACAGATGCCACTCGTCGTATTTCCTGTAATTGCCATCCTGCAGGGCATGCAGCAGATAGTAATCAATGTAGCCGGCGCCGGTACGCTCCAGAGAAGTTAACAGCTCCTGCTTCGCACTTTCCTCATCCTTTGCTGCAAATACAGCCAGCTTGGTTGCCAGCGTATAGCTCTCTCTGGGATAGCGATCCACCAGAGCCACCTTGGCAGCCTTTTCGGACTCGCCGCCGTCATAAACGTATGCCGTATCAAAGTAAGTAAGACCGGCTTCCATGAACAGATCCACCATTTTCTTGGTCTGCTCGATGTCGATCTTGGAAGGATCGTCCTTCTCCTTAGGCAGTCTCATAAGACCAAAGCCCAGCTTCGGTGTATGTTCGCCGAAATATCTTTCCTCCATATCCAAACCCTCCACATAATTGTTTTTGGTTATAGAGAAAGTATAGCACAACCTTTACAATTGTAAAGGTTGTAATTTAACCAATATGTAACGCAAAAGAACCGGACAGTTCTCCGATGTAGCGGATCACTTCCTCCTGGTTAAACTGCGTATTGTTCTTAAAGGCAAAGAAGGCGCCGTAGATCTTGTAGGTCAGCATCACGGCATGCTTCATATCCCCTTTGTGTTCCGGTTTGTAAAGGTAGAACTGCTCCTTGATGGCTTCCTCCAGCTTCATGGGCAGCTTGTAGCTCTGGGAACCGGAAAACAGTGTCTGCATAATGCCGGCGTCCGGCTTGCAGCTGTTTAACACATCCATGGTAAACTTGCCCGGCTCGTTGATGATGGCGTCCGGCTCGTCAAAGCTGGCGATGATCCGCTTGAACACCTCCATCTGCAACCGGTCAGACAGGTCATAGATATCATGAAAATAGGAATAGAAGGTGGACTTGTTCACATCCGCCTTTTCGCACAGTTCCACTACCTTGATGGCTTCCAGGTCCTTCTTTTTCCGCATCTTGAGAAAGGTGTCCACGATGCGTCTCTGACTCTTGGTCAGTTTCATATCCTTGAAATATTCAATGTCCGTCATGATCTTTCCCGCCATAGTTTCTCCTTTTGTCTATTTCTCACCAGATGTCCATATGGACGATCCGCTAATTATCGCTTCTTCAGTATAGGGACACTTTCTGTAAACCGTCAACGTCCTTTGTCTGAAAAAAGATATCTGTCTGCAAAACTGGCATGGTCAAAAATTCCAAAACTGATATTTGTTTCATATCCACTTTCTGCTAGAATCATATCTGCAAGAATCCTATCTGCAGGAAACCTGCGTAGCACCAAACATCTTGCCGGTTCCGCAAGCCGCAAAATACAATGCAAAGGAGTACCAACATGAAACGAATCCTTACGATCCAGGACATTTCCTGCCTGGGAAAATGTTCCATCACCATCGCTCTGCCCCTGCTTTCTGCCATGGGCGTTGAAACGGTCATCCTTCCCACCGCGGTTTTATCCACCCATACCATGTTTAAAAACTTTACCGTGAAGGACCTGACCGACCAGCTACGGCCCATTACAAACCACTGGAAATCCGAAGGCGTCACCTTTGATGCCATCTACACCGGCTATCTTGGCTCCGCCGAAGAGATCGAGATCACCAAAGAGATCTTCCGGGAATTTAAGACCGACGATACCCTGATCTTCATCGATCCCGTCATGGCGGATAACGGCAAGCTCTATCCTGCCTTTGATGAATCATATGCCAGGCTGAACGCCGGCCTTTGCGGGGAAGCGGACATCATCGTCCCTAACCTGACCGAAGCCTGCTTCATGACCGATACCCCCTACAAGGAGGAATTTACCGAAGCGGAATACAAAGAGCTCCTGCAGAAGCTGGCAAAGCTGGGGGCAAAGAAAGTCGTCCTTACCGGCGCCGTATTGCAGGAAGGCATGACCGGTGTTTACGGCCTGGATACGGAAACCGGCGAATACTTCCGGTATCAGAACAAAAAAATAGATGCCTCCTACCACGGCACGGGAGACGTCTTCTCCAGTGTATCGGTAGGCGGCATCTTAAACGGTCTGTCTCTTGCGGATTCCTTCAAACTGGCTGCGGACTATACCGCAGACACCATCTCAGCGACCTTAAAGGATCCCAAAAAGCCCTGGTACGGCGTAAACTTTGAGGAAACCATTCCTCAGCTGGTACGGGCTCTGGAAGCAGCAAAGGCAGCAAACTAGATCAGCCGCGAATCCCTAATATCAAACAACCACAGCCCGGAAGGCACAGCTTTTCGGGCTGTTTTTCTGTCGATGCGATCGGTAATGGATTCTCCCATAGATGGCTGTCTGTTCCCTTTAGCAGGACCTGCCAGGGTTTCTTCAGCAGTTTCCCGGGCAAAGTGATGGCACGATCTTCCTCTAAGCTGTTATAGGCCACCAGGATCCCTCCGAAACTGTCGGCATCTCCCGGCAATTCCCCGGTATAACAGACGACCCCGCCTCTGGCATGGAGGATCTCCATGTGATCGCAGGCATCCGCTTCCTTGGAACAAAGCAGCGGAATGTGCTTTCGCAGCCCAATAAGCCCCTGATAATAGGAAACCATGTCCGCATTTTCCCGGATCAGCTTCCAGTCCAGGCGGTTTAAGGTAATCGGCGCATTATAGGAATTATCCTCTCCCTCCTTTGTACGGAGAAACTCCTCTCCCGAAAGAAGGAAGGGTCTTCCCAGGCTGGTAAAATAAATGGCTGCTGCCAGGCAGTTCTGCTTTTTTCGCAGCTCTATATCCTCTGTTGTGCAGGTCAGTTTATCCCACAGGGTCAGATTATCGTGGCAGGAAACATAGGCGATCCAGCGGGAAGCGGCTCTTCCGAAGCCCCGGATGGCGCAGGCGATCAGCTCCTCCTGGTCTTCCTTTCCGTTTACAAAGCCGGCATCCAGTTCTTCGAAAACGGACCCCTTCACCCCGTCCCGCAGGTCATCTCCGAACATACCGATACCGGGATGGAGCCGTTCTTCGTTTTCCTTAAGAGCCTGGACCGATCCCTTTTCCATGGCCGTATCCCCGGCTGCCCAGGGTTCTCCGTAGATCAGCTTTTCTCCGGGGCCGTAAAGAGCATCCAGTTTTTCCCGGATCTCATTCATCAGTTCTGTATCCAGCAGGCCCATCAGGTCAAACCGGAAGCCGTCCATATGGTACTCCCGTGCCCAGTACAGGACAGAATCCTCAATGTATCTGCGCACCATGGCCCGCTCCGATGCGATATCGTTGCCGCAGCAGGAGCCGTTGGAAACCGTGCCGTCCTTTTCCAGGCGGTAAAAATACCAGGGCATGGTCCTCTGCAGGCAGGTGTCCAGGCAGTAGGTATGATTGTAGACCACATCCATGATCACCCGAAAGCCTGCCCGGTGCATGGCTGCGATCATCTTCTTGGCTTCCCTTATCCGCACCTCTCCGTGATAGGGATCGGTGGAATAGGAACCCTCCGGGATGTTGTAATGCATGGGATCATATCCCCAGTTAAAGGCATCCTTCTCCCCTGCTTCGTCCACCGAACCGTAGTCGTACATGGGCATGATCTGCAGGGTATTGACCCCCAGCTTTTTCAGATAGGAAAGGCCCGTTTCTTCTGCCTTCGGGTCACTGTTTAAATGGGTATCCTCCTGGGTAAAGGCCCGGTAGGTTCCCCGTACTTCCGGCAAAAAACCGCCGGAGGGATCCCAGGAAAACTCCTTTACATGGAGCTCATAGATCACATCCTCCGCTTCCCGATCAGGGGCTTTCTCTTTTGCAAAGCCGGGGGGATCGGTCTGCTTTAAGTCGATCACCATGGAACGGCGTCCGTTTACCCCGCAGGCTTTTCCGTAAGGATCCGTACTTTCCAGGATCTCTCCCTCGATCTGCATCTGATACAGATAATAGGTTCCGCTAAGGCAGGCAGGATGGGTATAGGTCCAGACGCCCTCCGGCCCCTTATCCATATCTGCGGTAAAGAGGATCTCTCCTCCGTCTCCCCGATCATAGGTGACCAGTCGGACCTGTTCGGCCACAGGACTCCATAAACGGAAGGTAGTTTGGTTCTTCAGGACTTCTGCGCCCAAGGGGCCCCTATATTGATACGCCGGATCTTTCCGGTGTTTCTCATAGTAGCGTTTCCACTCGGCGGGTGTTTTTTTCATGTTTCCTCTCTCACTCTCCCCCCTGCGGCCTAAGCCGCAGCACGTCCCCCTTTTCCTACAACAGTGCAAAGCTCCGTGCTCCCAGAAGAAGGGTTCCCTGGGTGATCACCGCCTTGCCGATGCCGCATAAGGGTGCGGGACTCACCGGATAGTCAAAATGGAGGCCTTCCTTTGCAAAGGCTTCCTCCACCATCTTAAGAGGGACTCTCTTTTCTTCCATGGACGGGTTGATGGCGCACAGATAACTGCCTCTGCGATACACAAAGGGCTCGTTTTCCTTTCCCTGGATCACAGCAAAATCCCCGTCCGCCTGAAGCTCCCGCAGGTCATGGCGAAGGCCGGACAAAGCCTTGATGGTGGCATACAACGATGCGGGATCCGCCTTTTGTTTTTCCACCGTAGGCGCATCCTCGGAAGGATCCATGGGCAGATAAAAGTCCCCGGGAGCTGCCGAAGAAAAGCCCTTCTGTTCCCCCTCTTCCCACTGCATGGGGGTGCGGCTTCCGGTACGGGTGTAGCCACCTTCCTTTGTCGGCAGATCCAAATAGTTCATGCCGATCTCATCTCCGTAATACAGAAAGGGTACGCCGGGCAGGGTATACAGCAGGGCATAGAACAGCTTCAGCTCATCCTCCGAAAGGTTTCTTTTCACGCGGGGCGTATCATGATTTCCGGAAATAAAGGCAATATAACCCTTCTCCTTCGTTGCCTGGTATTTGGGCACATAGTCCTTCAAAAACCGGGTAATGTCGCCCTTTCCCTCGCTCTTAAAATAGCTGCGATCTTCCCCGCCTGCTTCATAGTCACGGACCAGGGTGTTATACCCGTTTCCCACATGGTCCAGATAAAAGTCCATATCAAAACCGGCTTCCTTCAGAGCCAGCTCCGGATTACTCCATTCCGAAACAAAGGCTGCTTCCGGAAACTCCTTTCGGATGTCGCCGAAAATGTCCTTCCAAACCGCGCAGGTACCGTTCTTGTCCGGATCATCGTCCTTAACCAACGAGTCTGCCATATCCACACGGAAGCCGTCGCAGCCCATATGCAGCCAGAACCGTATCACATCCTTCATGGCTTCCCGGGTGGCCAGGCAGGCAGGATCCTCCATACCCTTTTGCCAGGGCTGGTCAGGATGGCGAAAGCCATAGTTAAGAGCCGGCTGGCATTTAAAGAAGTTCAGCATATACGTGCCGTTTCGGGGGCATTCTCCGCCGATGTACGGGTGTCCCGCGATGCCGCTGATCCAGAAATCCGTCCAGATGTACCGGTCGGAATACTCGTTTCTCTCTTCCTTGCCGCTTTCCTGAAACCAGGCATGCTCCTCCGAGGTATGGCCCGGTACCAGATCCAGCAGCACGTGGATCCCCCGCTTGTGGGCTTCCTCAAACAGGCGCTTTGCATCCTCATTGGTGCCGTAGCGCTCTGCTACCTTTTTGTAATCCCGCACATCATAGCCTGCATCCTTAAAGGGGGAATCATACCAGGGGTTGATCCACAGGGCGTTCATCCCCAGATCCTTTATATAATCCAGCTTTTCGATGATGCCGGGAATATCTCCGATCCCATCCCCGTTGCTGTCCCGAAAGGACTGGGGATAGATCTCATAAAACTGTGCGTCTTTTAACCATTCGATCATGTGCTGTTCTCCTCTTTTACTCCCGTGTAAAGATCCCCACACTATAGCCGGGCAGGGTGATGCGGCCATCCTCCTCGGTGATCTCCCCCTTTGCCGCCAGAAGCCTTGCGGCCAGATGCTCATAGGAAGCTGCTTCTTCCGGTAAGGTCACCGTTAAAGGATTCTCCGATACATTTAATAAAACCAGCAGGTCTCCTTCCTCCCCCTGTCGCAGAAAGGCTGCGGCGCTGCCCGTTTCCTTCTGATCTGCTCCTTCAGCATCCGTTACCGCAGCAAGATCCAGGGCCGTGGTATATCCCCGGGCGATCACGGGAAAGGCATTGCGGATCCGGATGGCTTCCCGGTAGAACTGCAGGATGGAATCCCCATCCGCAAGCTGCTGGGACACACCCTCATAAGGCATATCAAAGCGGTCCATATCCTTAGGGCCTTTGCAGGTACCCGCTTCTGTTTCCTCACTGTTCCAGAGCATGGGAGCCCGCTTGTTTTCGTCCTTGCCGGAGCCCTTCATGCCGATCTCTTCGCCATAGTAGATAAAGGCATTGCCCGTCATCAGCAGGTTCAGGGCGCCAGCCATCTTGCATTTGACTTTGCTCCCCTTGGCAAAATAGCCGGCACCGCGGGCCATATCATGATTGGTATAGAAGGGCGCATTCACAAAATTGGGATTCAGGGAGCCGTAGAGGATCTCCTCTTCTTCCATGGCCTTTGTGTAGGTAGTGGCTTTCTTCCCCTTGTTGACCACCGTGGCGATGGTCCCTTCCGCACCGGCAAACTTAAAGTCAAAGAAGGAATCCAGGCCGCTGGCATAGTAGGCGCTGTAGCCGTTTTGTCCAAGCCATGCTTCCCCCACCATGTAGGCATCCGGCTTAATGCCCGTTACCGTATCTTCCAAAAACGCCAGGAAATCAATGCTGGCCTTCTCATCCTCCGTATAGTAGCTTGTCACCGCATCCAGACGGAATCCGTCCACCTCTTTCTCCAGCCAGAACCGGCAGATCTGTGTGATCTCCTTTCGTACCGCTTCCGAGTCCAGATTCAGATCCGGCATGCCCGACCAGAACCTTGCTTCATAAAACCAGTCCGTTCCCCGAAGCGGTTCATAGCCGTTTCCCTTTTCTCTGGAGAAATTGTAATAATCCACGTAAGGGCAGACACTGCTGTCCGGCTCTTCCCCTTCGGAAAGGCCCTTCAGATAGGTCTCCGCTTCCTGAAACCAGGGATGCTCGTTGGACGTATGATTCACCGCCAGGTCCAGGATCACGGAAATCCCCCGTTTATGGGCTTCTGCCAGGAAGGTCTCAAAGTCTTCCATAGTGCCATACTCTTTGTCGATGCCCATGTAGTCCGTGGTGTCGTATTTGTGATACGTAGGAGAGGGAAAGATCGGCATCAGCCAGATCCCGTTACACTCCAGATCCTCCCCCGATCCGTAGATCCCGTCGTTGATATAATCCAACTTCTCGGTCAGGCCCTTCAGGTCTCCGATCCCATCTCCGTCGCTGTCATAAAAGGAATAGACGAACACCTCATAGGTCGTCCGATATTTATCGTCGATCACATGTGGCTCCAGGACGTTTTGAAACTCTACCCCTTTGGCAGAGTTTGTCTCTGCCCGTTCCGTCTCAGCCGTCTCCGCTACGCTGCTTTCGGCAGTGGAAGCCACTGGGTCTGCCGTGTCCTTTGTGCCGCATCCGCTGAGAAGCAGGGCTGCTACCAGGATACCGGCCAACGTTGCCCGGCCCATTGTTTTTCTGTTATCTCTTTTCATATATATCCTCCTCTGCAAGCTGCCCGGATCATGTATGCGTATCCCTGCGCGCTACACTGCATAAATCCCGAAGGGACGCTCTCGCTCTATACCGTTGTACGCAGCGGTTCATAATGCTCGAAAATACCGAGCATAAGAACCGGCGAACGGTAAAGCCCTTCTTGGCTTTATGCAGGGCATCTCGCAGTCGTTACGTATGCTGGGCAGCTCGCAGTTGCTACGCAGAGCACTGCATAGAAATCCGGGAACGCACAAAGTGTGAGTTCTCTCTGCAAGTTACTGCATACTTGCTCTGTGGGATATCGTATACAAGTTCCCGACGGGCCTTGTCGCTCGCTGGTTCTTACGGTTGGTCCTTTCAACCGTTATGAACCACTGCGTACAGCGACACGGAGCGGAAGCGTTCCGGAGGGATTTGTGTACGATAGCACACAGTCGTTGCGCAACCCAAAGAGAGGACAGTTCGAAACCACTGCGTAGATTATCCGGGATACAGACAAAAATTCCCCAGGAGACACGCTCCTCTCCTGGGGAAAAATACAAGGTCCAAAGCTGCGGCAACCCTCAGCCCTTTACGGCACCGCCGGTAACACCTTCTACGTAATACTTCTGCAGCGCCATGAACAGGATGGTCACCGGAATGGCAACCAGGATACCGCCGGCGCAGAATCTTGTGAAGTATCCCATATAGTCGTTGGTCCATACCCAGCGGGTCATACCTACGGCTACGTTGTAGCTCTTGTCATGACCGAAGGCGATATAGGAAGCAAATACATAATCGCACCAGGGAGCCATAAAGGCCGTCAGTGCGGTGTAGATGATGATGGGCTTACACATGGGGATCATCATGGTCAGGAACACTCTGGCTCTGGAAGCGCCATCGATCCGGGCTGCTTCATCCAGGGATTTCGGAATGGTATCCATATAGCCCTTGCATACATAGTAGCCCATACCGGAGCTGGCAACCGATACTAAGATCAGTCCCGGGATCGCGCCGGCCTGGGTCAGGCCCAGCTGCTTTAACAGGAAGTATAAGCAGATCATTGTCAGGAATCCGGGGAACATGCCCAGAATCAGCCAGAAGCGCATGATCAGTGTTCTGCCCTTAAACCGCATACGGGATAAGGAGTAGCTGACGCAAAGGATGATCACCGTTTGCAGGATGGATACAAAGGCTGCAATGGTCAGTGTGTTTCCGTACCAGCGAAGGAAGTTGCTTTCCCCGGAAAACATGAACGCATAATTGTCCAGTGAAAACTGATGAGGAATCAGGTATTCCACCATACCGCCGCTCTCGGTGATGTAGGAGCGGAAGCTCTGCAGGAGCAGCCCCACAAAGGGGAACAGCCAGATCACACTGATCACGATCAGCAGAATGTATGCAAAGAAATTGGAAATATGCTCTTTTCGTTTCATGGAAGCAGTTGATGTTTTAGCCATTATTGGAAGCCCTCCTCATCCTTTACTGAAGGTAACAGGTTGTAAACGGACAGAGAAACGATCGCCGTTACAAGGAATACCATGATACCGATTACCGCTGCCATCTTGTAGTTGGTTTCATTTAAGGTCATCTTATACAGCCAGGTGACCAGCAGGTCCGTTCGTCCGGCACTGCCCATGAGGGTCGTGGAAGAAGGGCCACCCTGTGTTAGCAGGAAGATGACGTTAAAGTTATTTAAGTTACCGGTAAACTGCGTCAGCAGATAGGGTCCGGTAACAAACAGCATATAGGGAAGGGTGATACTCTTGAACATCTGCCAGGGAGAAGCACCGTCGATCTTGGCGCTTTCGTAAAGGTCTGCGGGAATGTTCATGAGTAGACCCGTTGCGATCAACATCAGATACGGAATACCGATCCAGATATTTACCAGGATAATGGTAAACTTGGCCAGTGTAGGGTTCGTCCAGAAAGGAATGGCCGACTGGATCCAGCCCCATTTTTTCAGATACGTATTAATGAGGCCGTCGTTTGCAAACAGCTTCATAACATACAGAAGGGATACAAACTGGGGAACCGCAATGGTCAGCACCAGGATGGTACGCCACAGTTTCTTGAATTTAATGCCCTTCTTATTGATCAGGATGGCGACTGCCATGCCAAGGAAATAGTCGATAAAGGTGGCAAAGAATGCCCACACCAGGGTCCAGCCCAGAACCGAGAAGAAGGTGCCGCCGAAACCGGCGCCGCCAAAGTTAAACATGTTTCGGTAGTTATCCAGTCCAACCCAGGTAAAGAGCTTGGAAGGAGCCTGATGGTTCATATCATAGTTTGTGAAGGATACGCAAACCATGAAGATAATGGGAAGTACGGTAAAAACGAAAACGCCTGCCAGGGGCAGAGCCATCAGTGTCTTGTCAAAATTGGAATCGAAAAGAGACAGGAAGTCCTTCTTATTGCCGGGCAGTGTCTTGCCGGCCTTTAAGATAGCTTCTTCCTTCTGGTTTTCCGCGATGTTCATCCGCCATAAGGCGATGATGGCCAAAACGGCCAGAATGGTCAGAAGACCGAACAGCAGGATCAGGAAACTGTTGTCCCCGTATACGGTAGAACGGCCTTTCTTATAGGTTTCCACCGTTCCCAGGGTGGTGATCTTGCTCAGATAATTCCAGCCAAAGTTGATCATGTACCAGATGAAGGCAAGTTCCAGTCCCAGATACATCAAGCCTCTCAGGATCGCGCCTCTGCAAAGCGGTCCGAATCCCATGATCAGATACGATATCCGTGTCTTCCAATCTCCATCTCTGAAGGTTGTTCCGATGCCTTTGATATTATCTGCGAACGTTCCTCCGAAACGGCCTTTCTTCGTTTGTGCCATTTTCGCTTCCTCCAGTCATACATGTATATAGAATACCCAATAATATAATCCGCAAACGGCAGAGAGACGTTTGTCCCTCTGCCGAATGGAATCATGTTCTTATTTCAGTGTGATCATTCAACCACAAGCTGAGCCTGAACTGCATCCAGAGCTGCCTTCAGATCATCATCGGAAGAATCTGCGGTCAGAGTCTTGGAAACCAGGTCACCGCCCAGGGAACCAGCTGCATTCCAGAAAGCTTCGGGATACTGAAGCTGAGGCTTAGCATAGGTCATCTGTGTAGCTACTGCTACGATAACAGGATCAGCCTGTACTTCTGCGCTGTTGAAAGCTGCTGTGTTGGAAGGTCCCCAACCAAGCTCCTGATAACGGGCAAGCTGTACTTCTTCAGAAGAAAGGAACAGAGCAGCTGCATCACAAACAGCCAGCTTGTTGTCGTCTTCCTGAGGCTTTACACCAAGGAGCTTGTAACCGCCCATGCCGGACAGCTGATAGGTATTTCCGTCGGAACCGGTAAAGGTAGGCAGTGCTGCACAACCCATGTTGTCGCCGAACAGGTTCTTTGCTGCTTCGGAATCCCAGGTACCGTCAACGATCGCACCAATGTTGGTACCCTGATCGATGGAAGAACCATTCTGGAATGCGGAAGAAGCAGCCAGTTCAGCCATTTCTCTCATAGCTACCAGGCCTTCATCGGATGCATAGGTTACATCAGACTTTGTGAAGTTACCTTCATCATCGGTCTCATAATCCAGCTTGCAGCCGGTTGCATAGAAGAATGCACTGTTGTACCAAGCGGAATCGATCTGGAAATAGAAGTTCTTTCCTGCTGCTTCGCACTGCTCAACAACACCCTCTAAGGTAGACGGATCTGTTACAACAGACTTGTCATAGTACAGGAAGAATGTGTTATCGGATGTAATAGGATAAGCATATAAGGTTCCGCCAACAGTGGAAGCTGCGATCGCATTGGGATCGTTCTCAGCCTTCAGTACTTCGGCGTTCTCATCCAGAACGGACTCAATGGCACCTGCGGTAACCAGACGAGCTAACTGATCCTGAGCGAATGTGTAAATATCAGCACCTGCCGTTACATCGTTGATCATGTTGTTTGCTGCATCGCCTTCACCAACGGGCTCTACAGTAAAGGTATAACCTGCAAATTCAGGATGTGCACCTGTAAATGCTGCCAGCTGATCATTGGTAAATGCTACTGCGTTCTCAGCAACCCAAACCTTGATCTCGCCACTGCCGTAGTCAACATCTTCTGCTGCTGCTTCCTCTGCAGCAGGTTCTGCTGCGGGAGCTGCTTCCTGCTCAGCTGCAGGAGCTTCAGTGGGAGCTGCCTCTGCGGGAGCTTCCTGTGAACCGCATCCTGCCAGCATAGCTGCTGCAAGGACACCGGTCATTAATAAAGATACAATCTTCTTCTTCATTAAAACTATCCTCCTCTTCCGTTGCACCCTGTGTGCAACCGAATGTGCTTACGCACGTTTTTGATTTGTGGAACCTGTCGGCTACTTTTCGATTCCTTTCGGAATGAGTTTCGCTTTTTTTCGTTCCATCTACGGTTACCTTACTCCACCTCAAGGCAATTTGTCAATACCTTCTGTCTAAAATCCATCTTCCTTCGTATAAAGTGTACAATTTGACCTATCGCATTTTCGTAAACTTTCGAGAAAATGGTTTCCGGGGATTGTTTTTTTCGAAACTCACTTCTATAATCGTTAGGTGAAAAGGAAGGTTATGCTATGGCAACCATGAAAGACATAGCAAATCGTCTGGGCGTTTCCCTAAGTACCGTATCCAAGGGCTTAAACGGCGGGCAGGACATCAGTGATGCACTCCGCCAGACCATTCTGGATACCGCCGTAGAAGTCGGTTACATCAACCGCAAGGCGAAAAAGCAGGACACCCGGGCCATTGCTGTATTTATTGAAAACATGGAATATGAAGAGGAAGGACAGTTCGGTTACGATATCGTACTGGGCTTCCAACAGGCTGCTTACCGGGAGAAGTGGGGCGTCACCGTGATCCCCATGGATCACGCCCTGCAAAAGAAGCATAAGTACGATGCTTATATGCTGCAGGAGAAATATTCAGCCGCTTTCTTCCTTGGTTTTTCCCTGGACGATCCCTGGATGAGCCAGTTAAACGACACTGCCATTCCTTCTGTTCTGTTAGACAACTTTGTGCCGGTCAATCCCAAGGTCAGCTCCATCGGAACCGACTCGGAGGAAGGCATTGATATGGCCATTGACCATCTGGTGAAGCTTGGCCATGAGAAGATCGCATTTTTAAACGGATCCGCAGGCTCCACCATTTCCAACCAGCGTATGCTGGCATACCTTAACAGTATGGCCAGACATCACCTGCCCATTGACGCCAACCTGGCCGTTTACGGATATTTCGTTGCAGATGCGGCCAAATATCATGTACCCGGCTTTCTGGATCAGGGTGCTACCGCCATTCTTTGCGGCAACGACCTGATCGCATCCGGTGTCATCGAATGCTGTCAGAATCTTGGCTATTCCGTTCCTGGGGATGTGAGCGTCATCGGATTTGATGATATTCCCCTGGCTGCCCGGTTAAAGCCAGCCCTGACCACCATTGCCCAAAACCGCAATGAACTGGGACAGTGTGCTTATTACACTCTGCATGCCATGATCCAGCACGTATCCTTAAGTAAGAACCTGCTGCGCCCCAACCTGATCCTCCGGGACAGCACCGCCATCGCAAAGCCCCGTCTGGCTGTGCGCAGAGCGGAAGAAAAAGATTCCGTAGCCAAGGTAAATCCCGAACTGTATAACCAGTTTGCCAGACAGCAGCTGCTGAAATAAGATCATAAGAAACGTAAAAGGACCACGATCCCGTGGTCCTTTTCTTATTTCTCACTCCATATGATCTTTCACATTCAGGGTTTCGTCTGTCCGTTCCTCTTCCTCGGTGATCCCGGGAACAAATTCCGTCACATAGGTTTCTCCGGAATCCGGATCAATATAATACCGCACCTGGGCACCGGTGTAGGACCGGTACAGGACGACGATGCGTCCCTCTTCATTGGTGGATACATCAAAGTAGAGCGTATAATCCTCGGATCCTAACATGTCTTCCAGATCCGGATTGTTTTCCAGGCAATAATTCCGGATGGCACCCAGCGCCTGTTCTTCGGTGATCTGAGCAGATCCCTCTTCCGTCCCGCCAGGTTCTGTCGGAGCCGGCATTTCCTCTGTGGTCGAAACCTGCTCCTCTGTGGTCTGTTGCGTTTTCTCGATGGCAGCGGCCGATTCTTCCGGGATCGCTTCCGGTATCAGCGTACCCGAAGGATTCTTCCCACATCCGGTTAAAGTAACAAAGGACATCAAAAGGAGAACCGCGCATACTTTCGCGCGTTTTCTCATACGTCCGTTCCTGTGATCCATATTCCTGTCTCCCCTTCTATCACTTTTAATAAGAATCTGAACATCGTTACTGACCATGATCTCACAGCTGTGCCTGAATGCTGTCTTCACAGTCTGCCATAGCATGCAATGTCATTTCCAGAAGCTTATCCAGCTCCCATCCCAGCTGATCGGCTCCTCGCTCGATCACTTCCCGGGAGCAGCCTGCGGCAAATCCCTTACTCTTGTACTTTTTCTTCAGGGACTTCAGCTCCATATCCTTCGTGCTCTTGGACGGACGCATCAGGGCTGCTGCCCAGATCAGCCCCGTCAGTTCATCCGCTGCAAAGAGAACCTTCTCCATCTCATGAACCGGCTCCACATCGATGGTCTGGCCGTTTCCCACCGTGATCCCGTAACCATGGGAGCAAACGCCGTGAATGATATCCTCACTGACACCGCCTTCCCGCAACAGCTCCGGCGCCTTCAGGCAATGTTCCTCCGGATACAGTTCAAAATCGATGTCATGGAGCAGTCCTACGATTCCCCAGTAATCCGCTTCCTCGCCGTATCCCAGTTGCCCGGCATACCATTTCATCACCGCTTCCACCGTCAGTGCATGCTGGATATGGAAAGGGTCCTTATTGTATTTCTTCAGTAATGCAAAAGCCTCATCCCGTGTGATCATGTTGTCTTCTCCTGTATTATGCTGTATCGTCCTGCATTTGTTTCGCATACTATTCTATCACGTTACTTTAAAGAAACAACGAAAAACCGGGCTGTTGGTCCCGGTTTTCCATACTTTTTATTTATGGGAATCGATTCCCTGAAATGAAATATAGGGAAAGAATCATCCCTGCTTCATCACTTCTTCGTAAACATCGGTGATCTCCTTCTCGGGAGCCGGTGTGATCAGGCTGACTACTACGTCCGCAACAAAGGCCAGGATGAATGCAGGCAGGAGTTCATAGATCGCAAAAGCGCCGCCCAAGGGAGCGATGGCAAACTTCCATACAAACACCATGACACCACCTACGATCAGACCTGCCAGAGTACCCTGACGGTTGGAGCGCTTCCAGAACAGTGAGATCAGCATGGTCGGTCCAAAGGTTGCACCGAAGCCTGCCCATGCAAAGGATACAACACGGAATACAGAGCTGTTGGGGTTCCATGCCAGAACGATGCCGATGATGGCAATGAAGATAACCGTTCCTCTGGCCAGGATCATACCCATGCGCTGACTTAAGTCGATGCCGAAGAAGTCCTGGGCAATATCCTGGGAAACACTGGAGGATGCTGCCAGAAGCTGGGAGTCTGCAGTGGACATGGTCGCTGCCAGGATACCAGCCAGGATGATGCCGGCGATCAGGGCCAGTACCACGCCGTGCTCACTCATAAGGGCTGCCAGCTTGATGATAACTGTTTCGGAATCGGAACTGGTTTCCAGCATGGGGATCTTGCCGTTTACCGATACGCTGTAGCCGATGACACCGATCAGAATGGCAACGGCCATGGAAACAACTGCCCAGATGCTGGCGATCCTTCTGGAAATGGTCAGATCCTTCTCTTCCTTAATGGCCATGAAACGCAGCAGGATGTGGGGCATACCGAAATACCCAAGGCCCCATGCAAGGGTGGAGACAATGGGTAAAAATCCGAAGGAGCCGGCTGCACCGTTTGCATAGTCATAACCCTTAAACACGTTCAGATAGCCGGGAAGGCTGGCTGCATTGGCTGCCACTTCACCGATACCCCCTGCCTGGCTGATGCCGAAGAATACTACAACGATCAAAGCGATGGTCATAAATACACTCTGGATCAGGTCAGTGGTGGATACGGCCATGAAACCGCCCAGAGTGGTGTAGCTGATGATGATCACCGCGCCAAAAAGCATAGCCAGATGATAATCAATGCCGAATAAGCTGTTAAACAAAGTACCTACTGCCTTAAAGCCGGAAGCGGTGTAAGGCACAAAGAACACCAGAATGATCAGCGCTGCGATCACAGAGATCAGATGCTTCTTATCTCCATAGCGGTTGGAGAAATACTCCGGAACCGTAAAGGCGTTTAATCTGGCGGAATATCTCCGCAGACGTCTGGATACCAGCAGGAAGTTCAGATAAGTACCCACAGCTAAGCCGATGACGGTCCAGCTGACTTCTGCCACACCGGCAATGTATGCCAGTCCGGGAAGACCCATTAACAGGTAGGAACTCATGTCCGATGCTTCCGCACTCATGGCCGTTACCAGGGGTCCCAGGCTTCTTCCTCCGATGTAAAAGCTGTTGGCCGTATCTGCTGCGCCCTTGCGGCTGAAGATCACGCCGATCATCAGCATGGCGAAGAGATAGGCTACGATGGTGACTACAATGATGATTTGTGCCGTTGTCATTTTCGTTTTCCCTTCTTCGAATTTGAATAATTATACCTGTATACATGAATAATCATGTTCGATTATAAATTCTATCATGCTGTCAGCAATAATAAAAGCCCAATTTCATCTGAAATCAGGCTTTTGTACATTTTGTATTTTTATGTATTGATTTTCCTTCTTCTAGGCCCTAACGCATTCTCCGGTCATGGGCTTCGTAGAAGGCCCGCTTGTCAATGAACATCCGGGCTTCGGCGCTGCGCACCAGTTCCTTCATCTTTTCGCCGGCATCCGCCACGGCGATACCAACGGAAATATGATAGTCATGCTTTTCCAGGGTTTCCTTGATCTCCTTAAACTCCCGGATCAGTTCCGTCTTATCCCGCCCCAAGCAGAAAATGATAAACTCATCTCCTCCGGTCCGGTAAACCTGATCAGACCCGAAGGTTCCCCGGAGCTGATCGGACACATATTGGAGCATCCGGTCTCCGGCTACATGGCCCTTATCGTTGTTCAGCTCATGAAGGCCGTTGATATCCACGTAGATACAGCAGGTTCCCGTAGGGGCCGTATCGGTCTGCTTGATCATAAATTCGTAACTGTTCCGGTTCAGTGCTCCGGTAAGGGCATCGGTACCGGCCAGTTTCTCCGACTCGGCAATGGATTTGCGGGTGGAGGAAAGGATCCAGAGGAAATAGATCATAAACAGTACGCCCAGCGTGATCAGGTAATAGGAAAGATACCGCTCCGTCGTCAGCGCATTGGCAAAAACCTGTGCTCCCGGTACGCAGAGCACCACCGTCCAGGAGGCGATCTCCATAGGCTCATAACACAGGTAGTAATATCCACCGGTTTCTTCGTTTTTAAAGGTTCCGTAGCCACCGGTTCCCTCGATCATCTCTTCTTTGACCTTGTTCAGGGTCACCCCTTTTTGAGAAGGGGTATAATGCAGATCCGCAAACAGACTGCCCTCTTTTCCGTCACTGCTGATGATGATCCGGCCGTTTCTCCGGTCAACGATCTCAATGTGTCCGGAGCCTTCATAGAAGTCCGAGATCCAGGCACCGATAATGTTGGCCGGCTTTGCTTCTCCGTAGATCAGCGCAATGGTCTCGTTGTTTTTCCGAATGGGCACATAACAACGTACCACATTATTCCCGGGGTTTTCCAGATCCTTCTGGTCCCCGCAAAAATGTTCTCCCTTTCCGGCTTCCAGGGCAAAGTCTATACAATCGGATACCTCTTTGTCCTCAAAGTCCACCGTGGACAGCAGACTGTTGGGCAAAAGCAGACCGATGTGGGATATGGAGGAGTTACTCTCGTATACCGCCATATACCTTCTGGACTCTCTGGAGCTGATCTGCTCCTGCTCTGCGATGATCCCAGCCAGCATGCGGAGCATCATCCGCTCGTTGCGCATATTGTATTCCAGCTCCGTTATGACGCTTTTGGTGGTGCTGGTCAGTCTCTCATAACAATCCCTTTGTACATAACGGACCGTGGCATACAAAAAGAGGATGGATACGATCACCGTTGCCATGAACAGGATCCCTGTGGCTATGATACTGTTCCGCTGATAGCGGAACGATTGGTTGGAAGCATTTCTCAGATGCGTTTTCATGATGTCTTGGGTTTATTTTTCTTATTCCGAACTTTTTCCTTGGCCTGCGCATACATCTGCTCCAGGCCGCTTCCTTCGGAATAGATCACATAGGCGGAGGAAACGTAGGGCGTACAAGGCATATTGTCAACAGTTCCGATATCCAGGATCGCGCGGATCAGCCTCTGTTCCAGTTCCCGCACTTCTTCTTCCTTGTCAAACTGGCGCAGGATCGCAAACTGGTCCCCGCCGGTACGGGCCGCTATTCCGGTCACCCCCAGGGTCTGGCGGATCACGTCACCCACACGGATCAGCAGGTGGTTTGCCCATTCCCTGCCGTAGTCTTCGTTATACTGCCGGAATCGGCAGATATCCAGGTAGATCAGAGCATAGTCCTTCTTTCGGAACAAAAAGCCCTCTGTATAACGGATGCTCTCTTCCAAAAGGCCTCGCATGTTCAGCAGTTCCGTCATGGAATCCACATAGGACATCATCTCCACATGCTCCGCCTTGCTGGTCTGATTGGTCACATCCACGAAATAGCCGATGAGACCGCTGATCTCTCCGTTTCGGTACAGCGGCATCTTGCTGGCTAAGATATCCCTCTCGCTGCCCTTGCAGATACACTTTCCGGGAACGGCACTGGTCGCCTCCCCGTTTTTCAGGATCTTCAGTTCATCTTCCAGGAAGGGTCCCGGATCTACATGCCAGCCCATTTCTTCATCAGTTTTGCCCACCAGTTCCCGAATATCCCGGATTCCGTAATAGTCCAGGAAGGTCTGGTTGGCTCCCAGGAAGCGACGGTTCTTATCTTTCCAGAACAGACCGATGTCTGCATTCAGTACCAGATTCTGCCACAGCGTTTCAGAATCGATATCGCTGATCTCCTGCTCCATACCCGTTCCGTTGTTGATGTCCGCATCACCTGCCACCGCAGTGGAGCGCACCAGGGAAAGGATCAGGTTTCCTCCCATACTGGGCATGCCGACCACGATCTGTACCACCCAGATAAAACGACCCTCCAGATTGCGGAGCCTGTAACGGAAGCTCAGATACCCGTTCTCGGAGTTACGAAGGCGTTTACGTACCGTCTTTACATCCGCAAATTCCCGGTACCGCTGCCGGTCCTCAAAATACACGAAATTGTCCGCAAGGGCGTTGACGGTCTCCACGAAGGAATCCTTTTCGATGGAGGAAATGATGTGGTTCTTATTATATAAAGTCTGGATGTTGTCCTGATCGATATCGATCAGATCCACCCGGTCATAGATCGTATAGAATACCTGCAGTGCCTCGTTCAGTCTCTGGCGCTTCAGCATGGTGGGATTGTTGGAAAGATTCCGGAAGCTGGCCAGCAGAGCGCAGCCATCCTTCCATGTAGCAACGCAGCGCATTCTGGCCGTACAGAAATGTCCTGCATAGCTCATATCCAGATGTTCTTCTTCCCCACTGGTACGGGCCTTGTTCATGATCGCCCGCAGCTGCGCCGCCAGGCTGGAATCCCTGCGGATCCGTGCCTTGGTCTCCTCCAGATTGGCAATGCCGATGGTGCGCATTTCCTTGCGGAAGGACTCATTGGTCAAAAGGAAGTCGATGTCTTCCCCCTTCATCTCCAGGATGCAGAAGGGCACACCGGAACGCTCCAGACCGTCCTTCGCTTCCGTGATCCCGGAGATCATGGAACCGTCCAGGAAATTAATGGCTCCCAGGTCATCGTAGTATTTTCGCATGCCAACAGGTTCCATCTCGATTCCCTGATCTTCCAGGGTATTGAGACACTCCTCCAGCGGCATGGGTTTTCCAAAGAAATATCCCTGCAGTTTTTCGCAGCCCACATTGGAAAGAAAGCTGGCCTGTTCCGCCGTTTCCACCCCCTCTGCCAGGGTCTGCATGTCGATATGTTTGGCCATATCCACTATGGCCGTGATGATCTCCCGGGATTTGCGTCCGCTGTCGCTGAGGAACTTCATGTCGATCTTCAGCTCATCGAATTCAAAATCCTTCAGGATGTTGAGGGAGGAATATTCCGAGCCGAAATCATCCATCCAGACCTGATAGCCCATGCTGCGGATCCGCTCCACCTGCTGCTTCATAAAATCAGGATCGGAAGCAACAGCGCTCTCGGTGATCTCAATATTTACAAGCTCCCGGGGCATACCGGCAGCAATAACGGTTTTTTCGATAAAAGCGGGAATATCACGTAAGTTGAAATCCAGACGGGAAAGATTAAAAGAAACCGGCACAAATGGATCGTTCTGGGCTCTGGCTTCCTTATAGGCGCGGCAAACCAGCTCCAGTATCCTGCAATCCAGCTTCTGGATCAGGCGATGCTCCTCTAATACCGGAATAAAAACACAAGGGGATAACAGCCCCTTATCAGGATCGTTCCAGCGCGCAAGGGCTTCAAACCCGCACAGTTTACGGGTCATGGTCCGGATGACCGGCTGGTAGTACGCTTCGATCCACCCCTCATCCAGAGCCAGCTGGAAATTTTCCACAATGTAGCTCTTGAGATTCTCTGACTCACTCATCTCATGCATTGTCCTATACCTCAAATCATATTTCTCCCCCCGGAGAAAAAATATAGCTGTGCCCGTGTCCACAGGCACAGCTACAGCTGTATTTTACCATATTGTTTACGAAAATAACAATTAGTCAGAATACTGAATCTGCCTTCCTTTTATAGGGCAATTAGTATGCCTTCACCTTGGTCCAGACATCCGCAAAGTACTTCTTGGTCTCCGTATCCTGATAACCGAATACTTCGTTCAGCGGGTTGTTGGTATCCGGAATGGTGTAAGCGCTGACGCCCTCGTAAGTGGAAACGCACATCTCCTCATATGCGCTCTGTACGGGAGAAAGGTAACCAACCTCTTCGGTATTGGCCAGGGCGTTCTCCTCATCCAGCATGAAGTTGATGAAGTTGTGTGCCATCTCGGTCTGGGTGCAGTTTTTGGTGATGACCATGCAGTCATACCAGATATTGGTTCCCTGGGAAGGGATCAGGTATTCCAGATTCTCGTTTTCCGTCATCATGTAAGCGGCATCACCGGAATAAACCACAGCCATGGCCTTGTTTCCGGAGATCATGTTATCGATAACGTCATCTCCTACGTATACGGGATCCATGGTATCTCTCTGCTCTACCAGCCAGTTGTAAGCCGCATCGATCTCAGCGGTATCGGTGGTATTCATGGAATAACCCAGCGCCTTTAAGGCGATCATCAGAGAATCACGCTCGGAATCGTACATGTAAATGTTTCCTGCGTACTTGGTGTTCTTTAAAAGATCCCAGCCTGCAGCAGTGTCTGCTTCATCCACAACGGTGGTGTCATAGATGATACCGACAGAGCCCCAGAAATAGGGAACGGTATAGGTGTGCTCGGGATCGTACGCTGCCTGTTCCATCACCTGATCCATCAGGTTGTCGGCATTGGTGATCTTGGACCAGTCGATCTCAGCCAGATAATTTTCCTTGATCAAACGCTCGATCATATAATCGGAAGGAACCAGGATATCATACTGTTCCCCGCTCATGATCTTGGTGTACATGGACTCGTTGGAGTCAAAGGTCTCATATACAACCTTGCAGTTAAATTCTTTCTCGAATTTCGACAGCAGGCTCTTATCAATATACTCACCGGCATTGTAAACCTTCAGTGTGGTGGCATCAGAGCTGCCGCAACCGGTAAGCATGGATAATGCCAGTGCAGCAACCAGGACAAGGTTACCTAATTTCTTCAATTTACGTTCTCCTCCATTTTGACTTTCTTTTCTTTTCTCTTGTTATATATAGCAGGAACCACATTTCCGACGATCAATGCTACCAGAATGACCGCGATCACGATGGTGGACAGGGCATTGATGGTGGGGTTGGTCCGCTTTGTCATGTTGTAGACGATGATGGAGATATTCTGCACACCGTTTCCGGTAACAAAATAAGAGATCACAAAATCGTCGAAACTCATGGTGAAGGCCAGCAGGATACCTGCATAGATCCCCGGCTTGATGCTGGGAATGATGACCTTCGTCAAAGTCTGGAAGGGCGTGGCGCCCAGATCCATGGCTGCATTGGCCAGGGAGTCATCCAGGCTCCGTACCTTCGGATAAACACTGGTGATCACGTAGGGGGTGCAGAAGGCCACGTGGGCAAGCAGCATGGTCACATAACCCTTTGCGATCATCATGGATGAAAACAGGATCATCAGGCCGATGGCCGTTACAATATCCGGATTCATGATGGGGATATTGTTGATGGACAGCAGTGTGTCCCGTAAAACCTTCCGGTTCTTACTCAGGCCGATGGCCGTAATGGTGCCCAGTACCGTAGCGATGGCCGTGGCAAAGATCGCGATGCTCACGGAAACATACACCGCTGCCATGATCTCCTGATCCTCTATGAGCTGGGTGTACCAGCGCAGGGAGAATCCCGAGAAATTCGTCAGTGACTTGGACGAATTAAAGGAGAAGACCACCATGACCACAATGGGCACATAGAAAAACAAAAAGCACAGGGCGATGTACAGGATGGAAAACAGTTTGCCGTGTTTTTTCATAAGTCACCGCCTCCTTCCTGCTTATCCAGTTTCTTGGTAATGTTGATCATCAAAAGCATCAGGATCGCCAGAAGCAGGGAGATGGCACTGCCGAAGTTCCAGTCTCCGATGGAAACGAACTGATTCTCGATCAGGTTACCGATGAGCACGTACTGTCCGCCTCCTAAGAGCTTGGGAATGACGAAGGTGGAGATGGACAGCAGAAATACCATGGTCACACCGTTGATCACGCCGGGGATGGACAGGGCAAAGGTAACTCTCCAGAAGGCCTGCCATCTGTGGGCGCCCAGGTCGTAAGCCGCTTCGATCAGGGATTTATCCATCTTCGACAGGGAAGTATGGATGGGGATCACCATAAAGGGAAGCAGATCGCAGACCAGGCCAAGAATAACGGAAAAGTCCGTATACATCATGGTGATGGGGTCCAGCCCGATCAGTGTCAGGAAGCTGTTGATGATACCGTTATCGGATAAAATGCTGATCCACGCATAGGTGCGCAGCAGCGTGTTGATCCACATGGGGATCGTAACAAACAGGATCAGGATCGCCTGGGCTCTCTCCGAAAAGGAAGCGATCACATAAGCCAGCACATAGCCCAGAAGCAGGCAGATGATGGTGGTGATCAGACCAAGACGGAAGGAACGGACAAATACCTGAATATAAATGGGTTCTCCGATCTTCTTAAAGTTCTCCAGGGTAAAACGGATGTTTACCAGAGAGTTGCCGCCGGTGGTGACCGAGTACAGAACGATCAGAAGGAGCGGTACGATGATCAGCAGAAAAGACCAGAGAATATATGGTTTCACCAGATTTTTGAATTGTCTCATCGCTTTCTTAATACTCCATGGTGTACATAACGTGAATCAGGTCCGGATCCACACACAGACCTACCTTCTTACCTACCTCATGCATATCGGTGGTATGGATCTTGTACATACGCTTATCCGTTTCTACCATGATCTCGTAATGAACGCCCTTGAAGACCACGTTCTTTACTTCCCCCACCAGCTGGCCTTTTTCAGGCTCTACAATATCAATATCCTCGGGACGGAGAACCACTTCGATCCCCTCGTTTTCCTTGAAACCTTTATCCACACAGGGGAAGTCCACGTCGTCGAACCGTACCAGACAGTCGCGGATCATGTTTCCTTCGATGATGTTGGACTCGCCGATAAAGTTGGCGACAAAGCGGTTTTCCGGCTCGTTGTAGATATCTACCGGGGTACCGATCTGCTGGATCTTACCTTCGTTCATGACCACCACGGTATCGGACATGGACAAAGCCTCTTCCTGATCGTGGGTTACAAAGATGAAGGTAATACCCACCTCCTGCTGGATCTTCTTTAATTCCACCTGCATTTCCTTACGCAGCTTCGCATCCAGTGCGCCCAGCGGCTCATCCAGAAGCAGCACCTTGGGTTCGTTGACCAGCGCTCTCGCAATGGCAACTCTCTGCTGCTGTCCACCGGAAAGCAGAGTAACGTCTCTCTTGTCAAAGCCTTCCAGACCTACCAGCTTCAGGGTCTTCTTGACCTTCTGATCGATGATGGTCTTATCCACCTTCTTGATGTTCAGGCCGAAGGCTACGTTGTCATATACATTCAGGAAAGGGAACAGGGCGTATTTCTGGAATACGGTGTTGACCTCTCTCTTATAAGGAGGCACTTTGGAAATGTCAATGCCGTTAAACAGCAATTCACCGCCGTCTGCCTCAATGAATCCGGCGATGATCCGCAATATGGTGGTCTTACCGCATCCCGACGGACCAAGTAAGGTCAGAAATTCGTTCTCATAGATGTTCAGATCGATTCCTCTGAGGACCTGCTGGTCATCAAACGTCTTGGTAATACCCTTTAACTCAATGATGCAATTTCCCATATCTGCCATGGCAATTCCTCCTCGCAATACAGGTTTGTACGCAAATCGACTTATTCTATCATGCAATCTTCCCATTTGTATATATTACAATTTGCTGATTTTGGACCGCTGTTTTTGCCTGCTTCTCTCTGTATGGAATACCCGGTTCGGAGGTGTTTGGTTTATTCCTTTTGAAGATATAAAAAAGAAGGGCCGTTTAAGGCCCCTCTTATGTGCTCCGTATTACTCCGTAAACAAAGTAAACGCAGCAAACTGCAGATGTCCGGTCCCTTTGAAGGTAAAATACAGCGCGTTTACGCCGTCCGGGATCATCAGATCCGCCTTATGATCCATCCATTCGTTGGAGGTATGCACCGGCACGCCCCCTAGCTTTTCACCGTCCCATGCGGTCCGCACTTCGATCTCGCCGTTTGCGTAGCCCTTGGTGCGAACACCGACGGCCCTTATGCCCTTGCAGTCAAAGTACTTAAAGCCTGCGGTGGCACTGTCCCGCATATTGGCGATATAACCCAGGTTTTCATCGCCGTCCCGGCCTTCCTGGGTGATCTTGGGGAATCGGTCATCCATCCAGCCGCTCCAGGGAACAAAGGCCATCTCCGTATCCGTAAAGAGATTGCAGGCGATATAGGTGGGATATTCGCCGCTGCCCTTTAAGGGAGCGATGCTGCAGCAGGAAGTGATCTCTGCCTGATCGAAGGTGCCGTCCTCCTTTTCCCTTAATTTCTCAAAGCAGCCCTGACGGCTGTAATTGGTGCCGTTGGTGTGGCGGTGATAAAAGATGTACCAGCTGTCCTTTACCTGCACCAGAGAGCCGTGATTGTTGGCGCAGTAAAACATGGGCTTTTCCGCCGGCTTATAGCTGTCGATATGGAAATCCCCGTTGCTCACCAGAACGCCTGCATAGGTAAAGCCCTCCGTAGGCTTGTCGGAAATGGCATAGCCCAGCTCGTGACAGACCTGGGTGGAATAAATGAACCAGTATTTTCCGTCCTTCTTGCGAATGGAAGGTGCTTCAAAGAAAGCATGGCCTTCGAACTGCGTGCCGTGGCTGTATGCTTCTCCGGGAACAATGAATTTCGGCTCTTCCACGATGGTGAGCATATCCTTTCCCAGAACCGTTGCCATGGCGCCATGCCGGGACTTGTCCCCCACTGCGCAAAAGCCGGTATACAGATAGGTCCGGTCTCCTTCGGTGAGTACGCCGGGATCAAACTGAGGCTCATCCCCTTCCCGGGCACCCAACAGAGTACCGTCCTCATAATGTACCATGCCATAGAATTCATATTGTCCCGCAGGTGTATCACAAACCGCTACCGACACATTGCCCCGGTTACTCAGAACATAATACAGATAGTAACGGCCGTCCGGCCCCTGTGTCACATCCGGCGCATACAGGTTTCCCTGCAGATCTCCGTTTTCCGGATCCTGACTCTTTTTGTAAATGACCCCTTCATAACGCCAGGTGCTCAGATCGTCCACCGGTGCGGAATAACATACATAATCCAGCATGCAATATACATCGCCGTTAAATTTATCATGGGATCCGTACACATATACCCGATCCCCGAAAACATGAGGCTCTCCGTCGGGAACATATTCCCAGGAGGGCATATACGGATTCACTGCCTGTTTCAGATTTTCCATACCCCAATCTCCTTTACATGTCCTTTGGTGTAACGTTACACCACCTGCCATTATAGGTGATTCTGTTTTTCGGCACAAGCCCGGGAGTTACAGATTCTCCATCCAGCGGTGTGCCAGTTCAATCCAGCACTCGCAGGTGGGTTCCAATGCGCCGCCGTCCGCGGTCTGTGTCAGACGGTTCGCCAGACCCAGGCCATGACCGCCTTTTTCAAATACATGATATTCCACCGGCACGCCGGCTTTTACCAGAGCTTCCATAAGCATCACACTATTCATCACCGGCACGGAACCGTCTTCAAAGGTGTGCCACATAAAGGTGCGGGGCGCATCGCTGCTCACCTGATCTTCCAGGCTCATCTTTGCCAGCATCTCGGGATCATCCTTCTTTTCACCAAGAATGTTCTCAATGGAGCCCCTGTGGGCATATTCTCCGGAAGTGATCACGGGATAGCCCAGCATCATGGCGCCGGGGCGGATGGCCTCCCCGGAAACGCCCAGCTTTTCCCCATAGTTTTCCTTATTCCAAAACAGACAATAGCTGGCAACCATGTGACCGCCGGCCGAGAAGCCAAGGGGCACGATCTTGTCCGCATCAATGTACCATTCTTCTGCCTTGCTCTTCAGGAAGGCAATGGACTTTCCCAGCTCCAGATTGGCCGTGGGGAATACTGCCGGCGCAACCGAATAGTTCAGTACCGCCGCATGATAGCCCATCGCGGTAAACTGCAGGGCGATGATCTCCGCTTCTCTTCTGGACGTATAGGCGTAAGCCCCACCCGGGCACACCAGCACCAGCGGCCGCTTGCCAATGCCGATCTCATCATAATGGTCCAGGATATAGGTGGTTAAAGCTGCATAGGGCTGGGAGCCCTCTACTTTGATGTCGATCACTTCGGTTCTCATGGAATCGTCTCCTTAT
>JAILDL010000131.1 GCA_024689465.1 Lachnospiraceae bacterium
TCTTCTTTTTGACAGGTTTTCCTGTACTCTTCTGTATAATTCCTGTGCTGCATTGTAACCCATCTTCTTCTGTCTGTGGTTTACAGCTGCAGATTCACAGATCACCGCCAGATTTCGGCCGGGACGGATGGGAATGCTGTGGCAGACGATCTTGTTGCCCAGATATTCTGTATATTCCTCCTCCAAGCCAAGGCGGTCGTATTCTTTATCCTTGTTCCAGTCTTCCAGACGGATGACCAGATCGATCTGCTGCGTATCCTTTACAGAGGATGCACCGAACAGAGCCTTCACATCGATGATACCGATACCACGGAGTTCGATAAAATGCTTGGTCACATCCGGCGATGAACCGATCAGCGTTTCATCACTGACCTTGCGGATCTCAACGGAATCATCGGTTACCAGACGGTGACCACGCTTGATCAGCTCCAGCGCCGCCTCGGACTTACCGATACCGCTTTCACCGGTGATCAGGACACCTTCACCATAGACATCCACCAGTACGCCGTGGATCACGATGCAGGGTGCCAGCTTTACATTCAGCCAGCGGATGATCTCTGCCATGAACGCAGATGTTGCCTTCTTGGTCATCAGCACCGGCACTTTATTCTTCAGGGCGATCTCCAGGAAAATAGGATCCGGCTGCAACTCTCTGCAAAATACGATGGCCGGGATCTCATCGGAGAGGAGCATGTTGTAGATCTCCCGCTTGCGCATGTCGCTCATGCTCTCCATATAGGAATATTCCACGAAACCGATGATCTGAATACGAGTAGTCTCGAAGTGCTCGAAATACCCTGCCAGCTGAAGGGCCGGACGGTTGATATCCGGCTGATTGATGCGGATATGATTCACATCGATCTCCGGTGTCAGATTCTCCAGTTTCATTTTGTCAATCACACGTGCCAAACTGATACTAGCCATGGTGGTAACCTCCTGGTAAATACCTTAAACTATCGAGTAGTTTCATCTTTCATCATATCATGAATTGTCTTTTGTGCGGCGGAAACTTATTCAGCCTGATTGTTTCTCCCCGAAAAGTAGGCGACTAACGCATCTGCTTCCTTCTCTCGGATCTCCGGGATCTCCAGAAACTGTTCCTTCGTCGCATTCCGCATACCCTCATAGGAATCGAAATGACGCATCAGAGCCTTTCTTCTGGCAGGACCGATGCCCGGTATATCATCCAGTACGGACTTAACCTGATCTTTTCCCCGAAGAGACCTGTGAAATTCGATGGCGAAACGATGGGCCTCATCCTGGATCCGAGTGATCAGCTTAAAGCCTTCGGAGTGTCGATCAATGGGTAGTTCCACGTTGTTAAAATATAGTCCTCTGGTCCGGTGATGGTCATCTTTTACCATACCGCAAACCGGGATATCTACCTGTAATTCCTTTAACACATCCAGACAGATATTCACCTGGCCGCGGCCTCCATCCATGAGGATCAGATCCGGAAAGACGGTAAAGGAACCATATTCCTGCTCCAGAGCCTTTGCCTTCCGCTCTTCCCGCTCCTCCAAGCCATGCTGAAATCTACGAGTCAGCACTTCCCGCATACATTCATAATCGTTGGGGCCGGTAACTGTCTTGATCTTAAACTTACGGTAATCGCTTTTCTTGGCTTTTCCCTTTTCAAAGACCACCATGGAGCCTACATTTTCAAAGCCGCTGATATTGGAAATATCATAGGCTTCCATACGACTTAACTGCTCTAATCCCAGGATCTCCTGAATTTCCTTTACCGCTCCGATGGTACGGCCTTCTTCCCGTTTGATCCGCTCTTTATCCTTGGTCAGGACCAGCCCGGCATTTTCTGCTGCCAGCTGCACCAGCTTTTCCGCACTGCCCCGTCTGGGCACACGGATACGAACACGATTACCACGCTTCGCAGAAAGCCACTCGACAAGAATCGCCAGTTCCGATTCCAGGGTATCGGCGGGAGTGACTTCGGGTTCATGATTCGTACGATCAGAATCACTTTTCTGATTCATTTTTGAATCTTTGTCAATCGCATCAATAGGTTCAAAATCTCCTATTTCATCCGAGCCCTCAGCGAATTCTGTGTTTTCTGTAATATCTAGGGTCGCTTCTTGCGGTCTTTCCTCAAATCCAGATAATAACAGCACTTCCTCCGGATTCTGGATCACCAGTTCCTTGGGTACAAAAGGCGTTCCTGCATAAAACTGCTTGGCAAAGTCTGTCAGAATTTCCTCCGAGGAAATGCCTTCTGTATGGTTCATATAATAGTGTTCCCGGCCGATCAGTCTGCCGTCTCGTACAAAGAATACCTGTACAACCGCATCCCGATCATCACGGGCCATGGCAACAATATCCTTGTCTTCTCCGTCAGAATCTGACATCTTCTGTTTCTGGGCTACATGCCGTACGCTTTCCAGCAGATCCCGATACTTTCCGGCTTCCTCAAACTCCAGTTCTTCACTGGCCTTCTGCATCTTTTGTTCCAGTTCCCGCAGAATGGGGCGGAAGTTGCCATTTAGAAAGTCCAGTGCACCATCTACCTGTTTCTGATATTCTTCCTGAGAGATATATCCCTGACAGGGTGCAGGGCACTGTCCGATGTGATAGTTCAGACAGGGCCTCTCCAAACCTGTATCTCTGGGCAGTACCTTATTACAGGTTCTCAAATGGTACACCTTATTCAGCAGTTCAATGGTATCCCGCACCGCTCCTGCAGAGCTGAAGGGACCGAAATATCTGGCTTTATCCTTCTTCATTTCGCGAGATAGCAGAAGCCTGGGAAACGCCTCCCCTACCGTCACTTTGATATAGGGGTATGTCTTATCGTCTTTCAGCAGGGTGTTATATTTCGGGCTGTACTCCTTGATCAGGTTGTTCTCCAGCACCAAAGCTTCCAGCTCCGAATCCGTCACAATGTACTCAAACCGCGTGATCAGAGAGACCATCTTGTCGATCTGGGGACCACGACCTACGATCTTGCGGAAATAGGAACGGACCCGGTTGTGGAGGTTCACTGCCTTTCCCACATAGATCACGTTGTCCGCTGCATCGTGCATGATGTATACGCCTGGTTTATTGGGAAGCTTTTTTAGTTCTTCCCGGATGTCGAATCCGTTCGACACCGGTTCTTTCTTAGAGTCATTCTGTTCATTCATGTTTTTTATTTGCAATCCATATCAACAGGATAAAGCCTGCTATTGCAATCAGCGAAATTCCTTCCGCTACTCTCCATAGCACCGGAATACAAACAGTTAAACGTATATTTCCGGAATATAGCGGGGGTATCAAAATCCGAATGCGTCCGTTCATTCCGGAGAATACAGCAAACGGATCGTGTGTCTGCTGATCTCTTGCTTTATAGACCGGATAATACCACATTGGAACATCCACATAACTATCCTGTTCAGAGCCATTGGTCACGCTTAATTCGATATTTGTATACTCTTTCTCATACGCGGAAACCGTTACATCTTTTCCTATGTACAACTCTCTGGGTGTATCATATGCATCGCTCTGTTCGGGAATATACTCCGTATTTCCGATATAGGTTGCCAGATAATCGTAATCATAATCCTGCATATGGAAAAGTTTCTCATTCGTCGTACCGGCTGTATCAGAATCGATCAACATGTAGTTATGCCAGCTCATACTCACAGTAGACAGTACAATCACGCCAACGCCTACCGCGACAGCAATCTCTTTTCCGGTCTTTTTGCGAAGTAAAAGAACAAGCACCGCTCCGGTCGCAGAAGCAAACATGGAGGCCAGGCCTAAGAAACGCCAGGGGAATTGTAAATTATGGCTTAGCGTCACAAATATCTTATGGATCGTGTTTAAATCGTCATAAGGAAAGAAGATCGATGCCAACAGCAGGGAAACGGCTGTAAAAAGCGACGTAAAAATACCAATTCTCACGACTTTCTTAAGCTCCGTCTCCTGAAGGTTCTTTTTTCCATAGGCATAGATCAACATCCAGAACAATACCACGCAACCCGTCAGCGCCAGGCCCAGAGCCTGCCCAATCTCATCAGCAGTGGTACCGAATGCCGTATGGTCATAGCGCACCCCATTAATAAACACGCCAAAGAACTGCGATAAATAAGAGCCGCTTTCCTGAATGTTCCGATTGAAATTCGCTGCCGTTTTGAATTTGTAATCTCCTCGCATCATGGAGAAAAGGGGCAGGATCGTCCCAATATTCAAAAACAGAAAAACCACAACCGTTCGAACAAGATCCCGGAAGATGTCCTTTTGAAACGTGTGACGAATGAAAACCAGGCAAAACAGGATAATAAACAGTCCATTCATCAGACAGCTAAGTAAATGGCACTGCATCAAGCCACACAATCCCACGGTAAGTAGCATCCAGCCCTTGTTCGTGGTCAATCTTGTCAGATACTTATGGTCCGCATATTCATTGCGCTCAAAAAAGAGCAGATAAAGTCCCAGATAGATCAGCGGTGTAAAAGCAAGTCCGGTAAACTCGCCTACTGCTGCTCTGCTGTAAACCGTTTCCATACGATAGATCGCAGTGGTAAAGATAAAAGATCCAAAGATTCCCGCGTATCGATTTCTCAGAATCCGTGAAAAACTATAGTACGCAATACCGGCTGTCAGCAGGTTGATGGCTACGATGTAGCACTTATAAGCCGTTTGCAGCCCATATCCAAGAAGTACCAGTGAAGCAGGAAAATACAAAAAGAAATCCGGATAAAACATAGAAACCGAATACCCGTAGTCATCCCACCAGTTGGGCTGGATGATCACCGGAAACTGGCCGGCCCTGAGTCCCTCGGCAATTCCTTCGATCCGGTTCAGATGAAAATACAGATCTCCCGTCCCGATCAAAAAGTCATTCATGAGCGGGATACTGGCAGCAATCGTCGCACTCAGAATGCCTGTAAAAGCCAATCTTTTCTGCATACGGGTCCGGTCTTCCCAAGCCTGGTGACTTTCCCACAACGCATAATCAAACAGCAGTACCAAAAGGAGCAGGAAAAAGAAAGGCGTATAATTGGGGATTCGCTCTAATGTAACACTGTAGATCCTAAGATAGCCCTCCCCGCAAAAACCGATTCCGGCATTAATATAGATTGGGCGAATGCCTCTGTGGTAAACCGAGAAAACATCCTGATGTCGCTTTGCCTTCAATGTGGGCAGGTTGTTATAATCCGTCACATCCATGTTGGTATTGCCATAATTCCCATAGTTGGATGTGGTGATATATACCGTATTCAGGTCTGTATCGGTTTCATACTCTATCGTATAGCGATAGTTTCCGGTAGGCATGCCAAAGAACGTGGCATCCACCACTCTTCCTGCCGGAGTCGTTCCGCTTTCAGCCAGAACACTACCATCCGCTTCAAAAGATCCCGCTACACAGGTCAGTTCTCCTTCAATCCCATGCTTTACGATGGTTTCTCTCTCCAGCGCCGAAATAAGAACGAACGCCAGGATAAATATCCCCAGCTCTATTCCCATCAATATCTTCCGCTTCTCATACAAGCGATCCAACAGGATCTTCCATCTCTCTGAACGTTCCATAAACCCTCGCAAAAAAACGCTGAAGAAATACCGGCATATAAGCATCTCTTCAGCGCCATGTTTTTCTACATATGTATTTTACTACAGATTGGCAGAATCCTCATCGTT
>JAILDL010000137.1 GCA_024689465.1 Lachnospiraceae bacterium
TGCCATCAGCGATGGTAACCACGCATACGTGCCCGCAGTTATGGAGCACATCGAGCTGGCCGGTATCCACTCCGGAGACTCCGCTTGTATCCTGCCCTCCAAGCACATCCCGGCAGACAATCTGGAGACCATCAAGGAATACACCCGCAAGATCGCAGAGGAAATGCACGTTGTGGGCTTAATGAATATGCAGTACGCCATTGAGGACGGCAAGGTCTTTGTTCTGGAAGCCAATCCCAGAGCCAGCCGTACCGTGCCCCTTGTTTCCAAGGTATGCGGCATCCGCATGGTGCCTCTGGCAACGGATATCATCACCTCCGAGCTCACCGGCAGACCTTCTCCCGTGCCTACCCTGGGCGAGCGAAATATTCCTTACTACGGCGTAAAGGAAGCGGTATTCCCCTTCAATATGTTCCAGGAAGTGGATCCCATCTTAGGACCGGAAATGCGTTCCACCGGCGAAGTCTTAGGCCTTGCGGAAACCACCGGCGAAGCCTTCTTCAAGGCAGAGGAAGGAGCACAGGCTCCTCTCCCCACCGAAGGCTGCGTACTGATCTCCGTAAACAAGCAGGATAAGCCCGAAGTTGTAGACGTAGCAAGAAGCTTCTTTGAAGCAGGCTTTAAGATCATGGCGACCGGAACCACCTGCGATCTTATTACAGAAGCAGGCATCCCCGCCGATAAGGTAAAGAAGCTGTACGAAGGCCGTCCCAACATCTTAGACTACATGACCAACGGACAGATCCAGCTGATCGTCAATTCCCCCATCGGGAAGGATTCCATCCACGATGACAGCTACCTGCGTAAGAGTGCCATTAAGAACAAGATCCCTTACATCACCACCATCGCTGCTGCCAAGGCGGCTGCGGAAGGTATCCTGGATGTAAAGAAGCATCCTGCAAGAGAAGTTCGTTCTCTCCAGGAATGGCACAGCATGATCCAGTAAGCTCCGTTCCCTGGGGAATGGCATGGTATGATCCAGTAAGATACTGACAAATGCGAAAGCCCGGCTCTGCAACTGCAGAGACCGGGCTTTCTTAGTCATTTTGGAAATAGAAAATGAGGATACCTGTGTGAAATGATCACTGCTTATCGGTTATAAAGGAAGGATAAGCATCGGAAGGGGAATCCGGGCTGGAGGATCCGTCTAAAGCTGCAGGGATCACGGCGCCGTTGTAATGCTCGTTGATGAAGGCTCTGGTCTCATCGGAGAGCAACAGTTCCACAACTGCCAGGATAGCGGGATCGTTTACCTTGTCTTCGCTGGTTGTGATGATGTTTGCATATACGGAATTTTCATCCTCCGCAAAGAGCTTGTTGGAGGTAAGACCGGCTTCCAGAGCACGGTTGGTATTGGTGATAAAGAAATCGTAATCATCCTTGGTGGGAATGATCTGTGCTGCATCCAGCTCTACGATCTCCAGTTCATAGGTGTTTTCCACAATATCGTCTACAGAAGCGGAAAGCTCTGCATCTGCAGTGGCATCCAGTTTGATAAAGCCGTTGTTTGCCAGGATCTTCAGAGCACGATACTCATTGGTTCCGTTGTTGGGGATGGCTACCACGTCACCCTTCTGTACTTCCTCTACAGAAGCATACTTATCGGAATAAGCGGTAATGGGCTCGATGTGGATATCACCCACATTCTTCAGATTATCCCAGCCGTTTGCTTCGATGATGGAATCCAGATAAGGCTGATGCTGTACGAAGTTGAAATCGATCTCGCCTACAGAGGTCTTCTCGTTATAGGTTCCGTCTTCGCCGTCGCCGTCGATCTCAAGAACAATGCCACGCTCTAAAAGCTTGGGTGCGATAAACTCCAGGAGTTCCTGGTGAGGTACTAAAGATGCGATAACATGCAGGGTGCGGATTTCCTGTGTTTCCTCCTCTGCTGCAGCTGCAGGCTGCTCTTCGGCAGCGGCTGTGGTTGCTTCTTTGGCCGGTGCATCGTCCTGCACAGTCTTGGTGCTGTCAGCTTTCGCACCGCATGCAACCAGAGATGCTGCCAGGGTCAGGGTTGCCAGTGTAGCAACCAGTTTCTTTGTCCATTCTTTTTTCATAATCGTTCTCCTCTTCAAATAAAATTATAGTAAGCCGCGTTTTTTCAGGATGTGCTTGGATATCACATTTCCCAAAAACTGCAACAGCTGTACAAAAAAGATCAGCAGATACAGACAGGCAAACAGCTTTTCATGCTGAAAACGCTGGTAGCCGAACCGTACCGCGATGTCACCGATTCCTCCTGCCCCGAACATGCCTGCCAGGGCGGTCATGGACAGTACGGAAATGATCTCCACCGTAAAACCACGGATGAGAGAGGGTGCGGTTTCCGGGATCACCACCCGGGATATGATATGAAAACTGTTGCTGCCAATGGATTTGGCCGCTTCGATCTTACCCTTGCTGATCTCCAGCAGGGAGCTTTCCACCAGTCTGGCATACATGGGGATGCAGCAGGCGGAAATGGCGATGATACAGGAATTGGTTCCGTAAGATTTTCCCACCAGCAGACGGGATACCGGGATCAGTAACACGATCATCACCACCTGCGGAAGGGAGCGGAGGGTGTTGATCACCCAGCCCAGCACCTTGTAGATTCCTGTTTTCGGAAGCAGTCCCTCCGGATTTAAGGCGGTCAGGAGTACGCCCAGCAAAAAGCCGAAGACCAGTACCACCAGGGAGGACACCGCCGTCATATATAAGGTTTCCAGGATCGCCGGGGCGATGTATGCCCAGGTTTCTCCGGAAAAGGAAGCCAGGATCACTTCCCACAGCGAATATTTTGATAAACTCATAGTTCTCCTTTGCTAAGCCCTTAGATGGCTTCTCCATCCCGAAACTCCGTCTGGGCAAATTCCCGCATGACGGTTGCAAACAGTTCTCCCGTCTTGCTCCGGGGATTGTTAAAGATGTCGGAAACCAGTCCCTGTTCTATGAAACGTCCGTCTTCCAGCACCGCCATTCGTGTGCAGGAATACTTGATGGCATCCAACTCATGGGTGATCATCAAAATGGTGATGCCGCTCTTTTGATTGATCTCCTTTAAAAGGTCCAGGATCTGCAGAGTGGTCTGGGGATCCAGAGCGGAGGTGGCTTCATCGGATAACAGCACATCCGGGTGGTTTACCAGGGCTCTGGCGATGCCTACTCTCTGCTTTTGTCCGCCGGAAAGTCTACCCGGATAGATCTTTAACTTATCGGTCAAGCCCACCAGCTCTGCCACTTCCAGAACCCGCTTTCTGATCTCGGATTTCTTTACATGTTCAATGGCCAGAGGATAGGCGATGTTGTCAAAGACCGTCATGGACTCAAACAGGTTAAAGGTCTGGAAGATCATGCCGATCCGTTTCCGTTCCTTTAAAAGCTCCTTCTTATCCAGGCTCAGGATATCCACACCGCCTACATAGATCCTGCCGCTGTCCGGCTCCTCCAGGCGATTGATGCAACGGGCAAGGGTTGACTTGCCGGCACCGGAAAAACCGATGATTCCGAAGATTTCTCCCTTACGGACGTTTAGGTCGATGCCTTTTAAGACTTTCAGTTCCTGTCCGTCCGGATAAAAGGATTTATTCAGTTGTTCGATCTGTATATAAGCAGACTCTTTCTGATCAGATTGCATAATTATCCTTCAAACTGTCCATCAGACCATACTCTAACAAGATCTCCTCCAGGCGTTCCTGGGTCATGGGAGTGGGAATGGTGAACATGGTATTTTCATCGATTGCTTTGGCAAGGCTTCTGTATTCATCTGCCTGGCCGGACTTTGGTTCGTACTCGATCACGGTCTTGCGGTTGATCTCTGCACGCTGTACCACGTTGTCACGGGGTACGAAGTAGATCAGCTGGGTATTTAACTCTTTTGCAAATGCCTTTAACAGTTCCTTTTCCCGGTCTACGTTTCGGCTGTTGCAGATGATGCCGCCCAGTCTTACACCGCTCTTTCTTGCATACTTGGCAATACCCTTGGAAATGTTGTTGGCTGCATACAGCGCCATCATTTCGCCGGAAGCTACGATGTAGATCTCCTTTGCCTTTCCTTCCCGCATTGGCATGGCGAAACCGCCACAGACCACATCGCCCAACACGTCATAAAACACATAATCCAGATCGTCGGTGTAGGCGCCCTGCTGCTCTAACAGGCCGATGGAAGTGATGATCCCTCGTCCTGCACAGCCAACACCGGGCTCGGGTCCGCCGGACTCCACACATTTGATACCGCGGAAGCCCTCCTTTAAGATGGCATCCAGTTCCACATCCTCGCCTTCCTCCCGAAGGGTATCCAGCACGGTTCTCTGTGCCAGGGTTCCCAACAGAAGTCTGGTGGAATCTGCCTTGGGATCACATCCTACCACCATGACCTTTTTCCCCAGCTCTGCCAGTCCTGCTGTCAGATTCTGGGTGGTGGTGGATTTTCCGATCCCGCCTTTTCCGTAGATCGCTACTTGTCTGATTTCTTCTTTCATCCTCATTTATCTCCATTTCCGTTTATTAACCATGTGAGAAGGTGTTTTCCAGTTTCACCTCTCGCAGATAGATCTGTTTGGATATATCCTTGCCGCCGGGAATCCCGATGGCATCTGCCCTGCACCGCTGGCAGTGGCGAAAGACCTTGATGTACTGTTCCGCTTCGGCCCGTACCTCATAGAGGAGGTTGCAGTCCGGCTCCGTACAGTGGGCCAGATGATGCTGGGGGATCAGAGGAATGATGTTGTACATCGTCGCTCCCTTTTCCGCTACGGTCTTTGCTACGGTTTTCACGTGATCCCGATTGATCTCGGGGATCAGTACCGTGTTGACTTTTACCGTAACGCCGCCCTTTGCTACCTTTTCGATCCCCTTTAACTGGTTCTCGATGAGGATCTCGGCTGCTTCCTCTCCCTCGTACTTTTTGCCGTGCCAGATGATGAATTCATTGATCTTCGCCTGGATCCTGGGATCCACTGCATTGACGGTCACCGTCAGGGAATCGATCCCTGCTTCGATCACCTCATCTGCCTTTTCATAGAGCATCAGTCCGTTGGTGCTCATACATTTGATCAGGTCCGGATAGACCTCCTTTACCTTTCGGAAGGTCTCCAGGGCATAGGGGGTTGCCAGGGTATCTCCCGGTCCCGCTACGCCGACCACATGGATCTGTGGCATAGCTTCCACGGCCCGTTTGATCACGCCGATGGCTTCCTCCGGTGTGATGATCCCGCTGGCCACACCCGGCCGGTTCTCAGTTTCGTTAAAATCCCGTTTGCAGAAGTGGCAGGCGATGTTGCAGCCCGGACTTACCGGCAAATGAATCCGTCCGTTGTTGGACTTTGCTCCCTGTGCAAAGCAGGGATGTTTTTCTTTTAATTCTTCAAAGCTGACCGCCATGTTGTCCCTCCTGTTTCTCTTCAAAGGGTGCCAGCAGCTTTCTCGTTACCAGTTCGTAGGTGATATCCTCCAAACTTCCCAGGGCTTCAAAGACGTGCTTGCCTTTGGCGATGGTATAGGCTGCTGCGGCTTCACCGATCTTTGCCACAAATATGGCCTGGCAGTCCTTTAAGGTTTCCAGGATATCGTCAAATCCTCCTTCACAGTGCCCTGCGCAGGAGGGCTTTGTCATACGATCCTCCACATAAACTGCATCGTCGCCGATGTCGTAGATCTGCCAGAATCTTGCCGAGCCGAAATGCTCATCGATCTGCTGCCCGCCGGCGGATGCAAATGCTACACGTACACTCATTTTCTGCTCTTCCTTCCCTTGTTACTTGTTGTAGTAGGTGGAAAGAGCCGTCATGTAGATGTCTTCGATCAGGCGAAGGCCTCCGGAAAATCCCACGTAATTGGTGGTCAGCACCAGACGGATGGGACTGGGGCTTGCTATGGAAAGGAAATCCGCCCCCTTGTCGATGGCCACATCCTTTTCCCAGCCGGCTCCCAGAATGATGCCTCTTCCGTGATGCTCCGCATCTCTGAGGATCTGCTGGGCCTTACCGGCATCCGGTTCAAATTCCAATCGGAACCTGCGTTTCTCACTGATGGATTCCACATCCTTACGGATGGCTTCCTGATATTTCTCCGGTGTATTGTCTGCGATGATCAGTTCCTCGGGTACGATGCTCACTTCATGGAGAAGGAAACGGGCTAAGCCCACGACATAACCTGCATCCTGGATGATCTGCGCGTACCGGGGAAGTCCGTAACGGAACTCCGTGATAAAGGATGCCAGGTGATCGATCTCCGAATAGTACGCATGTACTTCATGCTGGATAAACAGCTCTGCTGCTTTTCTGGAAATGTTAGCCCCCTGCTCGAAGGCAAAGTCCAGAACCTGCCGCAGGAAATCTTCCGTGGCATTGGCACCGATGGGTACGGAATGATACCAGGTATAATCCTGTCCATACAGGGTCTTTAAGTGATCCACGATGGGCTTTCCGTACCAGGGGGATACCAGGATGTTAAAGTTGGCTCTGGGGATCTGCTGCCATTCCGATACGCCTTCGGATTCTGCTCCGAACAGTACATGTACCTTCAGGCCCAGGCCTTCCAGCAGTCGTTTATATTCTCTTAAGTTTCCCTTCCAGAAATCATCCTGATAGGGAATGCTGGCAAACAGGTTTACGGTATTGCGCTCGCTCCGCTCCGGATTATCCTCCAGAAATTTATCCACATACTGATCAATGATGGCATTGACCACATGGGAGTGGGATACGTAGTTGTTGCACTTAAAACCGGGAGTATCCACTGCCACGATGGGCTTTCCCGCGTCCTGAAATTCCTGGACCACGCTCTGGATATCGTCTCCCACGATACCGCCGGTGCATCCGGTCAGTACCACCTGCAGATCGGTATCCAGTACCTTGTAGCAGTTTTGGATGTTCTTTCGCAGTTTATCTACCGCTCCGAATACCACGTCTTTTTCATTGAAATTGGTACAGGGAATGGTACCGTCTCCGGCATAACCGCCGCTTCTGTCAAAGAAGCCGGTGATCATGTCCCCGCAACCGGGGCCGGAGTGAAGGATCGGGACCGCTCTGGGGATCGCCACAACGGTCTGTAGCGCACCTAATGCGCAGGTATATCTGGGTTGTTCTACATGTCCTGCAAAATTAGCCATTGGCCTTTCCTCCCTTCTGGAAATGATCCGGCTCCTGCGTCAGCCACCAGTTGGTATAAGGATTGATGGCATGCTTTTGCAGGTTCTTTACGAACTCATCGTTCTCTATGGTTTCAAGGATCTTCTCTCCGTAATCGATAATGCCTTCATAGCCCATGCTGTAGTGTTCATCGCCCACCAGGAAACTGGGGATTCCGAACTTGGCGCCCCACAATGTCATGCCGCCGTGTCTGGCCAGGAGGATGTCGGGTCTTAATTTATTCAGTGCATTGACGATCTCATATTCCTGTTTGCCGCAGACTCTGTAGTTGGGTACGTTTCCATAATCCTCCACACGTTCTGCCAGCTGATCGTTGGCTTCTCTTCCGGAATCGTAAACTGCATCGTGATGGAAGATGGAAGCACCCACCGCATTCATTCCCAGCTCGCCCAGCACCGTCAGAAGTGCATGTCCGTGGGCGGCACCGCCGGTTACATAAGCGGTTTTGCCTTTCAGTTTTTCCCGAAGCTCTGCGATGCGGTCTAAGTACCTCTCCTTTTTCTCCGCGATCACCTTCTCGGCTACCTCTTCCTGTCCAAGAGCCTTCCCCAGGGCTCTGAACCAGCGGTCGGTCTGGGCGATCCCGTAAGGCGGTGCCGTTTCGATCTCCGGCACACCGTACTCTTTTTCCAGTACCGCTCCCAGATAGCTTCCCAGTGTGGAACAGGCCTGAACCGTCAGGACCGCCTCACTGGAATGCTTCAGGGTATTGGTTGTTGAGAAGGGCGTTATGTAATTGGGCTTATAACCAAAGGGGGCAAACCAGTCGCGGAACCGATCGCTTCCCCAGAAGTTGATGACGTTGATGAAGTCCCCTTTCTTCTCGGGCTTTCCGATCAGTTTGCGGGCGATGCCGTGATAAGCTGCATCAAAGCCGGTTGTCCATACCTTGGAGCGGAACCCTTCACAGGTAATGGAAACAACAGGGATTCCCAGTTCCTCTTCCGCCTCGTTACAGACGCTTTCGATGTCATCTCCGATGATAGCCGCCGCACAGGTGGACAGGACGAAGATCACGTTGGCACCTGTCCGCTTTCTAACCTCCCGAATGGTTGCTGCCAGCTTCTGTGCTCCGCCGTATACCGTATCCTTTTCCTGCAGGTTGGTGGAGAAGATCTTGCGCTGGGTGGGCTTTTCGATCCCTCTTAAGTGTGCGTTGGAATAATAGTTGAAGTTGTAACCCTGCAGGCAGCTGGAACATCCGATGGGTCCATGCTCGATCACGGCTCCGTCCTGGATCAGGACGGTCATGCAGGCGGCCTTGGTAATGGAACAGCCTTCACATTGCATAAAGGAGCGTTCCTTGTCCCGCAGCTTTCCGCTGTGTGCCAGATCCACCAGTTCCTTCGCGTCTCCGTCGTACCCCACAATGGAGCCGGTTCGGATCTCACGGATCTCTACCGCAGGTAGGTTCAAATTGATCTGTGACATTTGTTTATCCTCATTTCTTTCTCAAATCCATTTCCTGTATCCCTGTAGTATTACCGGGCTTTCATTGCCTTACACTCTATCATCCGTGGAAATAGCCGTCCAATACCTTATTTTTACCGATTTCTATAACTTTTACTGATCTC
>JAILDL010000197.1 GCA_024689465.1 Lachnospiraceae bacterium
CTGGCATAATCCGAAGCAAACGCCCAGTTTCTGTGCTCGATGGCCTGGTCATAAAACAGGCACTTCTCCGGACGATAGGTCTCCATGTTCCAGATCTTTACTTCATAGTCCGGAGCATACTGTTTCCAGGATTCCAGGCAGTATTCATACAAAGGCGGCATGGGATCGCCTGAAAACCAGATAGCGTGGATCACCTTGGGGATCACCGGATGATCATGCCTGCGATAACCTGCCGGCGGTTTATCTGCCGATAAAAGCAGGGTATCTTCATATAAGGCTTCCAGAAAGATGGCAGGGACAGCTTCAAACCTTGCCAGTTTTTCCTCCGCACGAAGCTGCTGAAGGATTTCCTCGTAGCCGGTTACGGCAATGAGGATCAGCGTGCGGTCCGGGTCTGCCTTTATCAGTTCATCCTTGGTGATCCGCGGATAGGTGTGGTCGCCTATTTGGATCTCACCGGTTCCGGCAGGATCCACAAAGCCTTTCAGGCACTCCAGCAAACCGCTCTTTTGCAAAAACGGCAGGGTATTGTTTCGGAAGTGCTTTCCGCTGCCATAGCAGTAGATGTCTTTGGTTTTCAGTTCTTCAAAGTATTCTGTAATGGTCATATTCTAATTCATACTATGACGCATTTTCCGGTAAAAAACAAACCCTTCGAGGTCTTGCCACCTCAAAGGGTCATTCTTTGCTCAATCTATAATTCCATACTTCTTATAAAGCTCTGTTCGTTCCTGCTCATCTCCGTCTAAAGCCTTATTATAATCCTCACTTCCGGGAGTAAGCATACGCAGGAGCTTAGCAAGCATATTGGCCCCTTCTGCACGGCCTTCGTTTCTTTCGTCTTCCATTAATTCCTGTAATCCCTGACACACCTTCACTCGGCCTCCTTTCGCATTTTTAGTGGAAATACGGGCTCCTAAATAGGTATTGATCATGTCTACTCCTTCAGGTCTTCTGCCTTGATCACCTCTTCTCCGTCAAAAAGGAAATAGTTAAATGCATCAGCAAAAACATCATTTCTTGCAAGATACTTCTTTGTTACAATATCTTTTTGTCCCATCTTAACCCTTCATTGCCATTTTTGAATTCTTTCCGCGCTTTTTGCCCGTTTCATGGACCACCTTATACGCGATGAGCCTGAGGACATACTCCGGCATAACTCTCCGTCCCAGTTCCCACTCCTGCATGGTTCTATAGGGAATCCCCAGCCAATCTGAAAAGTCCTTCCGGTTCATTCCTGAGCGTTCTCTGACCATTCTGAATGCATAGGCCATCTTTCTGCGTTCCGCCGCAGCATCATCTGGTTCGGTCCGTTCGATCACGATCTCTATTCCTTCCACGTTATAAATATAAGTCTCCATACCGATCCTCCCTACAGTAGTCAGTGCACACAAACAATTTTTCAGCAGGTGTAGTCATTGCCTACATCTCTTTTATAAGTATAGTGTAGTCATTGCCTACCTGTCAAGATGATAAAAGGCAACAAAAATCCCGGATCCTACAATGAATCCGGGATTGATCGTCATGGGATCATATTCGATAATCGATCCGCCTGTATTTTCTGAGAAGCTCTTCCTCTTTATGAATATCAGTCAGTTCTGCATCCTCCGGAATAAGCTCTCCTTCCGTCTGCTCCTTCGCTATTACCGTCAGTTCTCCTTCTTCCGTCAGTTCCTGAATCTCAAGGCTTTCTTCCGTCTCAACCTCCGTTTGCTGTGCCAGTTCCTCTATCTGCTCTTCCAGTTCATCCATGCCATCCGGCAGAATCCCACTGTCCTGTTCGATACCGGTAGCTTCTTCCAGCAATTCCTCCTTGTATTCTTCCGGTGTCTTGGGAGCCATCTTTTCAGCAGCTTCGGCAATCTCTTCTCCTAATTCTCTTGCTTCATCCAGAAGATGGAACATTTGTGAATGATTGTATTCGGCCCTTGTTGCGTTGATCTGAGATTCATAGGTTTGAAACAGCTCCAGTTTTCGCTTAATCTCTTCCAGCGAATCTGCTTTCATATTTTTCAGGTTGTGTTTCTGCTGTTCCAAAAAGGCGATCGTCGCATCTCTCTTCTCCTGTCTGGATAAACGCTCCATTGTCGCCTTGTTTCCGGAACGACTAAGGAAATTCAGCCCCTGCAAATTGATATTCATATCACATCCTCCGGTTTTTTATGCTTTCACATCCACCGTTACCTGTCCTGTCTGAACGGTATTTACCTCTGCGGCACTGGCCGGCATGACCAGTTCGTCCAGGTGGATCTCTCCGCTTTCCTGATCAGGCGCCTTCAGAACATTCACCTCTGCGCCGTCCACAGATACCGTGCTTCCTGCAATCTTTTGCTGGAATTCTTCCTGCTGTTCTTTACGTTCTGCCCGTTTTTCGCGGATCTTCTCTTCCTGCTTCTCTTCCAGTTTTTTGTTTCGTTCCTGTTCCGCAGCGTCCGCCTTTGATGCTGCTTTTCCGGACTCATTCATTTCCGAAAGGGTTTGCATCTGCATGTTCCCGATATCCGCTGCTTTTTTCTCTGTAGCTTCCAACTCCTCTTGCTTTTTGGCCGTATCGCCTCCTTTACTGGAATCCTGCATGATCTCTGCTTTTAAGACGCCTGCTTTCCCTTCCATCTGTTTCTTGATCCCTTCCTGCGCCTTTACCTGTTTCATCGCAGATCCTGCTGATAACAAAAATCTGGTCATTACATTTGATATCGCCATATAAACCTCCCTTTCAACCGTTAACATTTGTTAATCCTGTGGATAAAAAAATTTCTCAAAGTTCTATATCCATCGTTCCGCCAATCTCCGGACTGGTCACTTCCTGTGTCTGCAGGATCGGCATATCCATTCCTCCACCCAGGGATAATGTAGCACTTGCCTTCCCGGCGTTTTGTTTCTCCGATTGCAATCGTTCAAACAGAGCCTTTAAATACTTCAGATCGGCTTTCAGGATGTCTCTCGCTTCATCCGATCGATGTTTGATCTTAAGTTCCTTCAAGTCCTCCGGCGTCATTTCCCCTGTAAGGGCATCTGTCAGTTCCTCCAGATCCGCATCCATCTCCAGCGTATCCTCCGCAAGTTCCTTCATTTCGTCTGCGCTGAGCTGCATTTTCTCCATCAAGGCTCGTAATTCTTCCATCTCCAGTTCTTGGATCTCCTCTCGTGACCCGGCTTCTTCTGCGTCGGGAATCAGCTCTTCCGATGGCACTGGTTCCTCCTGCAGGTGCTTCTCCGCAGTCTCCTCCATTTTCAGATTCTTCTCTTTTTTCTTACACGCCCTCTTCACCATTTCCGCATGGAGGAGCGCCCGGAGGATCTCTTCCTCATCCGCATCTCCGTTTTTCAGTTGCTTTTTCAATAACCCGATCTTGGTGCGGATATTGTTGGAAACCTGATGCGCCTTCGTAGACGTCTTAGCCTGCAGGACCTGGGCAGAAACCTGCTTGAAATTGTAGTACGCTTTCTTTTTCTTACCGAGACCGATTGCCTTCTTTGTTTTGGATATGGAAATGGTCCCTACATGGTTTCCGTAAACGTCATACAGCTTTTGATAGATTCTCTGTGTGTTACCCCTTACCTCTGTCTGCCAGCCAAACATAGAGATCACCTGCCTTCCCTGGCCTTTGTTTATAGCAAACGAATGATCCTGTTCCAGAAATCCATTCCGTTATATTTCTCGATTGCGATCACTCCGTCATTTTCTCTTATGGTTTTCGCATCAATCCGGCCCAGATCACTGCCGCCGCCCATTCCCGGGATCTTATAATAGCCACCTACCGTCACATAAATATCCTTCGTTTCAGAAAGGATCTGCGGACACCGGCTCTTCAGCTCTCCGCAGTCTATATAGATCCTGTCTTCATCAAAGGTTATGATGGCTGCCTCTTCATCCAGATGCAGCATTTCCCTTTTTTCTTCGCTGAAGATACCGGAAACCTCCATCGGATTGTATCTTGCGTAAGAGCCCTGTTTCAGGGTCACAATCGATGCTATCATAACAACGGCCGTTCCGGCAGCTAGGGCTACCGGATGGGATCTCTTATAAGGGCTGTACGTCAGGATCCGCAAAAGTCTTTCTTTCAAGGCTTTGTACCCATCATTTCCGGTAAACTGAAGGCTGTTGGGAGCCATGCCTTCCATGGGATTCATTCGCTTCCCATCCTCCAGCAGGATCTCCGCATAATGAACGGGATCAAATCCAAAGCGATAGATCGTCACTTTGTCGCAAACATCTTCCAGGTCTCTCTTTAAATATCGCTCCCCTATATGAAGTAACAGGTTCGGCCACATAAGCACCCGAAACAGTTCCCAGAAAAGCTGGATCCACATATGGCCAAGCCGGATGTGTGTCTCTTCGTGACGGAGGATCAGCCTTCTCTCCTCCTTTCCCAGATCTTCCGGGAGCACTATGACCGGCCTAACGCACCCTGTGCTAAAGGATGCTGTCGTTTTGGGAGCCGTTTTTACCGTATAGCCGGATCGGTTTTCTTCTAAAAGACCCAGGCCCTTCACGAACCGCTTCAGCTTCATACGCCTGTATAGGAAAAGAAAGGCCAACACCATACTGCCAATGATATAGGCATATGCAACCGCTTTCTGTTGAACACACAGTTCATACCACCGATAGAAAAATCGCAGGCCCATCGTTGTGGTGAAATACCATTTCATTTTCCCGCAAAATAAGGCAGGAAGCATGAGTCCCCACACCGCTTCCCTGGCAAAGCAGGATCGTGAAAAAGCAAAAAGCCTTAAAACCAGGATCATTACGGCCAGGGGAATGGACGCCATGGTGCAAAAGCCAAGAACGGTAGCATAATATACACAAATAAAGCTTAGAAAATCCCTCATGATCATTTCTTTTTTGCTTTCGTGATGATCGTTTCCAGTTCCCTGATCTGTTCCTGCGTAAGTGTCCCTTCTTCCAGAAATGCAAAGGCTGCGGAAGACATATTCCCGCCAAAATAGCTCTGAACAAAGGCCTTACTCTTCTCCCGTCTCAGCTGTTCTCTGCTTTTCAGTGCCCTGTAATGGTAGACTCTGCTATCCTGTGGATCGACCGTATAAGACAGTAGCCCTTTCTTACACAGACGATTGATCAAAACGCCCACCATTCTGCGGGTCATCTTAGATGAGTCCTGCAGTTTCTCGGCAATTTCAGCAGAAGTCAGGTCCTGCTCGTCATTCCACAGTGTTTCCAGAATGAGCCATTCGCTTTCGCTGGGCATCATTTCTTCCTTCAACATATGTCCGTCTCCTTCCAATACACAAAATAAAGAGTGCAGGAAATCGATTCCTACACTCTTATTATCGGATAACATATGTTAATTGTTAATAGTTGTTATTCATTCTTTTTACAGATACTTCACCGTCTCCGACAGATCTTTTCTCTTTCCGTGATTCTCCAACGGTCCTGCACCTTCTGCGGCATAGCCCAGATCCAGGAGCATGAGGATCTCTTCATTCTCCGGCAGTCCCAGGGCTTTTGCCAACTGAGCTGGATCAAAGAAATTGATCCAGCAGCTGTCTACGCCGGCATCGGCTGCTGCAAGAAGCATATGGGTTGCAACGATGGTGGCATCCTCTACACCGGAATCCCGCTTTCCGCCGGGATAGGTAAACACATTGTCCTTATCAAAGGCAACGGCGATCACGGTGGATGCACCATAGCGGCAGGGTGTGGCGCTGTCGATCTTTGCCAGTCCTCCTTCGGATTCGATCACGTAGATCTTCTGCTCCTGCAGATTCTTAGCGGTAGGCGCTACTCTTCCGGCTTCCAGAATGAGCTGCAGCGCATCCCGGTCTACCTTTCTGCCATCGTATTTTTTACAGGAATAACGATTCTTTGCCAGTTCTTGAAATCCCATAGTTCTCCTTTCATCCCCTGAGGGCTGTACGTAAACTCTACAGCCCCATTATAATCCACCGGACCTCCCATCTGATATTCTTATTTTTTATACCCGGTGCTCCCCGTTATGACTCATCCTATACAGAAACAATCAGTGATACCTGATAAGAGTTTCTTCTCTCTGTACATAAGGAGCACCAAAAAGAATCATAATATGTGAAAGATGGCGCGCCTGGCAAATAGTCTCATAATTGTGGACAATCTAATTAAATTATTGTATAATTATAATGCTATGATCCAGTTTGATATCATGAACCCCATCTCCCCCATCACGGCAGCGGAGAAGGTTCCGACAACCACACAAACAGAATATATCAGCCCGCAGAAGGCCGAGATCATCAATGCTTTAAAGGCCGCCGGCAAGAGCGAGTCCATGGCGGCTGGGATCTCCTCCCTTCGGGATGCCAAGAGGGCCGGCATCATTGAATGTGAAACCTGTGCGAATCGAAAATATCAAGACGGTTCGGACGAACAGGTTTCCTTTAAGTCGGCTCAGCATATCTCACCCGGTGCCGCAGGAGCCAGGGTAAGGGGGCACGAGCAGGAGCATGTGGCCAATGCCTATGATAAGGCCAAGCAATCCGGCGGCAAAGTATTGCAGGCTTCCGTTGCCATCCACACGGCGGTCTGTCCCGAATGTGGCAGGACCTATGTTTCCGGCGGTACCACTACTACAAAGATTGCTTATCCGGGGGATAAAAAGAGTCCCTATGCACATAATAATAAGGAGGCCCAGGAGGACCTCCTTTCCGGTCGGAATATTGATGCAGGTGTCTGATAAACAGGCACCTGCTTTTTTATGCATGGAACCTTCTTTTCAAGATTTTTCATTTATAATGTAACCAACCGATAACATTTG
>JAILDL010000022.1 GCA_024689465.1 Lachnospiraceae bacterium
GCCGGGTTCCGTTTCTTCCGAACCATACATGTAATCGGCGTAGGTAGCGAGAATGGCTGCCGTTTCCACGGTTCCCATAAGGCAGGCATCAAATCCGATGAAATCAAATTTATCGCCCATGGTTTGGGATACGGAATAAAGCGCCTGATCGATCTCCATAAGACTTAAGGAGTCATAGTCTGCCAGTTCATCAAAGCATACGCCGGTGATGGAGCCTCCGCCGTGATCCCAGAATACTAATCCGGAATGTTCGGAGGGGTAGGCTGCGGTTCCCCAGGTAAGGAAATCCGCAAGGGTGGAAGAAAGGCCCAGACCTTCCAGGGTTTGCTCATCCACCAGCTCCATATTGCCATCCTGCAGAACAAAGCGCTGGATCACCCGGCTGTCCACCTGATCGTTGTACCACATCTCGGTACCGCCGGTCTGAATGACGTAGCGCACGTTGTCGCTGCTGTCTGCAGATAACATTTCTTCCAGATCATAGGTAGCCATGGCAGAGCCGGATTCCAGGTCCGTTCCGCAAAGGTATACGAAAATGGTCCATATACCGTCTGCATCAGCTTTTTTTCCATGAAAGGTATCAAAGCGGGTAATGCTTAAGTTTCCGGTTTCTCCGCTGACATACATCTCCAGACCTCTGGTGAGACCTGCACTGACCGGTGTCTCTGTTACCGGAACCGATGCGGTATCCGTTATGCTGTCGGTCGTGATCCTCTCTTCGCCTGTGCCTGCCTGGCTGCTTTCGGTGGATTCTACGTCATAAAGATCGGAGGATTCTTCCTCGTCTCCCAGAAGGAAAGATCCAAGCAGAAACAGAATCACCAGACCCAGTAGGATCCCGATTCCCTTTTTCTTCATAAAACCTCCTGCGGGCCTCGGGGGCCCTGGTGAAAAGCGGTACGTTCTATAATAAATTCACATCCGTTTTTCGCACTAAAACAACTTTATGAGAAAAAGGGGAAGAAGGATAGTACCCCTAAGGTTACCTTGCCTGTTTTTTTATAAAAAAAGACTCTCAGCTACCGGAGGGTTCCGGTATGCGAGAGTCCCTGGGAACGGGATGCTCAGCCTCTGTGGATCAGCCCCAGTTGAGCGGCTTTTCGTTCGGCTTCTCCACGATTTTTAACGTCCAGCTTCTTATAAATATTGCGGTTGTGTTTTTTCAGGCCTTCGTAGGAGATCTTCATCTGCTGGCAGATCTCGTCGGTGGTCAGGCCGGCGCATAACATGGAAAGCACCTGGGCTTCCCTGGAGGTCAGGTTGACGGTCTGTTTGGGGATATACCGAAGGTAATCGGGATAGGCAGCAGCTACCTTGAAGGTTTCGCTGCAGACCTGTTCCACATAGGTTTCGTCTATGTCGTTCAGTGCACCTTCCTCACGAAGGGTTGTAAGAAGCGGTAATAACGCAGCTCCTTCCAGGGAAATGAGGCGCACAAAGTGGTATTCGGAAGCGTATTTCAGTCCGTGATGCAGACAGTCTTTCCAGTTTTCGTTGTCCAGACGATACAGGATGATGGATTTTAAAACGGCATTTTCCATCTGGTGGAAATAGCGCCGGTAAGAAACATAGTATCCGTCCAGGAAAGTAGCCAGATCCAGGGCTTCCTGTAAACGGTTCTCGGCGATGAGGCAGCGAAGCTTCATGATCTGCCGGTAGCGTTCCGTAATATAGAAGAATACGCGGGCATCCGGGATCTGTTCGATGTAAGAAGGGATATCTTCACCGCCACCGCTGTACAGGTTTAACCACCGTCCCATGGCTTCCAGATTGGGTAAGAGCTGGGAAGCATTTTCGGCTTTTACTTTCTGCAGGAAGGATTGATAGATCCGCCTTGCGGAAGGAAGTTGTCCTTCTGCAAGATGCTGGCGGATCTGAATGCCTACCGCAACAAAGCACATCTCGATGGCGCCGCCGTGGGAGGCTACTTCAAAGCAGTCGTTGGTGCGGGTAAGAACTTCGTAGGGTTCCATGGTGCCTTTTTCAAAGCCGCTTTCCGCCAGAGCAACGGTAACAAGGCCCTTGCCCCATTTTCCCACGATCACTTCCAGGGATCTCCCCATGAATTTGGCGATCTGGGTATCGTTCTTGGACCATTCGATAAAGTCCAGCCCGCCGTTCATAATGGAAGGAATATTGCCGGTGGCACAGAATTCAGGCAACACGATATCGCCTTTGCGGATCAGGGCAAATACATCCCGCATGATCCGAAGGATCCCTTTGGTGCCGCGGTGGGGCAGCGCAATATCCAGATAGGCCAGACGGGTTCTGGCTTCTTTCCGCAGTTCTTTGGAATGGGAAGTGTCCTGATAGAACAGCTCCAGCTGGTGATACCATTCTTCCGACTGTTCCGGAAGAAGCAGGAGACTGTATAACATGCACATGCCAGCAATAAGAACGGGAGAAGCCAGAAGCTCCGCCCGGTCCATCTGAAAATAATAATCTTTGGTATCCACATAGTGACCGGTTCCCGGATGTGCGCATACGTTATGGATCAGCAGATCTTTTACCTGCGATACGGCGCCGGCCAGCTGGTAATATTTTAAGGCGTTCTGAATATCGCCCTGTGATTCATAGTAGCTTGCTGCACGGAAATAATTGGACCGGATGGCTTCGTCGGACCAGACAAGATCCTGCTTCCAGAGGAAGTAGCGCTTGATCTCCGGTCGGAACGCATAATATCCGTTGCTTCGTACCTGCAGCTGGTACATGGTTTCCAGGCATTCGTTGATAATGCGGCCAACGGAAGGATCAGCCAGAACATAGGCTGCCATTTCCCTGGTGAATTCATCAAAGGGACACATGGAAAGGGCAAAACGGATAAAGGATTCCGACCAGGAAGGATAAAGGGTGCCATCCCACAGGTGGAACATATCCAGCCGCATGGCTTCCCGAAGGTCTTCGGAATAACGAACGCCGCCCTCCATATGAATGGAGTAACTGTACAGTGCCCGGGGATATCCTTTGGATGCCTGGGTAATGGGTGTAACGTCATCCGGATGTAATTCGATCCCGTGCTCCTTGAAGAAGGCGTCCACTTCGTTTTCACCCAGAGCCATATCTTTTTCCGAGATACGGATAAAGCCCAGATCCATGTCTTCGGCTGCCAGATAATGAGGGACGGTGCTGCCTCTTGTGAGCATCACCACCTGCAAACCATGGGTATGGAGCAATTGCTTCAAATATGCAACAGAGTCTTCGTCATGCAAAAGATGCATGTCTTCAATGATCACGATGCTTTCCCGGAAAGAATCCGGTGCAGGCATTCGGGTCAGCTGTCCGTCTTTACAATATAAGATCAGTGGTTTTTTGCGGCGGTAATAATACTCTACAGCGGCGGTTTTCCCCCAGCCGGTTGCTGCCATCAGAATGACCGGTGAAAAAGTAGCCTCCGCATTTTTTAATTTATCAAAGACCGTAGGAACTTTGATATAAGCCATGAAATAACCCCCGTGAAACGATTGCAGGATAATGAGCCAAACCTATTATATTGTAACAAAAAAGACACTTATAACGAAATCTTTTTTCGAAATAAGTGCCTTCTTGTTTTACTTATGTTGTTTGTTCCGGAAAAATGATTATTCCATCATAGCAGCTGCAGCGCTACCCATATAAGTGATGGTCTCGGAGCTGTCAAGGTAAGAACCTTCTACGGTGTTTCCTTCAGCATCAAAGAAAAGAAGAGCATCTTCTACTTCAGCGGCACCTAAAGCAACATCGCTACCGGTGTATACATCATGTACAGTAAAGTATGTCCAATCAATACCATTCTCATCTGTTTCTGTTTCTGCATCATAGGTACCGCAGATCACGTCACCAACACTGTTCTCGTTGTCGAACGTCATCAGGGAAACATAATCCTGTCCGTCAGGACCGGTAAACATGGA
>JAILDL010000124.1 GCA_024689465.1 Lachnospiraceae bacterium
GCCAGACTCTTCTACCGCCTCATCTGTCTCTTCGGGTGATTCGGGCAGTTCCTCACCGGCTTCGCTATTCTCTTCTACTGCTTCAGAAGTATCTTCTGTATCCTCAGGCAGTTCGGCCTCCGCATCGCCTGCTTCCTCTACTGCTTCAGAAGTATCTTCTGTATCCTCAGGCAGTTCGGCCTCCGCATCGCCTGCTTCCTCTACTGCTTCAGAAGCATCTTCTGTATCCTCAGGCAGTTCGGCCTCCGTATCATCGGCTTCCTCTACTGCTTCAGAAGCTTCTTCCGTATCTTCAGGCAGTTCGGCCTCCGTGTCATCGACTTCCTCTACTGCCTCGGAAGCTTCTTCCGTATCCTCAGGCAGCTCTGTCTCGGCTTCGCCGGCATCGTCCGCTTCCTCTACTGCTTCGGATGCATCCTCTGTATCTTCCGGCAGTTCGTCGGCTGCCTCTTCGCCTAGATCCCCGGAATCTCCTGAATCCTCCGGAGCTTCCATTTCCTCGGAATCGCTGACATCTCCCGCATCATCCATGCCGGAATCCCCGATATCTCCCGCGTCATCCATGCCGGAATCCCCGATATCTCCGCCGATATCACCTACATCTTCGAACTCATCACCCATCGTGTATCTATCCTATCTGATCATGCTAAGCAGAGCTTTCCTATCTCAACTTATCACAATCTATACTCCTGTATCCATCAACCACCGGGTTAATTTCCAACACATGACCAATATCCAGGGCTCCTGGCCCATTGTCACGGAATATGGTCATACCCGTTGGTTCGATCTGTCTCACACCCCGATCTCCAGGATCTTTGCTTCCCCGGTAAAGGTCAGCTTCAGCTCATGCACACCGCTTACCGGACGGTCAAAGGGAATGGTTACCCGCTCCCATACAGGCGGCCAGCTCTCGGGCTGGGGATCCCCTTCCTTCAGGGAATTCTCGCGGAACTGTGCCATCTCCTCATCATTCATACGGGACATAAGGCTTCCGGTCTGACCGGAAAAATGACCGGCTTCCCTACCATCGATCCATGCAGTGATGGTAAGGTCACGGGGAATCTTTGCCAGGATTGTGATATGATCCGCTTCTTCCCTCGCTTCAGGATCCTTCGATTCTTCCTTGTCCTCTGCAGCATTTCCCACGGTCTCAAACATACAATCTCCGTACACCAGCACGGTTTCCTTCTTAGGGTCCAGGCTGCTGACGGCTACCTTGCCGAAGGCGCCCTCCGTCAGTTCCATATTGACATAGTCATCAAAGGCTTCTGCAGGCACCTTGTCCATCCTGCGTGCAGAAAGCTTCTCGCCGGGGATATGGATCACCTGACATAACGTACGGTCTTCGCAGTTCCTGCCGGCGTAGATGGTATAATCGCCCTCCTCCACTACGAAGCTTCCTCGAAGCACATCGAAGAAACGCAGTTCCTGAGCTGCAATGCAAAATACAGTCTCTCTGCTCTCTCCCGGCTGGATATCATGGAGACGCCGAAAGGCGATGAGCTGCTTTATGGGCTTTTCCACTCTGGAAGCAGGCGCTGAGGCATAGATCTGTACCACCTCATCACTGGGCAGTTTCCCTTCGTTTCGTACCTTGACGGACACGCAGATCAGTGCAGGATTGGCATTGCCGGGTGCGTTCTTTTCCACCGCCCAGCGGCACAGCTTGCCGTCTGCATTGTTCTGTACCACGCAGCCTTCCGGATGTTCCAGACATCCCTGGGGCATCTGGGTCAGGACGCTGACCTTCAGATCCTCATAAACAAACGGACTGTAAGTCAGACCATATCCGAAGGGGAAGAGCACCTTTCCGTCAAAGTACCGATAGGTCCGCTTTCCCCGGATCACATCATAATCGTTGATATCCGGCAGGTCTTTTTCATCTGCCACCCAGGTCTGGTTGCAGCGACCGGCAGGGGCATTTTCTCCAAACAGGGTCCTTGCCATGGCCGTTCCCATATCCTGGCTTCCGGTGGCGGAAAGAATCATGGCCTGTACCTGGTTTTCCCTGCCTTCAAAGGTATACGGATAGTTGGAAAGAAGCACCAGCACCACCTTTTTCCCAAGAGCTGTTGCCGCATCCAGCAGTTTTTGCTGGGTCGGATGCAGGGCCAGGGTGGTGCGATCGATCTCTTCCTTGGCATTTAACATGGAGCAGCAGCCGCAGGCCAGGACGATGATTTCCTTTTGGGCTGCCAGCTTCTTCATTTCCTCCGTGCCATCCTTTACCACTTCCATGGTAAAATGTGCGGCACCGGGCCCATTCTTTAAGGCACTTCTGCCACCCACTTTAGGGTCTGCAAAGGACTTAAAGGTTCCGTTTTCTCCGGCACTGACTGGTATGTGGAACCGATTTTCCAGAGCAACGGTGCCGTCACTGTTTCGGATCAGTTCAAACCGCTCCATGACAAACCAATCAAAGATCTGGTCCTTCTCTGCCGCCAGAGTGCCAAGGTCTCCGTCATAAAATTCGCTGTTCAGATATTTTCCGGTGCGCACACTGCGGAAGGTGAAGTTTCCTTCCCCCCAGTCTTCCATGCGGAACACATCCGGTGTATCACCCAGAACCACCTTGTGATCTTCATTTACACAAACCGGCTTTCCCCCATAGGAAAAGGTGACATAGTCTGCCCCATCGGTATAGGAAAGCTGGTCAAATCCTTCTTTTCCGAGAACTTCCTGAAGGCCGTCCAAAAGACTCTTCCGGTAAGGCGCTGTCCCGCCATACCAGTCGGGATGCCAGGTGTCTGCCATGGGGCCTGCTACCAGGATGCGGGCAGCATCTTCTTTCCGAAGGGGCAGTAAAGAGCCCTCATTTTTCAGTAAAACCACGGCTTCTTCCGCCAGTTTCTCACTGATCTGCCGGCTGTAGGGGCCGCACAGATCTTCTTCCGTCACATCGTCAAAGGGACACAGATTTCGGTCTCCGTCGTAATCATAAATACCAAGGTGCAGTTTTAAGCGCATCACGTTGCGGATGACTTCGTCCAGGTCTGCCTCGGACAGCAGGCCAAACTCCACTGCCTCTTTGGTCGCCTCCATCACCATGTTGGGATTATCGCTCATGGAATCCACACCGGCTTTTACCGCAGCTGCCACGGTCTCACTGTGCAAGCCGAAATAGTGGTGCAGATTGGCTACCAGCGCCGTTGCCCCGCCGTCGCTGACGCTGTGCATCAGCCCAAAGCGCTCCTTTAAAACGGTTCGCACCTCCGGATTCAGGATCCCGGGGATACCATTGATCCGGTTGTAAGCCGTCATCACGCCGGTGGCTCCCCCATCCTCAATGCAGCGGCGGAAGGGTTCATAATACAGTTCGTTGCGGTTCCGCAGATCTACGGTGGAATTCTTCCAGCCACGACCGTTTTCCACGTTGTTGGCATAGAAATGCTTTAAGGTCGCACCACAGCGGATGTAGAAGGGATCGTTTCCCCGCATCCCCCGCACATAGGCGGATGCGTTGATCCCGGCAAGCAGCGGATCTTCGCCGTAGGCTTCCTCGTTGCGGCCCCATCTGGGATCCCGCTCGATATCCACCGTAGGCGCCCATCTGGATAAACCGTACAGGTTTCCATGGCGCTTTGCCACCACGCGGGCTTCCGTGCCCACTACTTCGCCGGCTTTCTGCAGCAGTTCCGGATCAAAGCTGGCACTCATGCCGATGGGCTGCGGGAAGGATGTGGTCACATCCGGATCTCCCTTGTGCATCTGATCGTTTCTGGCTTCCACACCGTGGGCCGCTTCTCCGCCCACCATGGTGCCGGGAATTCCCAGTCTGGGCACGCCTTCTCCTCCGAAGGCAAACAGGCGGATCTTTTCCTCCAGACTAAGCTCCCCCAGAAGATAGTCGATTCGCTGATCCACCGATAATGTTACATCCCAGAAGGGCGTATTTCTCTGTGTCTCCATGGTAACCCCTTTCTCTCCCCTGTTTGTGCTATATCTCATGCTGCATTTTGCAACATTTTTCTTCTTTTCCCCAATTTGTGATGCCTTTTACTGGCTTTCCCGAGCATCCAGTCCGCCCAAAAGCATCAAAAACACAAGCTTCCTTACTTTGGGATGCTTTTTACAGGCTTTCCCGGACATCTGATCCGTCCGAAAGCATCAAAAACACAAGTTTCCTTGATTTGGGATGCCTTTTACAGGCTTTCCCAAGCATCCGATCCGTCCGAAAGCATCAAATACACAAGCTTCCTTGCTTTGTGATGCCTTTCGTAAAAAAGGAGCCGGCAAGCGGCTCCTCTCAATATCAGTATATAGTGGGAATCATCCCAATCTGCGGATCCGTTCCACTGCCTCTACCGTATTTTCATAGGTGCCAAAGGCGGTCAAACGGAAATAATGCTCACCGCTGGGGCCGAATCCGGAACCCGGCGTTCCCACAACCTGGGCGTTTTCCAGAAGATAGTCAAAGAATTCCCAGCTGGTCATTCCATTTGTAGTTTTCATCCAGATGTAGGGTGCATTTATACCGCCATATACAGTATAACCGCCCTCTTTCAGTCCGTTCAAGATATAGGCTGCATTTTTCTGATAAATGCCTACAAGATCCCGGATCTCCTGCTGCCCCTGGGGGGTGTAAACGGAAGCACCTGCCCTCTGGACGATGTAAGGGGCGCCGTTGTACTTGGTGCCGTGGCGTCTTGCCCACAAAGGATGAAGGCTGTGACCGTCTGCGCTGGCCAGATCTTTGGGGATCACCGTAGCGCCCAGGCGCAGGCCGGTATAGCCGGCGTTCTTGGAGAAGGACCGAAGCTCGATGGCGCAGGTACGCGCACCCGGAATCTCAAAGATGGAATGGGGCACATCTTCTTCGGTAATATAGGCTTCATAGGCCGCATCAAAGATGATCACGGCATGATTTTCGTTGGCATAGTCCACCCAGCGGGCCAGGTCGGCCTTCTTTAATGCAGCACCGGTGGGATTGTTGGGAGAGCACAGATAAATGATGTCCGGTACCCGCTCCGGAAGCTGGGGCACAAAGCCGTTCTCCTCGGTGCAGGGCATGTAGATCACATCGCTCCAGGTGCCGGTCGTTTCATCATAGGTGCCGGTCCGGCCGGCCATAACGTTGGAGTCTACGTAAACAGGATACACCGGGTCGCAGACCGCGATCACATTGTCCCGTCCGAAGATCTCCTGGATATTTCCGGAATCGCTTTTTGCACCGTCGGAAATAAAGATCTCATCGGCTGCGATGTCGCATCCTCTGCCCTTATATTCCTCTGCCATGGCATTTCTGAGGAAATCATAGCCCAGATCCGGGGCATAGCCGTGAAAGGTCTCTGCCTTTCCCATTTCATCCACCGCACTGTGCAGAGCGGAAATGGTGGAAGGAGTCAGGGGCTGTGTCACATCCCCGATTCCCAAGGAGATCACCTTTTTCTCCGGATGATCTGCCTGATAGGCTCTGAACTTTTTCCCTACTGTGGAAAACAGATAGCTGCCGGGCAGCTTTAAATAGTCTTCGTTTACCTTAAACATCCTGCCATTCTCCTTCAAATACAAATTCTGCAGGACCGGTCATGTAGACCACGTCCTCTTTCCGGTCCCATTCGATCTCCAGATGGCCACCCAGAAGCTTTACATCGATGTGATCAGAGGTCTTGTTGTTCAGGACGCAGGCTACCCCCACGGCGCAGCATCCGGTCCCGCAGGCGTAGGTTTCTCCCGTGCCCCGCTCCCAGACCCGCATTTCCACATGGGTATCATCGATGATCTTTACAAACTCCGTATTGACGCGGTTGGGGAACCGCTCATGATTTTCAAAGAAAGGGCCTACCTTTGCAATGTCAAAGCCCCACAGGTCAAAATCCTCGGGCACAAACACCACCGCATGGGGATTGCCCATGCTGACGCAGGTCATCTGATAGGGCTTTCCGTCCACCAGGATGGACTCGTCGATGGCCTGCTCCTTTTCGCATACCACCGGGATCTTTGCTGCCTCCAGAATGGGGGTTCCCATGTTGACGCGAAGGCTCTTTACATAGCCGTTCTCCACGTTCAGATCCAGGACCTTCACCTTGCCGCAGCTCTCGATCTTAAGCTGCTTTGCCTGGGTGTAGCCCTTATCATAAACGTACTTTCCCACGCAGCGGATGCCGTTTCCGCACATTTCGCTTCTGCTGCCGTCTGCGTTGTACATCTCCATTTCAAAATCCGAGCTGTAGGAGGGATGGATAAAGATCAGTCCGTCGCTTCCCACACCGAAATGCCGATCGGAGATCTTCCGTGCCAGTTCCGGCTTCTTGTCCGCGGGGATCTGTTCCTTTCCTTCGTATACGTAAACATAATCGTTTCCGCAGCCTTGCATCTTTGTAAATTGCATGTAATCTGATACCTTTCCTGTATATCTTTCTATCGAAACAACTTTCTATCTGACGTTCGCTTCGGATCTGCGAATCAAGAGAAACATATGAAGCATTTGAAGCAGGCAAAGCATGCTCAGATTCTGAAACATGCGAAACTCCCCAATCTTACTCATGATACATGGTCAGCACCATGCGGGCAGTCTCCGTCATGTTGGTGGCACTGTCCATACTGCACTTTTGCATGTATTTGTGTGCTTCTTCTTCGGACATCCCGTTTCGCTCCATCAGGAGCTTCTTTGCCTGATCGATCAGTTCCTGTTCGGCTTTATCCCGCACCTTGGGCTGGGACCTGCGTTTCTTATGACGCCGATCGGACTGCTGGGAAAGCATTTCCACCGTTTCCAGCAGGTCGTGGATCTTAAGGGGCACGGAAACCGAGACCACATCCCTGAGGTCACACTGCTGCAGCGTCCCCGCCGATGCGAGGAGCAGCATTTCAAAGGAATCCGGCAGATTCTCCCTAAGCTCCGAATACAGCATATCCATAAAACGATAGCCGCAAACGATCACCCCGTGTCCCAACTCGTCCGCTGCTTCCAGGGCGTGGGCCCCGGTGATACAGACGCCGGGAACGGAAAAACCGTTCTTTACCAGCAGGTTTCGAATGCCTTTCGCTTCTTCAATTTTGGAAAAAACGACGATAATGTTGGCCATAAACCCTTTTCTTTAGTACTTCAGCAGATATTTTTCGATCTCCCACTCACTGACTCTGGAGGTGTACTCTTTCCATTCCAGGGTCTTGGTGCGCAGGTACTCTTCGGAGATGTGCTTACCCAGCACTTCCCGGATAAACGCATCCTGCTTCAGTTCATTCACTGCTTCCAGAAGCGTGGTCGGCAGAAGGCATGCCTTCTCCTTTTCTTCTGTGCAAAGGGCATTATATTCTTCCGGTGCCTTGGCCTGTTTTGTGATTCCCTCCAGGCCTGCCATCAGGCTCTGGGCAATCACAAGATAAGGGTTGGCAGAAGGATCGGGACTTCTGAGCGCCAGACGCACGCCGACTTCCTCGCTCTTTTTTACGCGCAGCTGAGCACAACGTCTCTTGCTGCTCCAGGCAACCAGCGCGGGGGCCTCCGCACCGGCGATCAGTCGCTTATAGGAATTGACCAGTGGATTACAGGTCAGCGTCATTCCCCTGCTATGGGAAAGGATGCCCGCCAGGAACTCATAGCCCACTGTGCTGAGGGCATTGGCATCGGCACTGTCATAGAAGGCATTTGCTCCGTCCTTGTACAGAGCCATGTGCACATGCAGGCCGCTTCCCGGTTCATCTGCCTTGGGCTTGGGCATAAAGGTAGCATGGAGACCGTGGCGCTTGGCAATGGTCTTTACCACCATACGGAAGGTCGCAAAATCATCGGCCGCACGCAGGGCATCGGAATGACGGAAATCAATCTCATGCTGGGCAGGTGCTGCTTCATGATGGGAGCTTTCTACGATAAAGCCCATCTCCTCCAGGGTCAGCACAATGTCTCTTCTGGCATTCTCGCCGAAATCCAGCGGGGAAATATCAAAGTATCCGGCCTTCTCATGGGTATTGGTGGTGGGCATGGTATTTTCATCGGTGTGGAACAGGAAAAATTCGCAGGCCAGGCCTACTTCCAGAGAGTAGCCCAGATCCTGTGCTCTGGCGATGGCTTTCTTTAAAACATAACGGGGATCTCCTTCATAGGGTTCTCCGTCTGCACGGTACACATCACAGATCAGACGGGCAACCTTGCCGTTCTGGGGTCTCCAGGGAAAAATGGTGAAGGTATCCAGATCCGGATGAAGATACAGCTCCTCCTCGTCGGGAGAAAAGCCCTCTACAGCCGATCCGTTAAAGGTACACTTGTTATCCAGGGCACGTTCCAGCTGGCTGGCCGTGATGGCCATATTCTTTAACTGACCGTAAATGTCGGTAAACTGAAGGCGGATGAATTCCACATCCTCTTCTTCCACCATCCGTCTGATATCGTCTTTCGTATTTCCCATGATCATCCTCCGTTCATAAAAAAAAGTTCTCACAAGGCGCACTTGCCCTATGAGAACACCTTTGTTCCACTAATGTTTCAGATTCAATTGTTTCAAATTCAATTAAAGATAATTCTACTAATAAACGCTTTTGAATGCAAGTAAAATCCATTCTTTCGGTCTATCGCCTGTGTATGGACCGCCGGAGCCCGCTCTACAGAATGTCCTGATTCTCCGGATGATCCAGAAAATCAATTTCCCGCATCCACAGAGCATTGCTGGCGTCGGAAGGCATCCGCAGGTCTCCTCTGGGAGAAACGGCTACGCTACCCACCTTCGGTCCGTCCGGCAGACAGGAGCGTTTAAACTGCTGCGCAAAGAAGCGGCGGTGGAAGATCCGAAGCCACTTTAAGATCACAGCCCGGTCATAGTCTTCAAAGAAGGCAATGCAGGCCAGACGGTAGATCTTGGCTGGGTCAAAGCCAAAGCGCAGCAGATAGTAGAGGAAGAAATCGTGAAGCTCGTAAGGGCCCACCAGATCCTCTGTTTTCTGAGAGATCACGCCGTCCACCGGAGGTAACAGTTCCGGGCTTACCGGCGTCGCCAGCACATCCTTTAATACCCTGGATAATTCCGCATCGGGCGTGGAGGTTGCGACATAGTCCACCAGATGCCGAACCAGCGTCTTCGGGACGCCGGCATTGACTCCGTACATGGACATATGGTCTCCGTTATAGGTTGCCCATCCAAGGGCCAGCTCCGACATGTCACCGGTTCCGATGACCATACCGCTTTCCTTATTGGCCAGATCCATGAGCACCTGCGTGCGTTCCCGTGCCTGGCCGTTTTCATAGGTCACATCATGATTTTCCATGTCCTGACCGATATCTGCAAAGTGCTGCGTAACCGACTGCCTGATGTCCACTTCCTTCAGAGTGCAGCCCAGGGCTTTGGCCAGGCTCAGAGCATTCTGGTAGGTGCGGTCCGTAGTACCGAAGCAGGGCATGGTCACGGCAATGATGTCCTCATTGTCCTTTCCTGCCAGGTCAAAGGCCCTGGCGGTAACAAGGAGTGCCAGGGTGGAATCCAGTCCTCCGGAAACACCGATCACCGCGGTCTTTGCATGAGTATGGAGCAAACGTTTCTTAAGGCCACCCGCCTGGATCTCAAAGATCTCTTCGCACCGTCTGGTACGTTGGTTCACATCTCCGGGAACAAAGGGCGTCCGGGAAATAAAACGGGTGAGCTTCGTATTTTCGATCTTGTTATATGAGAAGGGAACGCGAACATAGCCTTCGTCTCTGCAGCGGGGATAGGTATTCATCTTCCGCCGGTCGTGAGCAATGCGCTCTAAATCCAGTTCGCTGGAAATGCTGCCGGGTGCAAAGCGCTTACTCTCTGCCAGCACCGTTCCGTTTTCCGCGATCAGATCATGGCCGGAAAAAACCAGATCCTGGGTGGATTCGCCTTCTCCTGCGGAGCAGTAGATATATCCCGCTACCAGTCTGGCACTGGTGGATGCGATGAGCATCCTGCGGTATTCTGCCTTGGCAACCGTTTCGTTGGAGGCAGAAAGGTTTACGATCACCGTCGCCCCTGCCAGTGCATGGGCGGTACTGGGAGGATCAGGGCTCCACACATCTTCGCAGATCTCGCAGCCGATCACCAGATCTTCCCGGTTCTTACAGGTAAATAACAGCCTGGTTCCGAAAGGAACGCTGCGACCGCCGAAGACGATCTCCTTCATCTCCTCCGGAGCCGGTGTAAAATGACGGACCTCATAGAATTCCCCGTAATTGGGAATGCAGGTTTTGGGCACAAAGCCGTGCAGATGCCCATCGGAAAGAACAGCCGCTACGTTATAAAGTTTTCCTTCCACGGAAAGCGGAAGACCAACGAAAACCAGGGCATCGTTTCCTGCGGTATGGACGATGATCTGATTCAAGGCTTCCTTGGCTCCGTACAGAAGCTGCTGCTGCAGAAAAAGATCCTGGCAGGTATAACCGGTAATGCACAGTTCCGGAAATACGATGATCTTCGCCTGTTCCGCATAGGCTTTGTCCAGACAGGTACAGATCTGCTCGGCATTAAAAGCAGGGTCTGCAACCTTGATCTGGGGCGTGATGGCTGAAACTTTTATGAATCCGTCTTTCACTGTTTATCACCTCATTAGTCTCTCTGGGCCTTCTCCTTTAACGCCTTTACCTCTTCCGGCATAAAGGTGTAGTTCTTGCCGCAGAATTCACAGTTTACGGTAATGTCCTTGTTATCATCGATAATGTTCTGCAGTTCCCTGCGTCCAAGGCTGATGAGCATGCGCTCCACCTTATCCTGGCTGCAGTTGCACTGATATTTCGTAGGAAGGGTATCATTGATCACCGGATCTAAGCCCTTTAAGATATGCTCTGCCATCTGCTCCGGAGAGAGGCCGGCTTTTAACAGACTGGTCACCGAATGGATGGCGGTCAGGTTCTCCTCCAGTTTCGATACCACTTCATCGCTTGCAAAGGGCATCAGCTGGATGATGAAACCACCGGCGCAGGCCACAGTATTGTCCTTGTTCATGAGAACACCCAGTCCCACAGAAGACGGTACCTGCTCGGATACAGCGAAATAATAGGTCAGATCATCGCCCACCTCTCCGGTCTGGAGCTTCACCTGTCCCGAATAAGGATCCTTCAGGCCCATGTCCTTTATGACCGTAAGCGTTCCCTTACCCATTGCTCCGCCGACGTCCAGCTTTCCCTGGGCATTGGCCGGCAGGATCACCTGGGGTACGATGGAGTATCCCTTTACATTAGAGGCAGCATCCGCCACAACCGTCATTCCCTTCGCCGGTCCATCTCCACGGATCTGCAAGGTCAGGGTATCCTTTTCTCCCTTTAACATACTGCCCATCATGCCGGCTGCCGTCAGGAGTCTCCCAAGTGCTGCAGTCATGACCGGGCTGGAATTGTGGATCTGTCTGGCATGTTCTACCAGTTCTCTTGTGGTGGAAGCAAAGAACCGGATCTGGTCCTGTGCTGCCGTACCTCGTACAATATAATCACTCATAGTTCTGTTGTTACTCTCTTACTTCTCGTTTTCTGTTTGTTACCCTATATGGTTCTATGTTATGTTTCTGATTATTATACTCCGGGAGTCTTCGAAATGATTCCATAAGCAAACCGTATGGTGATGCGAGTTCTTAGCGAGGTATTTTCGAGCTTAGAACTCCTACATCAGCATTCTCGAGCGGAAGCGCGTTTGCGTTGGAACATTTCGAAGGCTTCCGGGGAATCCAATTAAACAAACCGTACACTGAAGCAAATTCTTAGCGAGGTCTTTTCGAGCTTAGAACTCCTGCATCAGCATTCTCGAGCGGAAGCGCGTTTGCGGTGGAACATTTCGAAGACTTCCGGCATAATCGTTGAACAGAACAACCAGGGAATGAGTTACTTCCCGGATTCTCTTGCGATCACCACGATCCGCTCCGAGGTATCCGTCACTTCTCCCATGGTATCGCTGTCCAGCGCTTTCTCGAAGCTCAGCCCCGCTTGGGTGACAAAATCCTTCATCTGCTCCAGGGTGTACCCTCTCTGGTAATGGGTTTCACAGCTCTTTCGGAACAGTCCGTCCCCTGCCGGGATAAACAAGGTCAGGTCGTACTCGTTGATCTGCGTCTGCGGGTCATAGAAGTTCTCCCAGATAAAGCTTCCCTCTTCCCGGTTTTCCGCGATGGTGGAATCCCCGATCACGGTCTCGTATTTGTACACCGTATTAAAGTCAAAAATGAAAACGCCGCCGGGATACAGATAATTGTTCACCAGGGAAAAGGTCTTTACCAGTTCCTCTTCCGTCAGCAGGTAGTTGATGCTGTCGCAAACGCTGACGCAGGCACCGATGGTTCCGTACAGTTCCAGCTCCGTCATGTCCTGCATGAGGTACAGGATCTGTCTGCCGCTTGTTTCCTTCTTCTCCATGGCCTTTCCCAGCATCTGCGGCGAAAGGTCCACGCCGATCACGTCATACCCGGCATCGTAGAGAAGCTCCGACAGCGTACCGGTCCCGCATCCAAGATCCAGGATCGTGCCTTTTTCCTGGGAGAGGAGCACCTCTTCCGTGGCTTCCCGTCCCTCTTTTTCTGCCTGCAGGATCTCCCGGTCGCACATCTCCCGCACCGGGTTGATGTCCCGCTCTTTCAGCTCTTTAAGAAGAAAGTCCCTCCACTGCGTGTAAGGGACGTCTTCCATGAACAGATCATATACTCCTGCAAATTCACTGTAAGCTTCACTCATGAAGGAATACCTGTCTTATACAAAACTGAATACACCAAAGCTGACCAGGCCCATGATCACACCTGCCAGCATAACACCTAACAAAACAGCGATGACGCTGGACTTAAAGTCCATGTCCAGGATGCTGGCTGCCAAAGTGCCGGTCCATGCACCGGTTCCGGGAACCGGGATGCCTACAAACAAAAGCAGTGCCAGGAACAATCCTCTGCCGGCCTTGGCCTGCAGTTTCTCGCCACCCTTGTGTCCCTTTTCCAGACAGAAGGTAAAGAACTTCCCGATCACCGGCTTATCAGCGCCCCATTCCAGCACCTTGCGGGCCAGGAAGAAGATGAAGGGTACGGGAAGCATGTTTCCGATGATACAGATGATATAGCTCTGCAAAAGGGGCAGTTCCAGGTATTGGGAAACCGGGATCGCACCACGCAGCTCGATCAGGGGTACCATCGAAATCAAAAAGATCCATAAATATTTGCCGAACATAAAAACCTCTCAATACTTATTCTGTGGGCGTTTCCTTTGCCAGGAAATCCCGAAGGAAATCGATCAGGGTCTGCATCTGGGCATCGGTGCCGATGGTGATCCGCAAATGCTCGCTGATACGGGGTTTGTTGAAATATCGTACATAGATCCCTGCCCGCTTTAAGGCGTCAAAGATCTTCTTTGCGGGAACCAGCGGATGCTCTGCAAAGATAAAGTTGGTCCGGGAATCCGGAAAACGGAAGCCCAGCTCTGTCAGCTGCTTCTTGGTCCATTCCCGGGTCTTTACAACCCTGGCGCAGGTTTCCTTAAAATAGGCATCGTCCTTTACGGCTGCTGTGCCCAGCAGGATGGCGGGACGGTTCAGGGTGTAGGAATTAAAGGAATACTTCACATCCTGAAGATACCCGATCATCTCTTCGTTGCCGATGGCAAAACCGATGCGCATACCTGCCATGGCACGGGACTTGGAAAAGGTCTGTACCACCAGCAGATTGTCATATTTTTCCAGAAGAGGCAGTGCGCTCTCTCCGCCAAAATCAATGTAAGCCTCATCCACGATCACCACGGAATCCGGATTGGATGCAATGATCTGCTCCACGCCGGATAAGGAAAGGAACTCTCCTGTGGGGGCGTTGGGATTGGCAAGGATGATGCCGCCGTTTCCCTTCCCGATGTAATCGCCGGTGCGGATCTTAAAGTTTCCGTCCAGCGGAATGGTCTCATAGGGGATCCCGTAGAGATCTGCCCATACGTCGTAGAAGGAATAGGTGATATCCGGGAACAGGATGGGACGGCCGCTGTTAAAGAAGGTCATGAACGCCATGGCCAATACGTCGTCGGAACCTACGCCCACAAAGACCTGTTTGGGACTTACATGGTAGTAGTCTGCCAGAACCTGTACCAGATCGCCGATCTCCGGGTCCGGATAAAGCCGCAGGTCGTCGCAGTTCATGGACTCCTTTAACTTCTCCACTTCCGGTGCCGGCGGGTAAGGGCACTCGTTGGTATTTAACTTGATGATATTTTTTTCCTTAGGCTGCTCGCCGGGTACATAGGGTACGACCCTGCGAACGCCGCTTCTCCAGGACGACAGGTCCTGGGTCGTTGTCTGCTTGCTCATACGCTGTCCTGTATTATTTGATGGGATGCTCCGGTTTCGTACTGTCCCGGGAGTCTTCGAAATGTTCTGCTGTATCCCCTGCATCGTCTTATCCGGCATTTCCGCCTTTGCCACGATCATGCAGATGCGCCTTTCCTGTTTTGCTCGGGCGCCGTGGAAATGATTCCGCAAGCAAACCGTATGGTGATGCGAGTTCTTAGCGAGGTATTGTCGAGCTTAGAACTCCTGCATCAACATTCTCGAGCGGAAGCGCGTTTGCGGTGGAACATTTCCACGGCGTCCGCAGTCACACTCTGAGTGGTGGCATACAGAAATGGCAGAGAGGCCGAAGGGGCGATCAGAGAACGGCCGTAGCCTCTACCTCGCAGAGAACTCCCTTGGGCAGGGTCTTCACTGCAACGCAGCTTCTGGCCGGAAACTCTGTGATGTACTTTGCGTAAACTTCATTGAAAGCCGCAAAGTCGTTCATATCTGCTAAAAAGCACATGGTCCGTACGATCTTGGTGTTGTCGGTTCCGGCTTCTGCCAGGATTGCGGTAATATTCTTTAAAGACTGCTCTGCCTGCTCCTTGATCCCGCCGGGAACGATCTCGCCGTTTTCCGGATTAATGGGGATCTGGCCGGAAGTAAATACAAAGCCGTTGGCAATGATTGCCTGTGAATAGGGTCCGATGGCTGCGGGAGCCTTCTTAGTCGATACTTTTTCCATAATATCCTTTCCGTGCCGGCAGGCACTTCACCCGTTTTCGATAAGATCAAGGGTGTCTCACGTTTTAGTATATGGGCTGGCATGGTTCTTTTCAATATGGAATTTCACGGTTTTACGGGCTTTTGTCTCGGTTATTTCGTGATTTATCTGTATAAAAAAGCGGCTCCCGGATACCCCCTTGGGGAAACGGGCGGGCAGTTTTAACAGATAGCGCAAGGTGGTATTTTCCTCCGCCATACGCCGGGGGATGGTGACATAGGCAAACTGCCTGCGGCGAAAGGGAAAACCCCAGCGGATCAGTTCGGATCCCAGATAGTATTTTTCTCCTGCCGGGTCAAAGCAGTAGATCCGCACTCTCCTCCCCTCCAGGAAAACACAGACGGTTGCCAGAAGGGCCAGTAATGCCACATTTATGGGATTTGAAAGGCTATTTGTAAGGATCCGGAGAATTCCGGAGAATTTCAAAAGAAACCCTTCCAGCATGGGGATCAGCCGGAAGGGTGAGATTACCAGAACCGGGATCAGAAAGATCCGCAGTCGTTTAAAGAAGGTCCGGATCCTGCTGTAGATCCGCAGCCTCTTATCGATGGATAACAAATCTATTCTTCCTCTTTGGGCAGGGCATCCAGGACCTGATCCAGCATTTCCTGAGCTTTTTCTCCGCCCAGTCTGGCATCCAGGATGGCCTCCGTTTCGTTTAAAGCATTGTAGAACCAGATGGAAGCTTCCTTTAAGTCACCCTTTTCCTTGTAGTACAGGCCCAGTTCGTAGCAAACCTCCGAGCAGGGCGTCAGGATGACTGCCTTCATGGCATAGTTAAACAGCCTTTCCACATCCTTTTGCAGGTGGTAGGCATGCACCAGTACGGCAAAGGTTTCCATCAGCGTATCTTCCGATGCGTTGGTGTCCATGGTTGCATTTTGAAAATAGGGAATGGCGCGGATAAAATCTTCATCCGTACCGGAAATAAACAGCTCCCGTGCATAGATCCCATGGAGTCTGTAGTCCATTGTTTCACCCTGCTGCCAGATCTTTTCAAACGCAGCCAGGTCTCTGGAGGTGTGTTCTCCCTGGGGCATATGGATAATGGTGATGTCGCTGTCAAAGATAACAGGCTCTAAGACCACCTGCTCATGAATGGGCGCCTCAAACCGGAAGGTGCGAAGGCGCTTGTAAAGCTTGGGCCTTAATTCGCTGTCGTAGTTATAGATCGTGGAATGCTGCAGCTGGTTGGAATAGTACATCTGCACGATGTCGATCTCGGGAACCATGGCCCTCTTCAGGATCATGAATTTCTGCCGGTTCTCTTCATCGATCACCTCATCCGCATCGGCGGAATAGATGTAATCGCATGCAGCCTTGGAGAAAACAAAATTCCGTGCATCGGAGAAGCTTCCGGTCCAGGCAAAGTCATACACCTTGTCAGTATATTGCCTTGCGATCTCCTTGGTAGAATCCGTAGATCCGGTATCTGCAATGATGATCTCATCGGCGATCCCCTGCAGAGAATCCAGACACCTCTTTAAAACCGCCTCCTCGTTTTTTACGATCATACAAACACTGACAGTGATCATACGCTCCTCCTTCTGCACGATCCTTTTGCCCCCGGGAAAACCTCAGGAGCCCTGCAGGCTTATCAGTCTGCCAGCAGTTCATCCAGGGTGCACTTACCCTTGTTTAACATGAACAGCTTGTCGTTGTAATCATCCATGGTATTTAAGGATGTATACAGAATGTAGGCGATCACGGACTTGCTGATCAGGGAATCACGATAGGTCTGCGCCATACGGAAGCTCATCATCATATGATCCTTGTTCAGATCGAAGTTACCGTTTACCAGGTGATCGTTGATCGCAACGGTTCCTTCTGCCATCAGAGAATAGTTATCGGGATTGATCTTGAAGGGCAGAACGGAGAAGAGACGGATCACTTCACGATCTACATCGATGTTGATGTACAGCTCCATGGGAAGATCATCACCCTTTACAGTAAAGTGGATCTCATAATCCTCTGTCTGCTCAAAGTGGAAGTTCTCCTCATTCAGGAAATCCAGAGTCGTCTGGAGGATGGTCTGTGCCTCCTTCACCTTCTTTTCCTGTAATGCCTGCTTTTCAGCTTCAGTTAATGCCATAGTATAAATCTCCTTTATAATAAATTATTTACAGTTCTTTGTTATGGTTGCTTACACAGTGATTATACTCACTGCCGCGGCATTTTCCTATAAACCCTTAGTTAAATCCGAAGGATGCGGTCTTCTTTTCACTCATCAGATCGGCAAATTCCTTCTCGGTGGTAGCCCGCTCCACATCGGTGGCGGTCAGGATCAGTTCCTTGGTTCCGTCAATTCTGCAGCGCATAGCGGCCTTTGCCCAGATACGGTCGTAAAGATTTCGTACGAAACGTCCGTTGGAGAATTCCTTTGCCTCTCTGCGCTCCTTGTCCACGGATTCGATAAACTTGCGTACTGCAGGAACCAGATCGTCGGAAACCGGTGTATCGCCAACGAATTTCATAAAGATCTGACACAGCTCCTCGGTATCGTAGCTGGGGAACTCCAGCAGGTAAGGCATACGTCCTTCCAGACCCTGGTTGGCTTCCATCAGTGTGTTGATATCATCCGGATAACCTGCCATGATGACTACCATGTCGTCCTTGTGGTTTTCCATCTCGGCGATCAGGGTATCAATGGCTTCCCGACCGTAATCATAGCGGTCTGCATTTCCTCTGTAGAGGGAATATGCTTCATCGATAAAGAGGACGGAACCGTAAGCATTCCGGCAAACAGCAGCCGTCTTGGGTGCTGTCTCACCAACGTAGCGTCCGCACAGATCCTTACGGCCGACTTCGTAGAAGTTACCGATACGCAGCAGTCCCTTCTCCTTCAGCATACGACCGATGATACGTGCAACCGTAGTCTTACCGGTACCGGGGTTACCCACGAAACGCATATGGATACAGGAGTGGGTTGCCACATCTCCTTTTTCCTCGCTCATCTTCTTCTGCATCTCGATGCTGGCAACGATCTCTTCGATCTTCTCCTTTACGCCTTCGATACCGATCATGGAATTCATCATCTCGGTAGAAGTGCGATCATCGCAGGTTTCCTCATGCAGAAGAGGTTCAATGTCGATCTTGGTGATGGTCCGGTGGTTTTCATCCCGGTCGGTGAGCAGCTTATGATAAGCCATTTCATAGACCACCTTTTTCAGGGAATGGAAACCGTAGAAACGGCCGTCATGCTTCTCGTCGTTGATCCGGCGAATAGCGTAATCGTCTGCTTCGGGATCCAGATCCAGCTCCAGATCCTTTAACCGGCTCTTCATATAGGCCAGTGCATCCTCATTGGAGAAATTGCCGATGAGGATGGGTCTTGCATACATAATGTCGTTTACACTCTCGGTAAAGCCCTGCAGCACATATTCTTCAATGTCCGGTACACGGAACACGAAGATCATGTCCTTCTGCTTCTTATCCAGCTTTAACAGCATATCCCGGAACTGCTCGGTGGTATCCTTGCCCAGCCAGGTGCTCAGGTCGATACCCACGATGCCGCGGAATCCGCGAAGGTCCACGATATCGCTGATGTCGGAGTTAAGCTGATATTCTTCCCGCTCTCCGTTGGGATAGGTCAGTTCTTTCTCAATGACCTTGCCATGACGGCCTTCAAAGCGGAAGAGCTTCAGTTTCTCCAGTTTGGATGCCAGCAGGTTTAAGTATGTGGTAAAGCCGAAGCCGTTATTTACGGAGAAGATGTAATTCTGGAAGGAAATGATGCCCTGATCTTCGTCGGTCTTGATCCGGGGGGCAATGGCTTCCAGTTCTGCCAGGATCTTACGGAATTCCGTAGCCCCCAGCAGATCGTTTTCGGAAAAGCCCATTTCCGTCTTTGCGGTGGAATCGCTGAAGGAAGGACCGGCATTTTCCTTTGTGGGCGGCTCATGTGCTGCTTCCTGATAAGGGCCGTCTCCGTCGATGGGATGCACGCCCTTGTCCTCGTCTTTTTCCGGTAAATGGAAACGAAGGCTCTTGCTGTCTTCGTCGCTGCTGCCGTTGGCAGGTTCTGCACTCTTGGCATCAGCAGAAGGTTCATTGGCACTTTCTACCAGGTTGACCAGGCATTTTACATCGCCTGCGTTGATGCCCAGTACCTGTAACAGCTGCTCCAGATTGGATTTGGCTGCTGCCAGACTGTTCTCATCCGAACCTTCCAGATGGAACTGCAATACCGTAAAGGACTCCGAATCCACCACCGGAGTTCCGATCCCGGCCATGTTATTCAGGTTGCCCTTCAGTTTTTCAATCGGGGTGATCCCGTTTTTCTGATGGTAATCCAGCACGAAATTACTGGAGTACTCCACCACGATCTTAATAGATTTCATGATGATACTTCCTTTTATCCGTTTTGCTCTTTTGCTGCCTCTCTTATACCCGTTACAGAGATTCGATCAGGTTCCGGAGCGTCTCGGCCCGATGAGCCCAGGTCTGTCCCTCCATGGTAAGGCGGTAACCGGCCGCAGAGATCGCTTCCATCTTCGCCGGATCGGAAAGTAACTGTTCGATCCGCTCCGGCAGAGAGTCAACATCATTTAAATCATACCGCAAACAGTTGGTTCCGTCTATCAGTAGCTTGTCCAAAAAGGCACTGGAGTCCGTTGCGCATATTGCACCATTAGCCATGGTATTGAAGATCCGGTCATGGGCTCCGTCCTTAAACCAGGGCATGACGTTCACCGAGATCTTACTGTCTGCGATGGCTTTCAGGCATCCGTAGGAATCCGTCGGTCTGTGGTCGATGATATTTTCCGGATGCTTTAGAGAAAGCCTGCTCCAGTCGTCTCCAAAAATATGGACCTTTAATCCCGCATCCGCCAGGGCTGCGATCACCTTGCCCCGATAGTAAAAGCGGGCATAGAGATCGATGAAGATCAAATTGGAAAAGGTTTCCTTCAGATCCTCCTGGGAAATATCCGGGATCTCCCTTAGGATGTGCTCTTCGCACACATCCTCGATGGTACGGTAGGGGTGGGCGATGAGCTCATCAATGATGCCATGGTAAAACTCCTCGTATTCCTTTCCCTGTCTGGCCATATACTGGTGAAAGTTTTCCGGCGGCGTATAGTTCCCGGTAAAGCAGATGTCCATGCTCCTGGAAAGAAGGGGCACCAGTTCCTCATCCGGCAGCTTCGTGCCGCCCAAGGGGAGAACCGGCCCTCTGCGGATTTCCGGGAAGAACCGCTGCATGAACCGGTCATGATTGTAGTCGATGCTGATGTGCCAGTAATTCTCTGGCACGATCTTCAGAAACTTGTAGTAGTAGTAGGGATGGTCCACCACAATGTTGATACAGGGGATCCCCATATCATCCCAGAACCAGTTGCCTTCCTCATCCCGCATGTATTCGCTTTCCGTCAGCCCATGGAAATTGAAGCTGATCATCACGGTATTGCCCCGCTCCACAAACCGGAGCATCTTCGAGAGGCTGTTGCCTTCCTTCTCGAAGTTATACATGAGGACTTCGTAGCCGTCTGCCTCAAACTGCTTCTTCATCTGCAGGGAGAAGTAGCCCTGGGTCTCAATGTCCCCCTCAAACATAATGATCTTCTTCATCTTTGCCTCCTTCGCGGTGTGGTTGGCCTCCCGCTGATAGTGTTCATACGGGGCTCTTCGTGAGGCTTCACCGCAGACTCGCTTCCGCTCTATAGCTGACGCAGCGGTGCTAGGCTCGAAAGAACCTCGCCAAGCGCCGACGTCACCTAAAGGTCTGCTTGTGAATGCCTCACAAACAGCCCCTTTATCTACTCTCCAGCGGGAGTTTTCGAAACCACCGCGCATGCCGCCAATGATTACAGGGTCCGGGGGATACAGGAGGGATTCATAAGCAAACCGTATGATGATGCGAGTTCTTAGCAAGGTTTTTTCGAGCTTAGAACTCCTGCATCATCATTCTCGAGCGGAAGCGCGTTTGCGTTGAACCCTCCTGTAGCCCCCGGGAAAGTCATTGAAGGGATGCGCGCCCTGCGAAGAGCTCCCGCATCCTCTCGTAGTCTGCCGGGGTGATAGCTTCCGGTGAGTACCTAGCCTTCTCGTAGATGGCGCGGATCTCCTCGGCAGCTTCATACTGCGTCTGCTGCAGCTGCTCTCTTGGCGTCAGATGCTTCGGCGCATCCTGCCCGTTTATTTCCCGGCGGGAAGAAGCGGCTCCGTTTCGGATCCAGAACCCCCGCATCTGTTTCTTATATAACCTGCGGATCCGGCGACGAAGTCCCCGGTCCTGTATGGTCTCCCTGGTCTTCTCCTGCCGGAAGGCCCTGGTGGTAAAGGGCATGATAAAGGTTCGCTCCTCGGAAGTATCCTCGGGATCGTTCCGGTAGAAACGGCGGTAGATGTAGATCGCAATGGCTACGATGGTCGCGATAACGCCGGCGATCGCCAGGGCATAAGCCAGTACCACAAAAAGGATGTTCAAGAATTCCGCAAACCAGCTGGGTTGCGCCTCTTCCAAGGGCATCATGGGCCCCATCTGTCCCGGCTGCTCCGGCATCATTTCCGGAAGTTCCTCCGCGCCGCCTTCCGGCGCAAAGCCTGCCAGAAACTGGAACAGTTTCTTCAGGCCCGTGCGGATCAGATTCCACAGTGCGATCCCCCACTGATCGGCGGAAAACAGACCGGCAAACAGAAGGATCACCCCAAGGATCGCCGTATAAACCGCCGTAACCCCCAGATTGGTGGCACGGAGCTTTTGCTCGTCCATACTGGTGGTGCTGTTGCGGAATCGGATAAAGTCATCGGCTGCATCCAGATTGTTATGGAAAATGAGGCTAAGGAGGATCACCACAAAGCCCCAGTACAGCCAGCTTCTTGCATTATGGAGCTGAAAGCCGAGGCACAGGATGTACAATGCTCCCAATACGCCCAGATAATAGATCTCCGGCTTTTCCTTCTGATGACGCAGGCGTCTTGCCAGGGAAACAATGGTCATCACCAGCAGGATGGTCGCCTGGAAGCTGTCTGCCTGGACCGCCAGAAACAGGAGGGCCAGATGGCCGCCCAGAAAGGCGGGCAGCTTTTTCACGTAGTTTCGCAGGGCATAGAGCAACACTGACACCAGGAGAAACAGTCCAAACATTATGAAGTTGTTCTGCGTGGATCCTACATACTCAGCCAGGGTGACATACAGTCCCTGATACAGACAGGCCTGGGTCAGGATCATGATGATCGTACGGATCATTGGGGTTCTCTTTTCTATCCGTTCATATTCTCAATTCATATGTTCAGTTCATACACTCAGATCATATGCTCCAGCACCAGGTCATAAACCCGGATGTTGGAGGGGAGGCTTTTGCGTACCGCACTGCTGGCGATCTCCTCCTGATAGCGTCTCTGACTTTCATGAATGGGCAGGAGCACGCAGCCAAGACCGCCTGTTCCGGTAAAATCCCGGTAAGCTTCCAGAAGGGGCACCTCCTGGGTACCGCTGATCAGAACCGAAAGAGGCGCATTCTCTTCCGGATGCTGCAACCGGTGTTCTTCCAGGATATGTTCCATTTTCCGCACCTTCTGGGAAAGGTCCAGCCGGGCCATGGTCCGCAGACAGTTTTCCAGATGTCCGCTGCCGGAGCCGGAATCCATTCTGGCTTCCTCATGGCTTATAAGGTCTTTGCCGTTGCTGATCAGCCGCACCGCAATGCCTTCCTTGAGAAAATATTCCAGGAATGTACGGGCGAGGCGTATGCACTCTTCCAGTACATCCTCCGCCTGATTCAGACCCTGCCGGTCCAGATTTAAAAAGATGATCACATCCGCGCTGGATGTGGAAAAGAACTGATTAACCTTCAGTTCGTCGTTTCGTGCCGAGGATTTCCAGTTGATCCGCCCCATGGGGTCGGTGGGGGTGTAGTCCCGAATGCCGCGGAAAGCGAAGGGATCCTCCATCTTCTGCTGCTGGGTCACATATTCACCGGTAAAGGTACGGAAAATATATGGAAGCCCGGGGATACGGGAGCGGTTGGGATAGACATAGAGCCTGGATTCCACCGGATATTCCCTGCTGAACAGGTGCCGGTAGAGCAGGTCCATACAGCTGACGTCCATGGAGTCCAGGGTAAAGAATCCTCTGGCGCTGCATTTTACCAGGTGCCGCCGCACCAGTCGCTGAAAGGGCATGACCACCAGGCAGTCGGAACGGTACTGCTGATCCGTCCTGCTGGTATTGGTCTTATCCAGAAACAGGATGCTGCGATCCATATTGAATTTCACAGTGAGTGTGGGTAATGGTAAGAGCTTGCGGTTTTCCACGATCTCCAGAAGTTTTGTAACGTCCCCTTCTTTGACCGCCTCTTCGGAAAAGGAAACCGTGGCCGACAGTTGCATGGCCCAGCATTTCCTAAAAAGAAACGTAGAAAGCCCCAAAAGCGCAGCACTGATCACTACCAGCCATAGGAGTGCCATACTACCTCATTTCAGGAAGCCCAGTCCTCGGTGGGAACGGGAACTTCCGTCAGGATGCGATTCATGATGTCCGCTTCTTCCTTGCCGGTAAGATACCCTCCTGCAGGGATGAAACGATGGGCTAATACCGGCACTGCCAGGAGCTTGAGATCTTCCGGTGTGATATAGGTTCTGCCCATGATCACGGCATGGGCCTGGGCTGCTCTGAGAAAGGCCAGAGATCCCCGGATGGAAACGCCGGCTTCCAGGTCCTTGGCCGTCCGGGTGGCGATGCAAAGATCCTGGAGATAGCGGAGCAGCTCCGGATGAATCGTTACGGTGCGGACTCTGCTGCGCAGTTCCAAAATGGTCTGAATATCCGCAACAGGAGAGAGGTCCTCCAGAGGCGTCTGATCCCGGTAGCGCTCCAGGATCGCTCTTTCCTGCTCCCGATCGGTCTTTCCCATGGACAGCTTCATGAGGAAACGATCCAGCTGTGCCTCCGGCAGCGGATAGGTGCCTGCTGTTTCCACCGGATTTTGCGTAGCAAGGACCATAAAAGGCTCCTCTAACACTCTGGTGGTTCCGTCCATGGTGACCTGCTTTTCTTCCATGCACTCCAAAAGCGCCGCCTGAGTACGGGGCGTTGCACGGTTGATCTCATCTGCCAGTAAAAGATTGGTAAATACAGGACCGGGATGAAAAACGAAGTCCTCGTTTTTCCGGTCATAGATACTCAGACCTGTAATGTCGCTGGGAAGCAGGTCCGGTGTCATCTGTATACGGGAAAAGGAAGCATCGATGGAGCGGGCCAGGCTCTTTGCCAGCATGGTCTTTCCGCTGCCGGGCAGATCCTCCAGGAGCACGTGTCCTCCTGCCACCATACAGGTGATGACCAGCTCGATCACTTCATCCTTTCCAATGATCACTTTTTTGACATTCTCTAAAATGTCCGCTACCTTCTGTTCCATGTTTCCCCTTTCCTTGTTGCCCCGAAGTCCCTTCCTCCGGGCATTCCCCCATTAGTTCTTATCTTCAAAAAGATTGCGGATGTTGGACATCTGTTTTGCTTTTTCCATCAGTTCCCGCTTATGCTCCTGCAGGTACTGTTTCAGTGCATCCAGTTCTTCTGCGGAAAAACCGCTGCTGCGCAGGATCTCACCGGCAGGGAGGATCCCCTCCGCCATATCCTTTCCGCGCTCAAAACGAACGGACATACCGGGCTTTCCCTGAATGGGAACAATGCCGGAATAGGTCATCTTCATCTCTTCATCTGCATGCATCTTTTATCCCTCCGAAACAAAGGCTTTTGTCCGCTGTCTCCAGAAAATATTGTAGCAAAAAGCCGCTCTTCCTACCACTCCTGAAACTAGTTTCAGCATTTGCCCTCCGGCCTTGAAAGTACTGCCCGTTTTCCCTTCCGGGATACCTTTTTCCGGAGGAATCATTTACTATAGTAAGTGAATGTAAGGATACTCATCAGACCTTACCAACACCACTACCTGTAAGAAAGGGGTTGCATTATGCGTTTTATCCGTACCAACGACTACGCTGCTATGTCCAGAAAGGCAGCAAACATCATCGCTTCGCAGGTGATCTTAAAGCCGGACTCTGTGCTGGGTCTTGCCACCGGTTCCACCCCCATCGGAACCTATGACGAACTGGTCCGCATGGTAAATGCCGGCGATCTGGATCTCTCCGGCGTTCACACCGCAAACCTGGATGAATACGTGGGTCTGACCCATGATCATGACCAGAGCTACCACTATTTCATGAATGAGCACCTGTTTTCCCGCGTAGGACTGGATCTTAGCCGCACCAACGTTCCCGACGGCGTGGCTGCCGATCCCGCAGCAGAATGTGCCCGTTATGACAAGCTCATTCAGGACCTGGGCGGCGTGGATCTCCAGCTTCTGGGCCTTGGCCACAACGGACACATCGGTTTCAACGAGCCCCAGGATGATTTCCCCAAGGGAACCCATCTGGTGGATCTGACCGAAAGCACCATCAATGCCAATTCCCGTCTCTTTGAGAAAAAGGAAGACGTTCCCCGTCAGGCACTGACCATGGGTATCGGCACCATTATGGCAGCACGTAAGATCCTGGTCGTTGTAAACGGCGCCGGCAAAGCTGCCATTGTAAAAGAAGCCTTCTGCGGCCCTGTTACTCCCCAGGTTCCTGCATCCATCCTGCAGTTCCATCCGGATGTGACCATCGTTGGTGATGCAGAAGCTTTCTCCCAACTTCCTTTCTGAGAAAGGCATATTATGCGAACGATCATTTATAATGCCAATGTTTACGGGGAAAACGGCACCTTTTCCCCCGGCTGCGTACAGATCGAGAATGGAAGGATCACCGAAGTTTCGGATGAAACGCCCCGTGTGGACGGGGAATTCATCGATGCCCGGGGCGGCTTCCTGATCCCGGGGCTCACCGACATCCATTTCCACGGCTGTAACAGCTATGATTTTTGTGACGGCACCACGGAGGCGGTTCACGGTATGGCAGGATATGAGGCATCTGTGGGCGTCACCCAGATCTGCCCTGCGACCATGACCATTGCAGAAGATTCCCTTCTGCAGATTGCCCAAACGGCGGCTGCTTTTGTAAAGGAAGCGGATCCCGCAGGGTGTTGCGAAGCGGAGCTTGTGGGCATCAACATGGAGGGGCCGTTTATTTCCAAAGCGAAAAAAGGGGCGCAGAACGAAGCGTTCATCCGCCCTGCGGATATGGACCTGTTTTCCCGCCTGCAGGAAGCTTCCGGCAACCTGTTTAAGATCGTGGACCTGGCAGTAGAGGAGCCGGGCGCCATGGAATTTATCCGGGAAAGCAAACAGCGATACGGTGAGGACGTGGTTTTATCCATTGCCCATACCACCGCAGACTACGATACGGCCAAAGCTTCCATCGAAGCAGGCGTCAGCCATATCACCCATCTGTACAATGCCATGCCGCCTTTTACCCATCGTGCTCCCGGCGTTGTAGGCGCAGCCTGTGAAGCGTCCCAGGTACATCCGGAGATGATCTGCGACGGTATCCATATTCATCCTGCTGTGATGCAGGCTACGTTTAAGATGTTTGGAAAAGAAAGAATGATCATCATTTCCGACAGCATGCGCGCCACCGGTCTTCCCGACGGCGAATCGGAGCTGGGCGGTCAGAAGGTCATTAAGAAGGGGGCTTATGCCACCCTGGAAGACGGGACCCTGGCCGGGTCCGTTACCAACCTTATGGACTGTGTGCGGGTACTGGTAAAAAAACAGGTGCTCTCTTTGGAGGATGCCATCTACTGCAGCGCCGTAACACCTGCAAAGGAGATCGGCATCTTCGATCGCTTCGGCAGCATCACACCCGGAAAGGTTGCAAATCTGGTACTACTAAACAAGGATCTTTCCCTGGACTTTACCATGATCCGCGGAAAGCTTATTGGAGATACATCTCGGTAACCGTTACCGTACTGTTGGTATATTCTCCGTAGGAAGCTACTTCCTGCATAAAGCCGATGTATCCCTGTACATTTACGTTACTGATATCAATGTATGCATCAAAGTCCACTCTCCGCTGGGTATCGTAATTACCGTTCAAGGTAAAACCGCGGAGGGTGGCAAGTACCGGACTGGATATATCTGCCCGGTCATAGATCTGGAAATTCAAAAACTCGGGGCTGTTCAGGTTGTTATTGTTGACTGTGAAGGTTCCCTTGATCCGAAGGGTATTGTACCCGCCAAATCCAATCTTTTTCTCATAGATCGAACGCTTCCATCCTGTAACCTTATAGGGTCTGTCGTCGCCGTTTCCCGCAAGGGTGGACTGGATCCGATGGCTTCCGTTTGGCTGGGATGTCCCGCCGCCGAAGCAGGGTCTGGTGCAGGCTGTGGAATACCACACATTGTCCGATAGCAGGTCGATGGTGGAAGGGAACCACTTCGTCAGTGCCGTGGTAATGTCTTCCCAGGTAGATTCTGCATTTAAGCCCATACCGCTGCTGGAGAGGGCTACCAGGATCATCTCCCGGTAGCTGTCACTTCCTGCGCTGGAGCTGAGCAGATCCGACAAGGTGATCTGCTGCCAGTGCTCCGGATTCCATTCTTCCGGTGTCCCGATCTCTGTGATGCATTCATACATCACACCATCCTTCAGGATGATATCCCCGGTTTTATACGTTCCCTCCGAGCTGAAACCGGAGCCCATCATGGCATCGATCTCTGCTTTGGAATAGGTGGACGCAGCCGCCTCCTCCCTGGTCTGGAAGGTTTCGTTTGCTTCTTCT
>JAILDL010000146.1 GCA_024689465.1 Lachnospiraceae bacterium
GACCATCGGCATTCTCCATGATCTGGATGGCTTCCTTTACCACTTCATCCAGTTCTCCCTTTAATACGCGGCTTCCCACATTGAGGATCTGGGTTTCGATGTTTCTTGCATTTAATTCCTTAGCAACTTCCGTAAGGGCCGTATAGGTACAGCCGTTGTCCCGTCTGCTGCCGTTAATGAGCAGTACTTTCATAGATTATCCTTTCCGATTCAGAAACAGCTGACCCGTCATAGGATCAGCTGCCTGTTTTTCAGATACGAACATGCCGAATCTCTGCGGCATTTCCTCAGAACTTTATTACTTCAGGAGCCTCTGTAAAAGAGGAAAAGGTTGCGGTGGCATCCTTAAAATACAGAACCTCTGTGTTGTCATCTTCTGCGGAATACATACCCTGCAGAGAAGGATAAGCATCCAGCATGTGCTTCTTTGCTTCCACACGGTCATCTCTTACCAGAGTGCCGGTTACGCGCAGCCACTTACCGCCGGAAAAGGCACACAGCTCCACCTTGGGATTGGCCTGGATCTGCTTGGAAACTTCCTTGGACTTTCCGGTCTGGATGTACAGCTTGCCTTCAAAGATATCTATGGTACCGAAGGGACGAACCCGAGGCTGATCCCCTTCTACTGTTGCCAGAAAATAGGTCTGTGCTTCTTTTAAAAACTTATAAACTCGTTCCATATAAAAATCTCCTTTCAGAAGGTTGACAAATGTCTAAGACAAGTGTACTCTTATCCAATAAGTTAGTCACCTCTAACTTCAGATTAACCCATAACCCAATAAACCCATAAACCTTGACGCTGTTTTACAAACAGCCCCATCGGATTTAGTATAGAAAAAAGGAGTGTAAACGTTTATGTATGGAGAAATCACAAGAGGTATATTGTTACCCTTCCTGGGTACCAGCCTTGGCGCTGCCATGGTATTTGTTTTAAAAAAGAATATTTCCGATCACCTGCAGAAGATCCTCACCGGCTTTGCGGCCGGGGTTATGGTCGCTGCATCCTTCTGGAGCCTTTTAAATCCGGCTCTGGAATCCAGTGCGTCCTATGGAAAGCTGGCCTTTCTACCCGCTGCCGTAGGTTTTCTCATCGGTATCTTCTTCCTGCTGTTTCTGGACAAAGTAACCCCTCATATGCACATGGATAAGCAATGCGAAGGTCCGGAAAGTAAACTCCGCTCCACCACCAAGCTGATCCTGGCGGTTACCCTGCACAACATCCCGGAAGGCATGTCCGTCGGCGTGATCTATGCCGGTTTCCTCTCCGGAAACGTAGGCATTACCGCTGCGGGTGCTTTAGCCTTATCCCTTGGTATCGCCATCCAGAACTTCCCGGAAGGTGCCATCGTATCCATGCCTCTCAGGGGTGAAGGCATGCCCAAATGGCAGACCTTCCTCTACGGCGTATTGTCCGGTATCGTAGAGCCCATTGCGGCTGTGATCACTCTGTTTGCCGCAGGCATCGTGGTTCCCGTTATGCCTTATCTCCTGGCCTTTGCCGCCGGCGCCATGATCTACGTCGTAGTCGAAGAACTGATCCCCGAAATGAGCGAAGGCAAGCACACCAATGTGGGAACCATCGCCTTTGCCTTCGGCTTCGTTGTCATGATGATCCTGGATGTTGCCCTTGGATGATCAGTATTTCGTCCTTACTCTGCGGATTTCCGTGCTGCTGCTGCGATGAATCCCTTGAATAAGGGATGGGCCTTATCAGGTCTTGACTTAAACTCCGGATGATACTGCACGCCCAGATAGAAATCTTCGCCGGGCAGTTCCATTTCTTCTACCAGCCGGTCATCCGGGGATGTTCCTGCAAACACGGCCCCGGCCTTAACAAAGGCTTCCCGGTATTCATTGTTTACTTCATAGCGGTGGCGATGGCGCTCTGCCACTTCCGAAGCCCCGTAGCATTCCTCCAGCTTACTGCCCGGCGCGATCCTGCAGGGATATGCGCCCAGACGCAGGGTTCCGCCTTTATCGATGGAATTACTCTGTCCCGGCATGAAATCGATGACCTTGTGGGTACTGGTTTCATCAAACTCTCCGGAGTTGGCATCGGCAAAGCCCAGGACATTCCGGGCATATTCGATGACCGCGATCTGCATACCCAGGCAGATGCCAAAGTAGGGCAGGTGATGGGTGCGGGCATATTCTGCCGTCAGGATCATGCCTTCAATTCCGCGATTTCCAAACCCGCCGGGCACAATGACGCCGCCAAGGCCGGATAACATCTCTGCTACATTTTCCCGAGTGATCTTCTCGGAATCGATCCACTGGATCTCCACTTTCGCATCATTTTCATAACCCGCATGGCGCAGTGCTTCCGCAACGGAGAGGTACGCATCATGGAGCTGCACGTATTTGCCCACCAGACCGATTCTGACGGTCCTTGTCAGGCTCTTGATCCGTGCCACCATTTCCTTCCAGCGATCCATATTAAGGTTCGGAGCATCGATCCCCAACTCTCTGCAGACGATCTCGGAAAAATGGGACTCTTCCAGCATCAGAGGAACTTCGTATAAAACCGGGATGGTCCGGTTTTCGATAACGCAGTCATCCTTTACATTGCAAAACCGGGCGATCTTCTTAAAGATCTCATCCTCCAGGGGCTCGTCGCAGCGCAGGATCAGCAGATTGGGGGAAATTCCCATTCCCTGCAGTTCCTTTACGGAATGCTGGGTCGGCTTGGATTTGTGTTCATCGGAGCCGTGAAGGAAGGGCACCAGGGTCACATGAAGGAACAGAGAGTTTTCTCTTCCCACCTCCAGGGAGATCTGCCGTACCGCTTCGATAAAGGGCTGCGACTCGATGTCGCCGATGGTTCCGCCGATCTCGGTGATCACCACATCTGCGCCGGTCTTCTGGCCAACCCGGTATACAAAGGCCTTGATCTCATCGGTGATGTGGGGAATGACCTGCACCGTGGATCCCAGATATTCTCCTCTTCGTTCCCGGTTTAAGACGTTCCAGTACACCTTACCGGAAGTCAGGTTGGAATATTTATTTAAATCTTCATCAATGAAGCGCTCATAATGGCCCAGATCCAGGTCTGTCTCCGCACCGTCCTCGGTCACATACACTTCCCCGTGCTGATAGGGGCTCATGGTTCCCGGATCCACATTGATATAAGGATCCAGCTTCTGTGCCGCCACCTTTAATCCTCTTGCTTTCAGCAGCCTTCCCAGAGCTGCTGCCGTGATTCCCTTTCCCAGACCGGAAACCACACCACCGGTTACGAAAATGTACTTTGTCATGCATTGCCCCCTTCTTCGCCTTTTGCGAAATCACCCATTCGTTTCGTTCTCATATTTCTGTTTCTTTATTCCATTCTCTTTCTTTCGATATTACTTTCCACTATCCCCATAGTTTGCCAGTACTCTTGCGGAAGGATCGTTGACATCGCATCCTTCCCATTCTTTATTGGGCATCCAGAAGTCCTTCACCATCTGGCTCTGTCCGGGGTAAAACTGCTCGAAGATCTCACGGTACAGAAGAGATTCCTTGGTAAAAGGTCTGGCATGTTCATACTTTGCACAGCCTGCCTCAAATTCCGCATCGGTATACTGCTCCTCGGCATATTCCTTTAGGTCATTGACCATGGAATGACCCACCGCATCGGAAAAGGCAGCCTTTTCCCGGAACAGGATCTCATCGGGCAGGTAGGCTTTTCCGTCCCACTCCCCTTCAAAGGCATGACGCAGCAGGTATTTTCCCTTGTTGTAATGATTGCGCTTCATCTCCGGATCGATGGCCATGCAGTACTTCACAAAGTCCAGATCGCCGAAGGGCACTCTTGCTTCCAGAGAATTTACAGAAATGCAGCGGTCTGCCCGGAGCACATCGTACATATGAAGTTCCCGCACACGCTTCTGAGCTTCTTCCTGAAACGCCTGGGCGCTGGGAGCAAAGTCCGTGTATTTGTAGCCGAAGATCTCATCAGATACTTCGCCGGTTAGCAGAACCCGAATGTCCGTCTGTTCATGGATCGCCTTGCACAGCAGGTACATGCCCATGCTGGCCCGGATCGTAGTGATATCGTAGGTGCCCAGCAGATGGATGACTTCCGGAAGAGCCTTTATCACGTCGTCCCGGGTAATGATCACCTCAGTATGGTCGCAGCCTAAGAACTCTGCCGTCTGCTTGGCATACTTAAGGTCAATGGCATCGATGTCCATACCGATGGCAAAGGTCCGGATGGGCGCAGTGCTTTTCCGTGCAGCGATGCTGCAAACCAGAGAGGAATCCAGACCACCGGATAGGAGAAATCCTACCTTTGCATCGGCGATCAGGCGCTTTTCCACACCGGCGATGAGTTTTCCCCGGATGTTTGCACATACGGTTTCCAGATCATCCCCGGAAACCTCCTCTACTGCTGCGATATCGCAGTAGCAGGTGAATTTCCCGTCCTTGTAGTAATGTCCCGGAGGGAAGGGATAGATCTTCTCATCGGAGACCACCTGCAGCATCTTAGGTTCGCTGCCGAAAACAATGGCCCCTTCCTTGTCATAGGTGTAGTACAGCGGACGGATGCCAATGGGGTCTCTTGCCGCAATAAACTCCCCTGTTTCCCCGTCAAAGAGGACGCAGGCAAACTCCGCATCCAGCTTTGCAAACATGTCTACTCCGTACTCAAAATACAGGGGAAGCAGGATCTCACAATCACTGTCACTTTGAAAGGTATAGCCTTTTTCCTTAAGACAATCCCGAAGAGCGGAAAAACCATAGATCTCTCCATTACAAACCACGGCACAGTTTCGATAGACGAAGGGCTGCATTCCTTCTTCTGTCAAGCCCATAATGGATAATCTGCGAAAGCCCAGCAGGCCTTCTGCTACTTCCAGGATGCGGTCCGCATCCGGACCTCTGGAAATGGTTTCGTCTAACGCTTTTTGGAACAGTTTCTGATCGGCGCCCTGTCGGCACCATGCCATGATGGAACACATAATTTTGCAGCCTCCGTGGTTTGGGATTTTTTTGTGTGTTGCGTAAAACAACAAAAAAAGCGACGGCGTCTCTAATGCTACGCATTAAAGACGCCGTCGCCCTTATGGGGGTAATATTACTCGTTTCGCTTCTTTAAGTCAACGGATTTTTTACGAAACTTTTGAACTGTTTTACTCTAACACGATCCCTTCCGCGAAAGGACCGACCTTGAGAGGAAACTCCGCTAAGTCCGTTACTTTCCTGCCGTCCCGGTAGATATTGCGCAGGTTTATCCCGCATACCCCGTACTCTTCGCTGAATCCGCAGATCACGGAAGGCTCTTCTCCGCTGCCGGATAAAAGCCGGACGCCATCCACGGTGATATCCCGGATCCCTCTGCCGGGCGCCGGATTGTAGACCGCATTCTGCAGTACCGAAAAGTGCAGCAGTTCTCCCCTGCGGAAGGGCTCGATGCGGATATTTCGAAATTCAATGCGGCGGGCGGTATTTTTATCGCCCACGTTAATGGCCAGGATCCCCAGGCAGTCCTCCTGAAACTCATTTTGCTCCAGGACATCGATGTCCTCGATCTCAATGTTTTCCAGAACATCCCCTGCTCGGCCGTGATCTCCGTGAAGACCGATGTTCACCGGATGAGCCACGTCCGCCCAGAGACTGCAGTTGTGGACCCAGATATCCCGGGTATCTCCGTAGTAATCCCAGCGGCTGCCGTAGATGGCGATACAGTCATCGGAGGTTCTTAGGAAACACCCCTCCACCACCACATTTTCACAGCTCATCATATCGATACCGTCGCTCCACCCCTCACAGCTGAAGGACTTGATCCCCCGCAGGATGATATCCTTAGACCCGCCCAGATGAACGGTATAGTGGGGCGGATTGATAAAGATCAGGTTTTCCATGACGATATGCCGGCAGTGACTGATCCGGATCCCGTTAATGGAGCTGAACCGGTGAAAGGATGCCTGACAGATCACCCCTCTTCCGTAGATCCGAACATTTTCTGCATGGTCCAACACCAGTCCTCCGATGAGGACCGCTCCTCCTGCCAGATACAGACTGGTATCCGAGGGCAGATGCCAGATGCTCTCGCTGATGTAGTAAAGCCCCGGGGTCAGATACAGCGTCCGCCCTTTTGGCATGCTTTCCAGCTTCGCGGACAGATTGTCTCCCACAAAGCCGATCCCCTTATCCCCCGGTCCCAGGATCAGGGTATTATCCGAAGGCACCTCCTCCGGCAGCCCACCTGCAAACAGATGCAGGTTGTGATACCGGTCCTTGTTGATCTCCACCGAGATATTGGCCGGCTTCTCCAGGGTAAAATACACGCAGTTACCGGAAAAGCGGCTTTCGATCCCCAGGGACAGGGGCCGGATATCCACCTGATAGGTTTGGAAAAATCCGGGCACTTCCACCATGACTTCCACGGCCCCTTCAAAATCGAAGAAGGCCATGGATGCTTTTCGGACATCGTGCATATCCACCCGGACCCGGTACAGATCCAGGGTTTTCCACGTATGCTTCCCCACAGGACGAACCTTTACAATATAATCTTCTGATAACGTCACGCCCTTAGGGGCGGCATATAAGCGGATCTTTCCTTCGGTCATAATTTCCTTACTGTGCGTTCTTTGCATCCAGGAACTGCTGCAACTGGGTGATCAGCTCCTGACGAACTGCCTCTAAGCCTGCATCCTCCGCATCCTGATGCCAGGTAGCGATCTTTTCTGCTGCTTCCGCTGCATCGTACTTGGATAAATGGAACTGCAGCTCGTTGGACAGCGCGGAGATATTGGCTACTTCTGTTTCCACATTGCTTGCATCAAAGGCAAAGCCTGCCAGAGGGCTGAGCTGATAGGTGCTTGCAGCGTAGGTGTAATCAAAGTCAGCCTTTAATTCCGGATCGTTTAATACCAGCTCGCTGTAGCGAACATAGGTAGGATTCCAGCAGAAGGAATAGCCGGGCATTACGTACTTTTCATCCTCGGAGATATCCGCAGCCTTCATACCGTCTTCGCCGATGGCTACCCAGTCTTCTCCCTCGATACCGTACTGGAACAGATCGTGTGCTTCCTTGGAACCAAACATCCAATCCAGGAAATACATGGTCGCATCGATCTTCTCGGACCACTCGGGCACTACCAGCCAGTTGTTGGTGGCCATATCGCAGATGACGGCGCCTTCTTCCTTGTTTCTCTGGGCATCTTCCAGAACGTAGAACTTCCACTCGGAGCCGGGAACCTTTTCCATGGCTTCCTTGGAACGGGTCTCAAACTCACTGAGGGCACTGTAGGAAATCGCAGCATCCTTTTCTACGGTATCTTCCTCACCTCTGTGGGGATTCATGTAAGGATTCCATTCGGTACGCTTGATCATGTACTCGCTGATGAAATCGTACTGATAGCCTGCAGGCATCTTGGCAAACTCTTCGTCTGCATCGCCGGGCAGTACTACGTTAAGAACGGTCTTGTTGTCTTCGGACAGACCTACGTACAGACGGGTCTGATCACCGAATACCTCGGTGCTGTCCTGGGTGAAGACATGGTCATGCTTTCCGGAGTAAACCGGGCTGTCCCAGTAGAACATGTTCCAGAAGCTGATACCCTGCATATCCGGCTCGTTTTCGGTCACGGTCTTAACAAATGCCATAAGGCTGTCACGGTCGGTAATGGGATCGCAGTTGTACTTCTTGCGCAGATCCTCACGATACATAAAACCGCGGCTGTCTTCGAAAGCAGTTGCCATGTTGATGCCGTATACGCCGGTTTTGTAGGAGCCGTCCTCCTGGCGTACATAAGAAGTCATGGCTGCTACAAAGTCGGGGCTGAAGGCCTTCTTCAGGCCGGGGAAATTGTCATTGTTGTAGTAAGCAGACAGATCTGCCAGAGAGCCTTCCTGGATAAACTTGGAAAGGCCGTGCCAGGAACCGCAGAACATCAGGTCCAGGTCTTCCTGGGCTGCAACGGCCATATTGACCTTATCCTTGTAATCTGCACCTACAACGAACTCGATGTTGGGATGGATCTTGCTCATCACCGGATCATCCGCTACCATCTCTTCGTACTTGGCAATGACCTTGTCCACGTTCTTTACTTCGTTCATAACCCGGATGTTGATGGTCACATCCTCTGTGATGGCGGGAGCGGGAGCAGCCGTTTCCCCTGCGGATTCGGCTGTGGCTACTTCTGTGCCCTCCGATACCGTAACGGTGCCTGCATTGTCCGTGGTGCTTCCGCAAGCTGCAAGGCCAAAGGCCATGACTGCGGTAAGCGCCAGCGCTGTTACCTTTTTCATGAGTTGTTTCTTTTTCATTTTAACCCTCCTTAAATGTATCTTTATATCGCTCTGCAAGCTGTTTGCAGATGCGTATAAATCCGTTTTCATCCCTTGATCGCCCCTACGGTGAGACCGCTGGTAAAGTACTTTTGCGCAAAGGGATACAGAAATACCACCGGACCGATGGCAACCACCGTGGTGGCCATACGCAGGGAATTCTGGGGGATATCCCCCACCGCGATGCCGGTGGAGCGGGCCATTTCCTTCATGGCATCCACCGTTCGCAGCATCCGCATCAGCAGATACTGCAGAGGCACCAGGTCCTGCTTTTCGATATAGAGCATGGCGTTAAACCACTGATTCCAGTAATTTAAGGCATAGAACAAGCTGATGGTGGCGATGCCGGGCACCGATACGGGCAGGATGATCTTTACAAGGATCTGAAGATCATTGGCACCGTCGATGTAGGCAGACTCTGCCAGTTCTCCCGGCAGTCCCGCAAAGAAGTTGCGCATCAGGAACATATTCCAGGCGATGAAGGCGACCGGCAGGATCAGCACAATGAGATTGTTCTTCATATTTAAGGTCTTGCTGATCAGCAGATAGGTAGGCACCAGACCGCCTCCGAAGAGCATGGTAAAGTACACGAAAAAGGTGATGATATTCCGGTATTTTACCTTCTTTAAGGACAGCGGATAGGCCATGGTGATGGTGAGGAACATGCTCAGCAGCGTTCCTGCCACCGTGGTAAAAATGGTCACGCCGTAGGCTTTAAAGATCTGGGAATCTCCCAGCACCATCTTGTAGGCCTTGGTGGTAAAGTCTTTGGGGATCACCGGGAAGCCGTGAAGGGCAAAGTTTGTCTCTGTTTCAAAGCTGCTTCCCAGGATGATGGCAAAGGGATACAGGCAGAAGATGCAAAAGGCCGCTGCCAGCAGGTAGATCACCAGGTCAAAAACAAAATCTTCCTTTCCCTTCTTTTTTGTTTGCGTGGTTTGCAGATTATCCTTTTTCATTCAGGCCTCCTAGAAGATCGCCGCATCCGGCTCTACCTTTTTGGTCAGCGCGTTGGTTGCAAAGACCAGGATCAGACCGATCACGGACTGGAACAAACTGGTGGCGGTACTCATGCCCAAGTTGTTCAGCTGACGCAGAGCCCGGTATACGAAGGTATCAATGACGTCGGTGGTAGGGAGGAGATTGGTGTTTTCTCCCACGATGGCGTAGATCATTCCGAAATCGCCGTTAAAGATCTTGCCGATGCTCATCAGGGTGAGCATGATGGCGGTCACTTTCAGCTGGGGCAAAGTGATCTTTAAGATGATCTGGAGCCTGCCTGCGCCGTCTACCTTGGCCGCTTCGTAGATCTCCCGGTCCAAGCCGGTGATCACCGCCACATAAACGATGGTTCCGTAGCCCACCCCCTGCCAGATCCGCAGGATGGTCAGGACAAGCGGCCACCAGGCAGGCTCCGCATAGAAATTGGGGCTGCTGCCAAAATGATTTACCAAAGCGGTGGTAATGGAGCCGCTCCCTCCGATGAGACCGTGCATGAACATAGCCACCACCGTCCAGGAGACAAAGTGGGGAAAGATGGCAATGGTCTGGACGATGCGGCTGTATACCCTTCCTGCGATCTCCGAAAAGACAATGGCAAAGAAGATGGACAACAGCGTAGTCGCCGTAATGAACAGGATGTTTAAGAAGATGGTGTTAAAAAAGATCCGGCCCACGCCCTTATAGCGAAACAGGAATTCGAAGTTCTTAAGGCCCACAAAAGGACTGCCCCAGATCCCCTTCTTATAGCTGAAATCCTTAAAGGCGATGAGCACGCCGTACATGGGCACGTAGCAGAACACCGCTACCCAGACGATGGTGGGCACCATCATGAGATACAGAACCCGGTTTTTCCACAGTTCCGAAAAGACTTCTTTCAGTTTCTTCATAGTAACCCTCTTTCATTTTCTACCCCTTTGAAGCGCTGTTTTACTTCCATAAACTGACACATTCCGCAATCGGCTGTAGGGCGCAGCTTCCCCGCAAAGATACGCCGCCGTCTTGTGCTGTGCTTCGTTACGGTATTCATGCTACATGCTTTGACATATTCCGAACAATGCCCTAAGATGTAAACAACTTACCAAATCTGCTTTTAAAGGAGGCCCTCATGATCCGTGTAAACGGCTGCGGACACGATTCCCATCACAAAAAGCCCTGTAACGTGAAGTACCACCAGGCTTCTCCCGACTATCTTTTTCTCCTGATCAAGCGGGATGCCTGGGTGGTTTTAGACAACAAAAAACAGGAGGTCCCTGCGAACTCCTGCATCTGTTTTCCTCCAGGAAGCGATATTCATTATGGCTGCGATACTCCGGACTATAACGATGATTGGTTACATTTTCTGTTATCCCCTGACTGTATCGATCTGTTGGACCGGTTGGAGATCCCTGTCTGCACCCCCTTATTCCCCCGCAACTTCCACAAGCTCTCGGAATACGTGCGGATGATCACCGATGCCTTTCTTTCTTCAGTGAAGATGCGGGATGAGATCCTGGACAGCTTCATGAAGCTGTTTCTCTATACCGTCAGCGAAGAGCTGGCCGCCTTTTCCAGGATCGGCGCCGACCAAAAATACTATGCAGCTTTTTCCGCCCTGCGTACGGAGATCTACAACAGTCCCTCCTTAAAGCGCACGGTTCCCGGCATGGCGGATGCCCTGTGGCTGTCCTGTTCCCATTTTCAGCATCTGTATAAAAAATTTTTCGGTTGTTCCTGTCAGCAGGATATGATCGCCGCAAGGTTAAAGCTTGCCAAACACTATCTGTCCACCAGTGAGATGAGCATTCAGAATATCGCCGATCTGTGCGGTTATGAAAGTGAGATTCACTTTATGCGGCAGTTTAAGAAATACGAAGAAAATACGCCTACTCAGTTCCGCAAGCAGAACCGGTAGGCGCATGAAGAAGAGGTTGGTGAGAAATGGGTTGGTTATTTGCGGATCTCGCACCCTGCCAGCTCCTCATAATAGCGGGCGATGGCGCTGTGATCACACTGTCCCATATCTTTTAAGTGAAGATTCTGCAGGATCTCCATTACCTGTGCGGTAAGCAGCATGGGAGAACCTACACCGTGTCCCGTATCCAGAGCGTTCTGCAGATCCTTGATGTGCAGATCGATCTTAAAGCCGGGCTTAAAGTTGCCGTCCAGGATCATAGGCACCTTGGCATTCATGACGGTAGAACCTGCCAGACCACCCTTAATGGCGTCAAATACCTTCTGCGGATCTACCCCTGCCTTGGTGGAAAGCATAAAGGCTTCCGAAACGGCTGCGATGTTTAATGCTACAATGACCTGGTTTGCCAGTTTGGTGGTATTGCCGGCGCCGATATCACCGCAGTGCACGGCGCTGCCGCCCATGGTCATGAGAATGTCGTATACTTCGTCAAAAACGGCCTTGTCACCGCCTACCATGATGGACATGGTACCGTCGATGGCCTTAGGCTCCCCGCCGGAAACCGGTGCGTCGATCATCTTAACACCCTTTTCCGCGCAGGCCTTGCAGATTTCCTGAGAAGCAAGGGGTGCGATGGAACTCATATCTACTAAAATGGTGCCTTCCTTTGCGCCCTCCAATACACCGTCCTTCCCCATGACGACGCTCTTTACATGGGGAGAATTGGGGAGCATGGTGATGATCAGGCTGCACTGCTCGGCTACTTCCTTACTGGACGAAGCAGCAACTGCGCCTTTTTCTACCACAGCCTGTACATTTGCTGGGATCACATCATAGGCCACGACCTCGTGCCCTGCCTTTAATAAGTTGGCAACCATGGGCTTTCCCATGATCCCCAGTCCGATAAATCCGATCTTCATATAATCTGCCTCCTAACTCATTTTCATCTATTCCGTTCCTTATGATCTTGGGAATCCTTTGGATCCATTGGGATCATAACTGTTTCTGTCTCTTATTCATCCAATGGTTGCACCCTTGCGGATCAGAATTCCCGGTACATCTTCCGAACGGCTTCCACCAATGTTTCAGTGGTCAGGCCGAAGTGCTCTAAGAGCTCCTTGTAATTGTGGGCACTGCAGCCGAATTCATCCTTCATACCGATAAATTCCATGGGCTTGGGATTCTTTGCCAGCGCTTCCGCAATGGCGCTGCCCATACCGCCCCGGATGTTGTGCTCTTCTGCGGTTACCACTGCCTTGCAGCCTGCCGCCGCATCGATCACGGCCTGCTGGTTTAAGGGCTTGATAGTAGCCACGTTGATCACCTTTACAGAGATCTCGCCCTCCAACTGCGCAGCCGCTTCCAATGCCAGGTGCACCATGTAGCCGGTGGCAAACAGGGCAATGTCCGTTCCTTCCTTCATCACTTCCGGCTCCCCGATCTTAAAGGGCTTTCCTTCCGGTGTGGAGTTTTCATAGTCGTTGCGGTTTAAACGGATGTAGCAGGGGCCGTCATAGTCTACCATGGCTTTTACTGCTTCCACCGTCTCATTGGCATCGGCCGGGCAGAGCACCGTCATATTGGGAACGGCACGGAAGATGGCCATATCCTCGATGCACTGATGGGTCGCTCCGTCTCCGAAATCCGAAAGGCCTGAAGAAGAGCCGCATATTTTCACATTTAATTTTCCGATGGCAATGGTCTGACGGATCTGATCGAAGGCCCGTCCTCCTGCAAATACGGCAAAGGAGTTGGTAAAGGGAATGAGCCCGGTCTGTGCCAGTCCCGCTGCCACACTGCTCATGTCCGCTTCTGCAATGCCCATTTCAAAATGCCGTTTCGGATACGCTGCTTCAAACAGCTTTCCCATGGTGGATCCGCCCAGATCCGCATCCAGTACCACGATGCGCGGATCGGTCTTTCCCAGTTCCACCAGCGTATTGCCATATGCCTGTCTTTGATTTGTATATCCCATGATCTGATTCTCCTGCCTTATGATAATTCCCGAAGTGCCTGGTCATACTGTTCCTGACTGAGCACGCCGTTATGGAAACCTACTACATTCTCTGCGAAGCTGACGCCCTTGCCCTTTACGGTATTTGCGATGATCACGGTGGGAACCCCCTTTACCGTATCCGCATCATCCAGCGCCTTGCAGATCTCCCGCATGTCGTGGCCGTTGATCTCGATCACATGCCAGCCGAAGCTTAAGAACTTGGCGGTGATATCCCCGCTGTCGAACCGGTCTTTGGTGCGGCCGTTGGCCTGCAGGCCGTTGCGGTCCACGATGGCCACCAGGTTATCTGCATGGAAGGCAGAAGCTGCCATGGCAGCTTCCCAGATCTGGCCTTCGGCGATCTCTCCGTCGCCTACCAGTACGTAGGTCTTTGCATCGATCTCCTGAAGCTTCTGCCCCAGGGCCATGCCCAGGCCGATGGAAAGGCCCTGTCCCAGAGAGCCGGTGCCCGCTTCGATGCCCGGCGTCTTTTGCACATCCGGATGTCCCTGGAGAAAGCTTCCCAATTCCTTGGTGTGCTGCAAGGCTTCCACCGGGAAGTAGCCTGCTTCTGCCAGGGCAGAATACTGCAGGATCCCCACATGGCCCTTACTCAGCAGGAACCGGTCCCGGTCCTCCATCTTCGGGTTCTTCGGATCATGTTTCATTTTGTAGAAGTATAAAGCCGTCACTATATCCGCGGAGGAATTGGAGCCACCTACATGGCCCGCAACGCCTACGCCAATGCTGACAATGACATCCCGACGGATCTTCCTTGCTTTTGCTTCCAAATCCTGAATTAATTCATCACTGTAAGTCATTTTTTTCAACCTCATTTTTTTCTTATATCAGCACGTTTCTGTTGGAAACGTGCCCAGATAGCTGAACGCATGTGAAGCTATCTGTTGTTGAGCGAGAGCGAAGTAATCTGTTTTTAATAGCACGTTACTCCTCCATCAATGGGCATGCTGATGCCGTTGATGAAGCTTGCTTCCTCGCTGCACAGATACAGTACCGCCTGGGCCACATCCTCTGCAGTAGCCAGTCTTCCCAAAGGAACTTCTCCCAGGCGCTCTGCTGCCCGCTGCGGATCCTGCAGCATCTTCTCAACCAGAGGGGTCATCACCGTGCTAGGATGAATGGAATTGCAGCGGATATTAAAGCTTCCGTAGCGGGATGCGATGGCTTTGGTAAACAGAGTGATGGCACCCTTGGCTGCCGTATAGGCTTCCGGTGTATATTTGTGGCCGATAAGGCCGCATACGGAAGAAGTATTGATGATGGCGCCGCCCTTTTGCTCTTTCATGACCGGCAGTACGGTCTTGGTCCCCAGGAAGGTGGAGCCGGTATTCACCCGCATCATGGTGTTCCATTCCTCAAAGCTCATCTCCTCCACCGGCTTGCGGATATTGATGCCGGCATTGTTGATCAGCACATCGATGCGGCCGTGCTTTTCCAGGATCTTCTTTGCCACGCTCTGCCAGTCTTCTTCGCTGGTGAGATCGATCTGATAAAAGGTTGCCGAAAGGCCCTCGGAAGCAAATTCCTCCACGGTCTTTTGCCCTCTTTCTTCGTCAATATCCAACAGGCACACCTTTGCGCCTTCTTTGCTTAATGTTTTGCCCATGACCGAACCCAGGCCGCCTGCGCCGCCGGTGATCACGATCACTTTGTCTTGTACGTTCACGTTATTCTCCTTCGGATTGATTCATCCCTCATATTCTGTGTAGTTCAGATATTCAAAATCTGCGAAAACCCCGTCCAGCTGACAGTCACAGCAGTTGACCCCCAGCATGGAGCCGGTAAAGCCGTTTCCCACGATGTGCTCGTCGGAGATGTTCTTCATATCCAGCACCGGTCCGATGGGGATCCATTCTCCCGGTTCCGTTCCGTAGAAATATTGCAGCTTGTCTGCGCGGATCTGCGCCTTCAGATACACCTTCCGGATCTCTTCCGGGAGGTTGATCGTGATCAGATCCTCCACCTCTTTGTTCACGTTACTGGTCACTGCCAGGAACTTGCCGTATTCATCCCGGCTCATTTTCAGATAGTAGTGGTTGTCGTAGTTGTAATACACCAGCATACCCGCGATGTGGTTTAAATGCCTGGGAGCAAACTCCATACAGGTCTCAAAATCGCAGTACAGGCTTTGCTGCCTTCTGGCTACCAGGCTCTGGAAATACTTGCTCATCACCGAAGCGCCGCCCTCTAAGTGCAACTTTCCTTTTCGGATGGTGATGCCGTTTCGAAGAAAGGACCGGCGAAGGGTCATATATTCCAGCGGTAGCGGCACCGGATCGGGATGATAGCGTTCCCTGCTTTCCTTTCCCCGGATCCCGGAAAAATCCGTTTCTCCGGAAAAATCCACCTTCTGGGAATGATCCTGCCCCTGCTTTCCGGAAAAATCCGGCACCTCAAAGAACGCTTCCGGTTTTCCCGTATCGTTGGCAGAGAGCTTAAACCAGCCGTCCTTGGTCCAGGTGATATTCTGAATGGCCGTCTCCCGGCCTAAGATACTGTTCTTTTCAATGGGTCTGGAACACAGATGGGCCATATACCAGTTGCCGTCTGCTCCCCGCACGGCCTGGGAATGGCCGGCACGCTGCAAAAGGCAGTCCTCCTGTCCTGCAGAAGTCAGTACCGGATTGTTGGGGTCCGGCTCGTAGGGGCCAAAGAGATTCTTTGCCCGCAGCACGCAGGTACAGTGCTGGTATCTGGTCCCGCCTTCCGCCACCACCAGGTAGTAATAACCTTCATGGTAAAAGATGTTGGGGCCTTCTGTTTCTCCTCTGCCCGTTCCTTTGGAAACCCGCACGGGATTGCCGATAAGGCGCCCTTTTTCTTCGTCGTATTCCTGCACATCAATGCCGCAGAAGCGAACCTTGTCGGTGCGATGGTCAATGACCATGTTCACCAGATAGTGCCGCCCGTTTTCATGAAACATGGATGGATCAAAGCCGGAGGCATTAAGGAGCACCGGATCCGACCAGGGGCCGCATACATCGGGGGCTGTGGTGACAAAGTTGTAGGTGTCCTTATACCGCTGCCGGTCGGTGTAGACGATGGTATAGGTCAGGTAGAATTTTCCCTCATTCCAGGTAAGGTTGGGAGCCCAGATCCCGCAGGACATATCAAGCCCCGTCATGTCCACCTTCTGATCGTCCGTTAAGGCGTAGGAAGCGATCTCCCAGTTTGCCAGATCCGTGGAATGCAGGATGCAGACCCCGGGGAACCACTCAAAGGTGGAGGTTGCGATGTAATAATCCTTTCCCACGCAAAGCAGCGACGGGTCCGGATGAAATCCCGGGATCACCGGGTTTTTGACTTTCATTTCCTTAAACTCATCCTTTCAATCCGCTGGTTGCGATGCCTTCCACAAAGTACTTCTGGCAGAAGAAGAACAGGATGACCACCGGCAGTACTGCCAGACAGGACATCGCCATGACATTCTTCCAGACCACGATGGTCTCGGAATCCAGAGAGAGGCGAAGAGCCAGGGATACGGTAAATTTCTTTACAGAGTTGATGTAGATCAGAGAGTTGAAGTAATCATTGTAGGTCCACAGAAACTGCAACAGGCCTGCGGAAAAGATCGCCGGCTTAAGCAGCGGCATCAGGATCTGGATCAGGGTACGGAAGGTACCGCAGCCGTCGATATAGGCGGATTCATCCAGTTCTCTGGGAAGTCCTCTCATAAACTGCACCAGCATGTAGGTAAAAAACGGATAGCAGGCAAAAGCAGCCATGAGATAAAAAGGACCGTAGCCGTCCATCACATGCAGGTTCCGGAAAATGGAATACCGGGGGATGATCAGGATAGCATTGGGCAGCATCAGAGTGGAAAGCAGCAGGGAAAATGCCAGGCGTTTTCCCGTAAAGTTAAACCGTGCAAAGCCGTAGGCCACCAGGGTAGAGGAGATCACCGTCAGGATGGTAGTGGGGGCTACCAGCAAAAAGGAGTTCCTGAAAAATACCGCGTAGGTATTACCGCCGATGGCATTCCAGCCGTTTCGGTAGGCTTCCCAGCTATAGCTGTTGGGAAGCAGGGAAATGCTGCCGTAGATCTCTTCGTTGGTCTTAAAGCTGGCAAAGAACATCCAGATCAGAGGGTAGATCATAAGGATACCGATCCCGATGAGAACGACGTATGCCAGGACCTCTTTGATTTTCTTTTTTGTCTTTTTTTGCATCGTTCCTACTCCTTATGACTCGTCATCCCCGTAGAATACCCAGAACCGGCTGGTTCCGAACAATACCAGGGTAAATACCAGCACCAGCATAAAGATCACCCAGCTGGTGGCGGATGCATAGCCCATCTTCATAAACAGGAAACCGTCGTTGTACAGCTTAAGTCCCAGCATGTAGGTACTCTTTACAGGGCCTCCCTGGGTAACAACAAAGGCGGAGGTAAAGTTCTGCAGGGCATTGATGGTCTGCATGATGATGCAGAAAAAGATGATGGGCGAGATCTGCGGGATCGTGATCTTGAAAAAGCTCTTTACAGGACCGGCTCCGTCGATCTGTGCCGCTTCGTACAGCGACTGGGGAACCTGCTTTAAAGCAGCCAGGAACATGACCATGGAAGAGCCGAACTGCCAGACTTCCAAAGCACTTAAGGTAGGCAGAGCTGTGGCGGGGTTTCCCAGGAAGGAAACCGTTTCCATGCCAAGCTTATGCAGGATCGCATTGATCATACCGTCATCCATGAACATGATCTTCCACAGGATGGATACCGCTATGCTTCCTCCGAACAAGGAGGGTAGGTAATAGATGGTTCGGAGGACACCGATGCCCTTCCTGCTTTTGTTAAGAAGCAGGGCGATGAACAGGGACATGATGATCTTGCAGGGAACGGTATAGACAGAATAGAGGATGGTCGCTGATAAAGATTTGAAGAACTCCTTATCTCTCGTAAAGAGCCTTATGTAATTATCCAGCCCTAAAAAGGTGGGAGCCTCCAGGGCATTGTATTTTGTCAGGGAATAGTAGAAGGATGTGATAAAGGGATAGATCTGCAATACCAGCATCCCGATGATCCATGGCAGCAGGTAGAGATAGGCCTGATTGTCCCTGGAGCGAAGTTTCTTCTTTTTCATCAAAATATCTTCCTTTTATCAGGGGTTCTGTACGTCTTGCATACAGAACCCCCGCTGTTACTTCTTGTGTATTGCTGTTTTGCGTATTACTTATGGGTATCGATGTAGTCGTTTAACAGCTCCACGGTTTCTTCTGCAGCTTCTGCAGGGCTCATGGTTCCGTAGGATACATTTTCATACGCATCGGTTAAGATCGCAGTTACTTCCGAACCGGTGGTCGGGCCGCCATCAGACTCGCCGTTGTACTGCATGCTGACGGTAACGCTTTCCTTGGTCAGAGGATTCAGGGTTCCTTCCTTTGCACAGATCTCCTGCGCCACAACCGTAGGAGGAACGCTTCGAACGGTACCTAAAATGCTGGCTGCATCCGGACCATAGAAGAAGTTCAGGAAATCAATGGCCTCCTTGGGATGCTCACTCTTTGCGTATACACCGATGTACTGCGGGCAGTCGTTAAACCAGCCGTCACTCTTGCCGCCGTCTCTCAGCGGAAGATTACCTGCCATGTAGTGGATCTCACTGTTTGCCGCGGAAAGAACGTCTGCGGAAGAGGTGTAACCGATGGAAGCTACGTACTTACCGGCGATCCAGTTGGGATCTTCCTGATCCTGATCTCCGAAGGGAGCCTTGTAGGCTGCAGGTGCGCAAACTTCTTCATCATACAGTCTCTTGATGAAGGTAAAGCACTCTTCAAACTGTTCCTGGGTCATGTTCAGGTTCATGTCCGCATCGATGATGGGCTTTCCGTTCATCTGACGGCACCATGCACGGATGATAAATGCGGTAGCATAAGAGGTATTGGCGGAAAGCAGGTAGCAATCCTTATCGTAATCTCTGACCATCTTGCCCCACTCAAAGAACTGATCCCAGTTATACTGCTGGCTGAAATCGATGCCTACTGCATCTGCCAGATCCTTGTTGACGATGAGGGCGGTACCGGCCTGTCCGGTAGGCATAGCGTACTGGGAACCGCTGCCGAACTGTCCGTTCATCTCCAGGAAGTTTGCATCGAAGTTGCTCACATCGATGCCGCCTTCGGTTAAGTTATAAAGAACACCCTTGTCGTAGTATTCAGGTCCAAGACCGGTTTCGATCTGGAAGATGTCCGGTGCGGTTCCGGATGCGAACTCGGTGGTCTTCTTCTCAGAGTAGCCATCATAGGAGCTGTACTCCGGCTCGATGGTTACGTTGGGATGAAGCTTCTGATATGCATCAATGACTGCCAGGGTAGCTTCATGTCTTGCATCGCCGCCCCACCAGGAAAAACGAAGGGTAACAGGTTCGTCGCTGTCAGTGGTCTGTGTATCTGCTTCTGCTTCTGCTGCAGGCGCTGCTTCTTCTGTCTTGGTCTCGGCAGCCGGTGCCTGATCGGTAGAAGCTGCAGGTGCTGCGCTGCTTCCGCAGCCGGATAAAAGACTCATTACCATCATGGCCGATACTGCAAGTGCCACTATCTTTTTACGTTTCATTACGTGTCCTCCCAATCTTGATATAGCTGTTACAATCGTCGAATGCATTCGTTACATTGAGGGTAGCATTGTCCCCAAAAAGAAAACAGAATTCCTGTTTACAAAAAGGTTTCATTTCTTCAGGAATTCTGTTTAAAAGTCTCAATATTTAATTTTTGGTGTCATTTTTGATTTCCGTCACCGTCTTGGGATCTACCTTGGGGATCACAAAGGAAATCTCCGTTCCAAGGCCCAGCTTGCTGCGGATCCTAAGGCCGTACTCCGGTCCGTAATGCAGGATCAGCCGGCGGTTTAAGTTGGTAAGGCCGATGTTCCTTGCCGTGTGAGAATTGATCCGTTCGTATAGCTTTTGGATATCCTCTTTGGAAATACCCACGCCGTTATCCACCACCGCGAAATAGATGGTATCTCCCCGGTCAAAGATCTTGATCTTGGTCAGGATCTTCTCCTGCCCCGGCTCTATGCCGTGCTCAAAGCAGTTTTCCAGGACCGGCTGCAGCAAAAGGCGGAACACCTTCTGATCCAGCACCGAATCATCCACATCGAAATAGGTGATCACGTTGTTGTTAAAGCGAACGTTCTGGATCTGCAGATATGCTCGCAGATACTCCAGTTCCATGCGAAGGGTCACCGTTTCCATGGGCTCGGAAAGCGCATATTTTACCACCAGCGCCAGCTGCTGGATCATCTCATGCAGTTCCGAATGGATCCCCAGCTGCTTGATGGCCTCAAAATCCAGGGTCTGCATGGTGTTAAAGATGAAATGGGGATTGATCTGCAGCTGCAGGGCCCGCATTTCCGTCATCTCGTTTTCATGCTGCTTTTCCATGAGATCCATCTGGATCCGACTGTTGGAAAGGTACAGGCGGATCACGTTGTTCAGGATCAGGGCGTACTCATCGTTGGAATCCCGGAAATGGCTGTCCAGTGCTTCTCCCCTTTCCGCAGCGGAGAAGATATCCACGCACTCCTCGATGTAGGAGAAGGTCCGTTTCGTATAAGTGTAGGCCAGGAAAAACATGATGCCCATTTCCGCCAGGAGGATCAGACAGGCCATCAGCAGGAAAAAGCGCACATTATCCAGCAGCTGTTCCCCGCTGGTCATGGAAACCTCATACAGGTTCAGATACCCGGAATACAGGATGTTCACGTAATAATGTTCCCCCTGCAGGTTTACCCAGCGCTCCTTTAAGGCTTCCTCCATCCCGGTAAGGATCCCGTCCCGGATGCTGTCTGCAAAAGCATCACTTTCAAACTGCTCCAGTTCCGGGTCCGTCAGGCACACCACATCTCCCTTGGAATTAAAGAGCATGACCTTCTGATGCCGGGATAACAATACGCTACGCAGGAGCTTTCCGTATTCTCCCTTGTCCACATTGATCACGATGACGCCATCCATGTAGGTCATGCGGTAAAAGATGCTGATGATCTCCGTGGGTTCTCCGTAGGTATAACGCTGCACCCAGCGTTGGTTGGTGTAGACTCGCTCGCCCGGATCCATAGACTGATACGTCCCGTACCACTCCTGATCGTAATAGGTGGCGATGTTGGCGATCTGCCCCGGGTCGGAGGTAAGAAACCTGTCCCGATCGTCCAGATACAGGTAGATGGAGTGGATGTAGGAATAAGATGTCTCGTAGCTGTGGAAAAAGTATTTTAGCATCCGAAAGGCGATCTGATCGTTCTGCCGCATTTCCGGGTTATCCACCAGATTGCGCAAAGCCAGGGAGAAGGAGGTGTTGGACATCAGTGCATCCAGCTGGTAGCCCATGTTGAAGATGGAGGCTTCCAGCGAATCCTCAAAGCTCTGAAGACTGCGCACCGAGTCCTTCTTGATATCCTCCCGCTGGGAATGGACAAAGAACAGCCCGATGAAGATAAAGATCAGCAGGGTGGGCACGATCATGATGAGGAAGTTCCACCGGGCCCGTTTTACAAAATATTTTCTCAGCACGACTCACTGTTTCCTCTCATTCCGTTTCGGTACTCTCTGGGGCTAACGCCAAAATGGCTTTTAAAGGCTCTGGTAAAGTTCTTTGGATTGTCATACCCCACATAAAAGGCGATCTCGTAGCTTTTGACCGCCGGATCCTCCAGCATGCGGGCTGCCTTGTTCATCCGGGTAGCCGTCAGCTGTTCCTGGAAACCGATGCCCTTTTTCTCCTTGTAGATCTTGGACAGATAGCCGGCACTGATCCCCACCTGCTCAGCAGCAAGGGCCAGCGATGCCTTCTGAAATTCCTGATCGATATAGGTATCCACCATATGGATGATCTTGTCATAGTAGGGCTCGCTGTCGGGCATAGCTACGGCGTAGCGCTCATCCAGTTGGCTGCGGATCTTTTCAAAGCAGGAAGACAGCTCTCCGTAATTAATGGGCTTTAAAAGATAGTCCTGAATGTCGATCTTAAGAGCTGTGCGCATATATTCATAGTCGCTGTAGCTGCTGAGGATCACCACCATAAGGTTCGGGTCCTTCTTTAATTCCCGGGCAAATTCCAGGCCGTCCATACCCGGCATTTTAATATCCGTCAGCACCACCTGCACCTGATTTTTGCGGATAAACTCCAAGGCGCTTCTGGCATTGGTAAACTTCCCCGCTACCTGAAAGCCGATGTTTTCCCAGGGGAACAGTTCTGCGATCCCGTCCAGGATCTTTGGTTCATCATCTACGATCACCAGTTGATACATCGCTTCACCCCTCCTCCTCGATCATTTTTTCATACCGGGCCTTTAAGTCCGCTACATAAGCTGGAAAAGCCTTCCGGTCGATAAAGATTTTTCCCGCTTCATGTCGTTCCAGGGTCTTACTCTGGGGCGTATGATTGCCCAGAAAGATATCCGGCTTCATCGTTCCCCAGATCTCCAGGCTCTGTTCAAAGAGGGGCCGCCAGTTGGTGCCCGTTTCCTCCATAAATTCCCGGTTCAGGGTATTAAAACCCGCGCCGCCGCAAAGAAGGGCTATGTAGCGTTTCCCTTCTTCTTCCACAGAAATCTCGTAGCTCATGGCCCCCGGCGTATGCCCCGGCGTCAGAATGCAGCGCACCGTCGTTTTGCCAAGGGTGATCACATCATTGTCTTCCAGTTCCTCATCCGGAATCAGGATCTCGATAGGATAGCCCGGAAAATAATGGCACAGCGCCATCTCCGGCTGCTGTCGCAGCATCCTTGCATCCACTGCAGAAAGGTACGTAACGGCGCCACTCATTTCTTTCAGGAGCGCTGTTGCTCCAAAATGGTCAAAATGTCCGTGGGTGTGAAAGATCATGCGGATATCTTTTGGATCAAATCCGGCTTGCTGAATGGACTGCGGGAGATATTCCTTCATGTTGGGATATCCCGTATCGAAAAGAATAAGTCCTTCTCCCGTATCCACCAGATGGGTGGCCGAGTCCTTGTTCCCCACAAAGAACAGGTTGCCACAGATCCGGAAAGGAGAAGTCTGATAGCTGACAGGGTCCGAAAGGATATGGGTATACCACTCCGGCCTGTAAGAATATACTGATTTCATTGTAACCCCTTTTTGAAAACGTTTTTAATCGGTGAAAGGAAGCCCCCACTTCCTAACCCCATAAACATAATTCGTTTATACCCGTCATACACGAAAACTGGACATTTGTAAAGTCTTGATTTCCAGGCATTCCCGGTAGCCGATATTCGCCAGATTTTCAATTCTGTCGGGAATTAAATGTTCTTACAGTGTGCTATAATGAGTTCGGTTGAACGTACAACAAACCAGGAGGTTCCCATGAGCGAGCACGGCAAAAAGAAGATCGCACCCATTGTGATCACCATACTGATCATCCTGTATTATGCATTTTATGGCTGTTTCCTGATCTACCTGCTGCCGAGCACACTGCTGAAAGTGCTGCTGGGTATCATCCCGCTGGCGCTGGGGATCACCACCATCTATGTATGCATGCAGCGAATTAAGGAAATCGACGGAGGAGAAGAAGATGATCTTAGTAAATACTGATTACATCAGTGGCAAGAATCTGGAGATGCTGGGGCTGGTAAAGGGAAGCACCATTCAGTCCAAGAACATCGGAAAAGACATTACCCAGGGCTTAAAGACTCTGGTCGGCGGCGAACTCTCCGCTTACAACGAGATGATGAACGAAGCCAGAGCTCTGGCCACCAAGCGTATGGTCGCAGAAGCTGAAGCACTGGGCGCAGATGCCGTTGTAAACATCCGCTATTCCTCTTCTGCCATCATGCAGGGTGCAGCGGAAGTCATCGCCTACGGAACGGCTGTAAAATTCGTATAAATCAAGGAAAACTGTTTCAACAAAGAAATGTCATGGGAGCGGACAGATCGAGATTCCTTCTCGATTTGTCTGCTTTTTTGATATGATAGAGTCATCATTATATACGGAGTAACTACATGGAAAAAGCAAGAAGACGCATTTTAGGAAACAAGATCTACCTGTACATGACGGAGTTTTTCGCCGGCATGTCGGTCATGGCAGTGGAACTGGGTGCCAGCAGACTGTTGGCCCCCTACTTTAGTTCTTCCCAGATCGTATGGACCATCATCATCGGAACCATCATGATCGCCATGGCACTGGGAAATATTTACGGCGGCCGTTCCGCCGACAAAAATCCCGATCCCGACAGGCTCTATAAGCGGATCATCGTAGCCGCCGCCTGGATCGCTCTGATCCCCGTTGTAGGCAAATACATCATCATCGGTATTTCCGCGGTAATGATCTTCTCCGTCAACAGCAACTTCCTGGTGTGGGCGGCATTCGCAGCCTGCATGATCATCTTTGTGTTCCCCTTGTTCCTGCTGGGAACCGTCACTCCCTCCCTGGTAAAATACACCGTCGATGACCTGGGAGACAGCGGAAAGACCGTGGGCATGCTCAATGCCTCCAATACCATCGGCAGCATCATCGGCACCTTCGTTCCCACCTTTGTGACCATCCCGGCCGTGGGAACCAGCGTGACCTTCCTGATCTTTGCTTCCATCCTGCTGCTTCTGGCGATCCTGTACTTTGTCAGCGGACGGGTAAAAACCGTAGGCGCCGTTGTGGGCACCGTGATCGTTGTCATCTCCTGGTTTGCAGGATATTCCGACAGTTTTGCCTTTTGGGAAAAGGACCTTACCTTTGAGGGAGAGTCTGTTTACAACTACCTGCAGGTCAAGGAAAATGACCGGGCTGTGTATCTTTCCACCAACGTTCTCTTTGGTGTACAGTCCGTTTATCAGAAAAGTGACACCCTGACGGGCATGTATTATGACTATGCCATGGCGGCACCGCTGATGGCAGGGGTAAATGAGAAGGATTCTCTGGATGTGCTGATCCTAGGGATGGGCACCGGAACCTTTGCGACCCAGTGCGATCGCTATTTTGACGGGATAAACGTAGAAGGGGTGGAGATCGACGAAGATATCACCGATCTGGCCCATACCTACTTTCACCTCTCCGAGGAAATACCGGTCTACACCTACGATGGCCGGGCATTTTTAAATGCCATTGACGAAACCTATGACGTCATCATGGTGGATGCCTATCAGGACATCACCATTCCCTTTCAGATGTCTTCCATCGAGTTCTTCACTCTGGTACGGGATCATTTAAAACCCGACGGCATTATGGTGGTCAATATGAACATGCGGGGACAGAAAGAAGGCAATATCAATGAATATCTGGCCGACACCATCAGCCGGGTTTTTTCCAACGTATTTACGGCGGATGTGAAGTACTCTACCAACAGGGAACTGTTTGCTTCCAACCGCGCAGATATGCTGGATGTCTTTGATCGCAATCTGGCACTGGAAGATAATGCAGATCTGAGCAGTACCATGACCCGTGTAGGAGAAGAGCTGATCCCCTATGAAGCCGGAAATCTGGTGATGACCGACGACATGGCACCGGTAGAACTCTTAGGCATGCGGGTGATCGATGACATCATCAGCGTAGAAGTGGCTTACTACAAGGATATTTATAAGCAGGGCGGTATCTCCGGGCTGATCGAAGCCCTGGAGTGATCCCTTCACCCGATCAGTTCGTACTGCAACATCTCATACTTTAACTGGCTGCCTTCCCGGATCTCTGCGGGAAGCAGAGCTCGTGCCACCAGTTTCAGGTCGTCCGACTCGATGTCCGTTCTTCTTAAATGGGCGTAATCGCCATCAATACTTTCTACAACGTAGTAATAGGTTTCCATTTATTCATATCTCCATTCATGAAATCCTGCCGCCTTGGCAGATCGATATACCGGGCTTACCACTTCTTCCAGCCTTCCGGTAAATTCCTCCCTGGAAAGACCGGGCCCATAGAGCCTTCCCTCCACAAGGGGCGAGTTTAAATGCTTGCGCTTACATTTCTCAAATTCCCGATGCAGCACATCATGGGTCCACATCAGCTCATAGGCTTCATATTCCAGCCCGGCAAGGGGCAGGAAATACACATCCCAGCAGGGCAGGTTGTTGCTCTTGGCGGAATTGATGCTGCGGGTAGTGGGATGCAGATTCCACAGTTCATCATTGGCCACATAGGACCAGGGCACAAAATGATCGATGGAAAGGTCCTTTTCCGAAAGGGTCCCGTCTCCGTAGATCTCCCGGATGGGCCGGATCTGAAGGATCATTTTCCAGTATTTCTGAACATCCGTCAGATTGCGCTCTGCAGGAGGATACAGCTTATCGATGACACCGGGCACATTGGGATTTCTCCGCTGGAGATACTCCACCAGATTGTAACGGATCCATCCCTGGACGATGGCCTGATTTTTCCGCAGATACTCCATCCAGCCTTCGTCAAAGCAGATCCTGGTTTTTAACCCATCCACATTTTCAAACCGGTACAGCAGCCGGTTGGAATCCCGGTAAGCATTCAGGCGCTGCACCAGAGCATTCTTGGGCTGATCCCAGTCCTTTCCCTTAAAATCCACAAAGGGTGCCAGCAAACGATAGGGCACATTCAGCGTCAGCGTGCTCTTATATTTCCGCAGGGTCTGGTCCTTGCAGTCCCGGATACAGGAAAGGACCTTCTCCTTTTCTTCGGAGGGCTTCATCCCCGTCAGCTCCTGCAGGCGATTTACAGCGTATTCCAGCGTGTCCTTGGGACCCAGATTTAAATGATATTCCGTCACCATGTACCAGGCATCGGCGATCATTTCATCAATGATCTCTTCGTAGGTGGCTTCCTGCTTCCCTTCCAGGATCCTTCGCAGGATCGCCTGAAACCAGAACAGCTTGTAGCACTCGCTGGTATTGTCAAACAAACGGCCCAGATATCGGATCTGCAGGCCTTCCTGATCAGGTAGCATCTGTTGCATCTTTGTTTCCCTCCCAGAAGAGACGATCCTGAAAGCCTCCCCGTTTCTCTGCTTTTGCTTTCTTAAGGGCCAGCAGTTCCTCCACCGAATGCCCTCTGGCTTCGCAAATGGCAAAGAGCACTTCCAGCACATCCGCCATCTCTTCCAGAGACTTATCCGCCTGGTATTCCGCCACTTCTTCGTTTAGCTTTTGGTCCAGCTCCTGCAGATATTCCTCTTCTTCCATCACCCGGATGATCGGGATTTTTCCATCCTTTCGGATGATCTCGGGGATCTTGTCACGCACCAGTTTTCCCATAAATTCTCCTTGTTCCGTCGCCGGCTGTCCCGACGTTTTCCTTCTCCCCTTTATTGTAATACAAACCTTCCCACGAATCACCGAAACTGCTTCGCTTGTTTCGGGATTGCAGGCGGTCGCCAAATGTCTGCCTGTGCAAGCACGGCAGCCGCTTGGCTCGTCGCCATACAAAAAACCGAAGGGAAAAAATCTTTCCCTTCGGTCTTGATATTTTCGTTAATTAAACAGTTCCGCCAGCACATCTGCATGTTCTTCAAATACCTTCAACAGGTACTTGTCCCAATGTCTGGCATCCGATGTGGAGGAACCAAACACATAATCCTCCTGTCCGTAGTCCATGACATCGAAGCCGGGAGTTGCCTTGCTGGCCCCTGCCGTACGATAGGCTGCGATGTCCGAGAGGCTAAAGGATGCGCCCTCTGTTTCGTCATAGGAAACCCAGCTTGAAAGATCCGTTCCGGTGGCTTCCGTAGCCGTACCGTTAGTGGTCTGGGTTTCTGCTTCCGCCTTGGAAACTTCTACCGCGCCGCTCACATACTGGCCATACATCATATCCACGTAAAGGGACAGGGAATCGCCGAAGATTTCCGAAGGAACATGACCGCCGTCCCACTGCCATTCGATTTCACAGTCTGTTCCGGCATTTAACCAGGCGATCTGAATGTTCAGGGAATTCAGCATGGAAATATCGCCTTCCGAAGCCCCCATCAGGATCCTGGTCCAGGTGGGATTGCTGGTGCCTTCTGCGCCAATATAATTTAAAGGATCATACAGTTCCACAATGTTGTTGCCATATTCATCACCGGCTTCGATCTCTGCGATGTCCGCCTGATAAGCTTCCAGCATTTCCTCGAAACTGCTGTAGTTTGCGGAATCCTTCGAACTGCTGGCAGACTGGGTCGTTCCTGCATCCGGCGTTCCCACTTCTTCTGTCTGGCCGTTTCCTTCGCCGGGCATCATACCATCCGGTGCACCTGCCATGGCGCCATCCGGAGCATTTCCGTCCCCGGCGCCTTCCGGCATTTCTCCATCGGGAGCATTTCCGTTGCCGGGACCTCCCGCAGCGCCCTCCGGTCCGTTTCCATTACCGGGACCTCCCGCAGCGCCATCGGGTCCGTTTCCGTTACCGGGACCTCCTGCAGCACCATCCGGTCCGTTTCCGTTACCGGGGCCTCCTGCCATGCCATCCGGGCGTCCACC
>JAILDL010000158.1 GCA_024689465.1 Lachnospiraceae bacterium
GGTTGTTCTGGGTGTATGGTTTAACGATTATGTGATCCACGTAGATGATCCTGTTGGTGCAGTCGCAGTTCATATGTTCAACGGTATCTGGGGTACTCTGGCAGTTGGTCTGTTTGCAACCGATACAGCGCCTACTTACTCTCTGGCATCTGAAAGCGGCGAGAAATTATTAGGTCTGTTCTACGGCGGCGGCTTTAAGCTTCTGGGCATTCAGTTCTTCGGTATGTTTGTAACCGCAGCATGGACCGCAGTAACCATTTTCGTTACCTTCTCTATCATCAAGAAAACCCTTGGCCTTCGTGTCACACAGGAAGAAGAGATCATCGGTCTGGATGCAACCGAGCATGGTCTGCCCAGTGCTTATTCCGGATTTGCCATCAACGATATGTCCGGTACCATGGAGATCAATGCCAACACCAACTTAGGTGAGGAAACCTATGAGAAGGCTTCCGAAGCCCAGAAGGATGCTGCTGTTAAGGTCGTTAAGGAAACCACCGTTGCAGCAGGCGGTCTGGTAGATACCGGAATGCATAAGGTATCCATCATCGCAAAACTGGCAAGATTCGATGCATTAAAGAAAGCCCTCAACGATCTGGGTGTTACCGGTATGACCGTTACCCAGGTAATGGGCTGCGGTATCCAGAAGGGTGCCGGCGAGTACTACCGTGGCGTTGAGTTAGATGCAACCCTCCTTCCCAAGATCAAGGTAGAAGTCATTGTCAGCGAGATCCCTGTAGAGGAAGTCATCGCAGCTGCCAAGAAAGCTCTGTATACCGGTCACATCGGTGATGGTAAGATCTTCGTTTACAACGTAAGTAAGGTAGTGAAGGTCCGTACCGGCGAAGAAGATTTCGCAGCGCTGCAGGATGTAGAGTAATAACAAAGGAGCGCATCAAAAAACACTTGCATTTTAACCGAAAGATGTGCAGAATAGAAACGGTTAAAATAAATAGAAATTAGGGGAGCTGCTGTTGGCGGCTGAGAGGTGTGACAAGATCACATGACCCTTTACCTGATTTGGATAATGCCAACGTAGGGAACATAAAGGTAGAGCGCGGTCATACCGCAGCTTAACGGAATTTTACGGGACGTTCAGACAGGGTTTGAACGTCCCTTTTTTTGCGCAAGGCGCACAGGAAAAGTTACTTAAAATAAGGCCTTCCACAGGCAGACTACGGAGGAACCATGCAGAAAGTCAGAGAAAAAAAGCCACTGATCCATATGATCACCAACGACGTATCACGGGAAAGCTGTGTGAATATCGTGCTGGCAGCAGGAGGAAGTGCCATCTGCGCAGAAGATTGTCTGGAGGTGGAAGAGATCACGGAACTGGCAGATGGCTTGTGCCTGAATCTTGGGATGCCCACGGAGGCGAAAGCAGAAGCCATGAAGCTGGCGCTGCAAAAGGCAAAAGAAAAGAAAATTCCTGTACTTTTGGATCCGGTAGGAGTCGGAGCTTCCCGTTTCCGGAACCGGCTGGTGCAGGACCTGTTATCCATCGGGGGGATCACCTGCATCCGGGGAAATGCCGGAGAGATCGGAAGTCTGTGCCATAAGTCCATTTCCTCCCGCGGGGTGGAAACGGCAGAGGTAGAACTGACGGAAGAAAATCTCCGGGAGCTGTCGGAGCGAACCGGTGCCCTCATCATGGCAAGCGGTAAGACGGACTACCTGGTAAAAGGAAGTGAGATCCGTTCCATGGCGGGCGGGGGCGAGATCTTTACCAGGATCACGGGAAGCGGCTGTATGCAGTCTGCTTTGCTGACAGCTTTTCTGGCGTCCTATGAAGATCCCTGGGAAGGGCTGTTGCGGGGCGTGGAAGCCTTCGATGCAGCAGGGCATATAGCGAAGGGGACGGCCCGGGGAACCGGAAGCTTTCAGGTGGATTTTCCGGATGCGATCTGCAACCTGCAGAAATGATAAAAAGAATCTCTGAGTTGCCGGAAAGTCCGAGATCAGAGAAAAGGGGAATGAAATGAAAGTTAAAAAAGAACAGCTCCGTCTGTATGGCATTACGGATCGCAGGATGCTGCTGGAACATAAGATGTCAGAAACGCAGGGTCAAATATCGGAAGAAGCCAGGTATCAGATATTGATCCGGGAGGCCCTTATGGGGGGCGTTACCATGCTGCAGCTGCGGGAAAAAGATTTGCCGCAGGAAACCTATGTAAAAAGAGCCGGGCAGGTTCTGGAAATAACAAAGCAGTACCATATTCCGCTGATCATCAACGATGATCCTGCGGTGGCCCTTCTTTCCGGAGCAGACGGCGTCCATGTGGGGCAGGAGGATGAGACCATCCGAAGAGCCAGAGAGATCCTGGGAGAAAACAGGATCATCGGAGCTACGGCCCATAACCTGGAGGAAGCTTTGGAAGCCTGGAAGCAGGGAGCGGATTATCTCGGCGTGGGAGCTGCCTTTGGAAGCACAACGAAAAAAGATGCCCGCCCCATTGATCGGGAAACCTATCGCAGCATCTGTGAGAGCGTACCCATTCCGGTGGTCGCCATCGGGGGCATCACAGCAGATAACCTGGGGGAGTTATCCGGAAGAGGCCTTAGCGGGATCGCGGTAATCGGCGCCATTTTCGGCGTAGAAAATATAAAAGAAGGAGCACGCTCCTTGCGTGCAAAGGTAGAAAAGCTGTTATGAAAAAGATGAGTATCCAAAAGCTTGCAATGGCCGGCATGTTTACCGCCCTTGCAGTCGTCACCTCCACATTTTCCATCCCCATCGGGGCAAGCAAATGCTTCCCCATCCAGCACATGGTCAATGTTCTGTGTGCAGTGTATTTAGGACCGGGTTATGGTGTAATGGTCGCCTTTGCCACCTCCCTGATCCGCAATCTGGCAGGCACCGGAACGTTTCTGGCATTCCCCGGCAGTATGGCAGGGGCACTTCTGTGCGGCCTCATCTTTCACTATACGAAGAACTATATCGCCACCTATCTGGGGGAGATCGTTGGAACCGGTGTGATCGGCGGTATGCTGGCATTTCCTGTGGCAACGCTGGTAATGGGAAGAGAAGCAGCACTGTTTACCTATGTATTGCCCTTCTTTGTAAGCACCGTGGGCGGTACCCTGATCGCTGCCATTCTGGTCACCGCACTGAACCGAACGAAGGTATTGGCGCGATGAAAACAGTACTGACGATCGCAGGAAGTGACTGCAGTGGAGGCGCCGGCATCCAGGCAGACTTAAAGACCATGCTGGCAAACGATGTCTACGGAATGAGCGCCATCACGGCATTGACGGCGCAGAATACTACCGGTGTTTCGGCAATCCTGGAGGTGACGCCGGATTTCCTGGGGCAGCAGCTGGATATGATCTTTACGGATATTTTTCCGGATGCGGTGAAGATCGGCATGGTGGCGGATGCGGCTTTGATCCGGGTGATCCGGGAAAAACTGGAGTTTTACCATGCAGGGAACATCGTTGTGGATCCGGTTATGGTAGCAACCAGCGGAGCAAAGCTTATCGCCGAGGATGCCGTGGATGCCTTAAAGGAGCAGCTGTTTCCTCTGGCAAGCGTACTGACGCCCAACATTCCCGAAGCGGAGTGCATCTGCGGAGCGCATATCTCAGGGATCGAAGAGATGAAGCAGGCGGCAAGGCGCATAGGGGAGCGCTACGGGTGCAGTGTTCTGGTAAAAGGCGGACACAGCATAAACGATGCCAATGATGTGCTGTTTGACAAAGAAGGCGGAGAGATCCGTCTGTTTAGCGCCGAACGGATCCATAATCCCAATACCCACGGAACCGGCTGTACCTTGTCCAGTGCCATAGCTTCCAATCTGGCAAAGGGTTGTACTATGGCAGAAGCCATCCAAAAGGCCAAGGTATATATCAGCGGTGCACTGGCAAGCGGCCTGAATCTGGGAAAGGGCAGTGGGCCCCTGGATCATGGCTACCGGATCCGTACAGTGCAAAAATGATCGGAAGAACTCAAAAGGGAACTACAGGAAATCAAAAGAAAGGCAGAAAATGAAAGCATATAAGACACAGATGGAGGCTGCGCGCAAAGGGATCGTAACGCCCGAAATGGAGATCGTAGCGAAGAAGGAAAACTGGAACGTGGCAGACCTGATGGAAGAGATGGCACAGGGGCATATCGTGATCCCCGCCAATCCCGGCCATAAAGGACTGGATCCCAACGGGATCGGGGCGAAGCTTACCACGAAGATCAACGTAAATCTTGGGGTCAGCCGGGATTGTAAGGATTATGATCTGGAGATGAAAAAGGTAATGAAGGCTGTGGAATTCGGTGCAGAAGCCATTATGGATCTGTCCAGTCACGGAAATACCCAGCCGTTTCGGCAGAAGCTTTGCAGGGAATGTCCTGCAATGATCGGTACGGTGCCCATTTATGACAGCGTGATCCATTATCAAAGAGATCTGGGGGAACTGACGGCAAAGGATTTTGTAGACGTGGTAAGACTCCATGCGGAAGATGGAGTGGACTTCGTGACCCTGCACTGTGGCATTACCAGAAAGACCATTGAACAGATAAAGAGCGGCTCCCGGGAACTGAACATCGTCAGCCGGGGAGGATCCCTGGTGTTTGCCTGGATGGCCATGACCGGAAATGAGAATCCTTTTTACGAATATTATGATGAGATCCTGGAGATCTGCAGAGAACATGATGTGACCGTGAGTCTGGGAGATGCCTGTCGTCCGGGCTGTCTGGCGGATGCAACCGATGGCATACAGCTGGAGGAGCTGATCCGTCTGGGAGAATTGACAAAGCGAGCATGGGAAAAGGATGTGCAGGTAATGGTAGAAGGCCCGGGTCATGTTCCCATGGATCAGATCGCAGCCAATATGAAGGTGCAGCAGGCCATCTGTAAGGGAGCGCCCTTCTATGTACTGGGCCCCTTGGTTACGGATATTGCGCCGGGATATGATCATATTACCGCTGCCATTGGCGGAGCCATTGCCGCAGCCAGCGGAGCGGCCTTCCTTTGCTATGTTACACCGGCAGAACATCTTGCATTACCCAATGAGCAGGATGTGCAGGACGGTATCATTGCCAGCAGGATTGCAGCCCATGCAGCGGATATTGCCAAAGGGATCAAAGGTGCCAGAGAGGCAGATGACCGTATGGCCAGAGCCCGTAAAAAGCTGGACTGGGATGCCCAGTGGGCAGAAGCTCTGGATCCGGAACGGGCAAAGGCGATCCGGGCCGATCGGCTTCCAGAGGACGATCACAGCGACACCTGCAGTATGTGCGGAAAGTTCTGTGCGGTGCGCAGCATGAACAAGGCACTGTCGGGAGAACTCATTGATATCCTGTAAATACTCTGTAATAAAAGAAGGCGGTCCCAATACAGGGGCCGCCTTTATTCAGATTTCTATGGATACGGGATAACGGATCCGGCTGTTGCTATGATCAGCCGCGGTTATCGCTCCACTTCCATTCAGCTACTTCCGGAAGATCCAGACCTACTTCATGGATATACTGCTTGTGCTCTACCAGTTTGTCGCTCATCTTCTGATACAGGTAAGCGCCGCGGTTACCCAGCTGAGGCAGGAACTTGATGGCTTCCATAACCAGATGGAAACGATCGATATCGTTCTGAACACGTACATCGAAGGGAGTGGTAATGGTACCCTCTTCCTTGTAACCGCGTACATGCATGAGACGGTTATTG
>JAILDL010000170.1 GCA_024689465.1 Lachnospiraceae bacterium
GGATCGGCTTCCATTATGGTAACCAACATTACCTGTGAAGAAGCGGATGCCATCGCAGAGCGTCTGAGAGAGCGCAAGGATGTGTATATGCTCTCCTTTGACGATTCATCGGAACATTACAATGACTTTTCGGCGTTATACGGCATCACCTTTACCTATCCGGAGGATGATCCCAGGGCACTGGAAGCCTTGCAGGAAGTGGAGGATGAACTGTCTTCCCATGATCTGTATGTATCCACCTCCATGGGCAATCAGAGTGCGGAGACCATCCAGAAGGAGATGCAGACGGTTTCCCTTCTGGTTGCGGTGATCGTTGTACTGGTGCTGATCTTTACATCCCAGACCTACGCGGAGATCCCCGTACTCATCCTGACCTTCGGCGCTTCTGCGGTGCTTGCATCCGGAACCAATTTCCTGCTGGGAACCATTTCCTTTGTGTCCGATTCGGTGACCATTGTGCTGCAGCTGGCATTGTCCATCGACTACGCCATCATCTTCTGTAACCGCTACAAGGAGGAGCATGCCACTCTTTCCATAAGAGAAGCGGATATCATTGCCTTAAGCAAGGCGATCCCCGAGATCACCTCTTCTTCCCTTACCACGATAGGCGGTCTGATCGCCATGATGTTCATGCAGTTCGGCTTAGGACCGGATATGGCCATCTGTCTGATCAAGGCCATTTTCTTCAGCCTGCTGTCTGTCTTTACCCTGATGCCGGGTCTGATCATGCTTTTCGGTAATCTGATGGACAAGACCCATCATAAGAGCTTTATCCCCCGGATCTCTGCGGTGGGAAGCTTCGACTACTATACCCGGTTTGTCATTGCACCGGCCTTTATTCTGTTGATCATCGCAGCTTTCCTGACCCAGAACCGGTGTCCTTTCGTCTATGGTTATACCCAGATCAAGACGCCCATTCAGAATGAGTACCAGGTTGCCCAGGGTATGATCGATGATACCTTCGGAAAATCCAACATGGTGGCCCTGATGGTTCCCGCGGGGGACTATGAAAAGGAGGGACGCCTGATGAGCGCTCTGGAAAGACGCCCGGAGGTGGACCATTGCCAGGGCCTTGCCAATACGGCGGCCATGGATGACTATACGCTGACGGATAAACTGACCGCCAGAGAGTTCGCAGAACTGATGGATGTGGACTACGAGGTGGCCCAGCTCCTTTATATGGCCTATGCGGTCAATGATGAAAACTATGCCAAGCTGATCAACGGCATTTCCGGATACAGCGTGCCCCTGATCGACATTGTGATGTTTTTGTATCAGGAAGTGGAAGAAGGGTATGTCACCCTGGAGGATGATCTCTACGATACCCTGTCTCAGGCAAATTCCCAGATGCAGATGGCCAAGGACCAGCTGCAGGGCGAACATTACAGCCGTATGCTGGTATATCTGACCCTTCCGGAAGAGGGGGAGGAAACCTTTGCCTTTCTGGATGAGATCCATGCCATCGCCGGCAATTACTACGAACAGGACAAAGTGGTAGTCGCCGGTAATTCCACCAGTGAATACGATCTGAAGAAAACCTTTGATGTGGATAATACCGTGGTCAGCGTGGTCTCCATCCTGGCGGTATTGGTGGTACTGCTGTTTACCTTCCTGTCCGCCGGCATGCCCGTGCTGCTGATCATGGTGATCCAGGGCGCCATCTGGATCAATTTCTCCTTCCCCGCCCTGACGGATACCAACCTGTTCTTTATCGGCTACCTGATCGTCAGCTCCATTCAGATGGGTGCCAATATTGATTACGCCATCGTTATTTCCGGACGGTATATGGAACTTCGAAAGGTCATGGAGAAAAAGGAAGCGATCCGGGAGACTTTAAACTTTGCCTTCCCCACCATCATTACCTCCGGGTCCATGATGGTCCTGGCAGGCTTTGCCATCGGGCAGCTTACCTCTGATGCGGCCATCTGTGGCATCGGGCAGTGTCTGGGAAGAGGAACCGTGATCTCCATTCTCCTGGTTATGTTTGTCCTGCCCCAGATCCTCATGGTGGGTGAAAACATCATCCGAAAGACCAGTTTCGCTGTATCGTCGCCTATCAAGCTGGAGCGCGGCTTTGGCGTGGTCCAGGTGGATGGTATGGTTCGAGGCACCATCAACGGCGTAGTGACCGGCGAGGTGCATGCGCTGATCCGTGGCGAAGTAAATGCCGTCGTGACCATGGGACACATGGAGGAGATCCACGAGCCGGAGGAATCATCGCTCCTGCAGATTGAAGAAAAGCCGGAGGAATCTTCGGACAGAAAGGAGGGGGAAGATCATGAAGCGTAATGGTTCATTTTCAGGGAATCATCCGGGAACGATAAAGGCTGTGCTGAAACGGCAGGTGGTCTGGCTCCTGCTTTGTGCAATGCTCCTGACTGGTTTTGCAAGCGCCTGCCCCGGGGGAACACTGAAAGCCCAGGCGGAAGAAGCAGAGGAAAAGAAGGAGACTCTGTATCTGTTTACGGTGGAGGATCTCATGGCTTTGGCAGATCTTTGCCACGAAGATTCCTATTCCAGAGGAATGCGGGTGGTGCTGATGAACGACCTGGACCTTTCCGGCCGGGATTTTACGGGAATCCCCATTTTTAACGGAACCTTCCAGGGACAGGGCTATACCGTTTCCGGCTATTCCTATCCGGGAGACGGTTATGTGACCGGATTTTTTCGATACGTGGGAGAAGACGGCGTAGTGCAGAATCTGAAGCTGGATGCCGGCATCGTAGCAGGGGAAAAAGACCGCTGCACCGGTGCGCTGGCAGGGATCAACCAGGGACGGATCATGGACTGCTCCGTACTGGGCAGTGTGTCCGGCTATCAGGAAACCGGGGCGATCTGCGGGATCAATCAGGAGAGCGGGATCATCTTAAGATGCAGAAATAAGGGCCGGGTCATCGGCTATTACTATACCGGCGGCATCGCCGGCAAGAACTTCGGCATGATCAGCCGTTGCACCAACGAAGGCTATATCAACGACAGCATCAAGTGGATCCAGGAAGACGATGAGATGAATTCGGATCTCATGAGTTCCCTGACCGGCGATGTGAAGGAAACCATCAGTCTGCAGAGCGGTGTGGATACCGGCGGTATCTGCGGTTACAGTGACGGAACCCTGAGCTACTGCACCAACAACGGGGTGGTGGGTTATGCCCATGCAGGCTACAACATCGGCGGCATCGTAGGCCGACAGAGCGGTTTTAGCACCAAGTGCTCCAATAAGGGCAAGGTATACGGCAAGAAGGATGTAGGCGGTATCTGCGGCCAACTGGAACCCTACATTGAAGTGGATCCGGGCCGTTCCATGAAGAGCAGCGCGGAAAAGTTAAATGCGCAGATCGATCGGGCCATTGCCGATGCCCAGGATGCCTCGGCGGAGGTGCGGAAACAACTGACCGCCATGCAGGCGTATACTCAGTCTGTACTGGATACCACTTCCGCCATGACCGATCAGGCTTCTTCTTATGTAGAGGATGCAACGGACAAGATCAACGAGACTGCCGGCAAGGTGGAAAAGGTGGTGCAGACCATTTCCGAAAACGATCCTTCTACCGAGGAAGGCCAGAAGAAGCTGGAAAAGGAAGCAGATGATGCCCTGGACAAGCTGGAAAAGAAGGCAGAGGAAGATACAAAGAAGGCAGTAGAAGAGGGTAAAAAGGCCGAGCAGGAGGCTGAAAAGGAAGCAAAGGAAGCCGAAGAAAAGGCAAAGAAAGCAGCCGCCGATAAGGAAGGGACCAAAAAGCAGGCGGAAAAGACGGCTACGGAATATATCAAGAAGGCCGATCAGGCCTGGAAGGACAATGCAGACAAGCTGAAGGGCGATCTGCAAAGCGCTTCCGATACCATGGCGCAGATGAACACTACGGCGAATACCTATTCCGAGAAGCTGGATAAGGATATTACCGCCATTCAGGATCAGGTGGACAACATGAACCAGATGGTCACCGATCTGGTGCAGGGAGTGGCAGAAGAAGGCCTGGAGTATGTGTTTGCCGATATTTCCGAGGATGCAGTGGACTACACCTCCCGGGGCATCCTCTACGACTGTGCCAATAAGGGAACGGTACAGGGAGACAGTAACGGTGGCGGTATCGTTGGTTCCATGGATATCGACCGGGAAAATCTGGAAAACAATGTGGCCATCACCTTCCGGCTGCAGGCAGGGGAGAGTTATACCTTATCGGTGATCGCAGCGGATTGTACCAATGACGGTTTCGTTTCCGGCAGAAGCGATAACATCGGCGGTATTGCAGGATATATGCGTTTCGGCCTTCTGGAGCGGTGTTACGGCTACGGTCTGGTGGAAAGCAGCGGAGCCAATGTGGGAGGCCTCTCCGGATACAGCAGAGCCTGCATCAAGGACGGATATGTTCTCTGCTCCTTAAGGGGGACTACCAATGTAGGCGGTGTCTGCGGCTATGGCAAGACCATTCGGGAATGCATTTCCATGCCCGTCTTTTTGCAGGAGGACGGTACCTGCGGCGCCATCGCCGGACAGGTGGAGCGGGATGATAATTCCCAGTCCTTCAGCACCGCCAAGATCCGAAACAACTACTATGCCGCCAATTCCCTGTATGGTATTGACGATATCAGCTACGAGGGCGTGGCGCA
>JAILDL010000182.1 GCA_024689465.1 Lachnospiraceae bacterium
CATCATACAGACATACAAAAGGCAGGAACCGTTGGCTCCAGCCTTTTTTCTGATCCGGACCATCTCCTCGGCTGAGGATCCGGATCCTTTTTGTAGGGGGAAATACCTGCCGGATCAGTCTTCCCAGACGATGGTCTTGGGATCGCTGTCTGCAGCGAATGGACCGGGTACTACGTGTAGACCCCGCTTATTTCCGAAGTAGTCTTCGTTAAAGGTGATGGGGGTTCCGTCGGGATTCTCGTAATATTCTTCGGGCTCGAAGGCTTTGCCCAGTGTCCGGGTATCAATGGTATGAACGGCAAAATCCTTTACCAGGTCAAAGATATTGGTCTTAAGGGAGTACTTACCGTCTTTTTCCACCAGGGTCACAGTCGCCTTTTTCTTATCCACCAGCTTATCCTTTTCTTTTGCAAAGGCCTTTGCTCCGCCAAGGTAGGCATTTCCGTGGATCCATACGGGCAGATGACCGAAGTGGCCGTTTGCCAGCTTGCCCATATCCGGACGGGGCTTTCCGATGTCGAACTGTTTGATCCAGTCTTCGTAGAGGGGATAGCTGTCCCAAACGTGGGTACCGACCTCCAGGTTGGAGGGCTCTCGGTTCGGATCCCAATCCTTCAGGTAATCCTTGGGGATCGGAGTGTTCTGCAGGAAGATGTTGTTATAGAAGCGGTCATCTCCGTGCAGGATGGTCATAAAACCCAGCACCTCCGTGCGATGAGGAATATGATAAGGGGTGTAACGAGGCTCTCTCTGGCCGTTGATCACACTGTCAACGCCGCTGCCCACCATGACAAAGGAACCGCAGACCAGGTTGTGGACCATGGCCACGCCTTCCGTTGCGATACGAAGGGAGCAGGGAGAGAGCAGGATATTGTTATCGATCAGGGTAGGGCCGTGGCCTACTTCCACAAAGATATCCTGGTCGAACCGGTCCGGTCTGGGCTTAATGCAGGCCGGCGGATTGTTATCATGCAGGAAGTTCCTGGTGATACGGGTGCCCTGTGCTTCCCAGTCGGTCCAGATGCCCATGGAGCAGTGGTGGATATGATTGCGACGGAAGATCACGTCAATGGCCGCATGGAACTTGATGCCGGCAATCTCGGCGCCGCCCAGCTGCTGCATGTTGTTGATATGGTGAATGTGGTTGTCCTCGATGATGGAGAATACGCAGCCCATACGGCCGACGATACCGGTCTGTTCGCAGTGGTGGATGTTGCATCTGCGAACGATATGGCCGCCTACGGTTTCCTTGGTCCAGCCGTCATACTGGGCTCTGCAGACCGCATCCCGCTCCATCTGGGTCGGACTCTTTACATGCTTGTGGAAGAAGTAGTTGTCGTTGTTTTCCTGGGAATAGTTTCCGAAGGAGATACCACAGCACTTGGATCCGTATACTTCACAGTTTTCAATGATCCAGCCTTTGGACCAGTGCGCGCCGATCATACCGTCCTGATAAGCGGCGGGAGGAGCCCAGGTGGTGGCAGCTTTACATACGGTAAAGCCGGACAGGGTGATGTAGCCGATGTACTTTTCCGAAGGCATAAAGCAGTTCCTGCGTACGGCGATCTCTACATTCTGTTTTTTCGGATCCAGATCCTGGAAGTTTACATAGATCACCGTGGAATCGGTCTTGGGATCCTGCTCGCAGTACCATTTGTAAATGGAGTTGTCCGGATCCCAGCTGCGTTCGTATACCTTACCTTCCAGACATTCCTTAAGGGTCTGGGTTTCGTAAAACATCCGGTCGTTTACATAGACCGTTCCGGTGTGGATGTGATTATCAGCGAAATACCAATCCCCCTCTACTTCCTGAATATAGGGATTGTAAAAGCCGAAAACGGAGTTGTCGATGGTGGTGACATAGGTGCTGCCCTTATACTTTTTCCATGCAGTGACAACCTCTGCACCGGTGATCACAGCCCCCAGAGGAACCTCGGAGCGATAGGTGATCCGGGCATCTTCTGTGCCGGCATGCCTGGGATTTACATATTCCCGATAGATACCCGGCGCAACGATGACTTCATCCCCGGGCATGGCGATCCGGGCAGCATCATCAATGGCCTTAAAAGGGGATTCTTTGGAACCGTTGCCGCCCCTTGCGGCATTTACGTTTACATAGATCTTCATGTTCATTCCCTCCAGATCCATAAGAAGTTAATATACCTGATTCTCACTATACGTTAGGGACAGGAGGACGCTCTACTCAATTATTGCCTTCCGAACCGTCATTTATTGTGATTTCCCGGACCCATCAAAACGATGCGTTTTTTTTCCGGGTTCCTCTAAACTATCCGGGGGCAGGAACCGAAATAAAGATTAGAAAAGGGTATATGCCGCGTAAACGGATTTGGTTTTCATACAAGGAGGTATGGTTAAAATGGCAGGTATCTACGGAATTTCTGCATATCAGCAGATGAATGCGTCCTGGAATGCAGACAGCAAAAAAGCAGAAGATAAAAAGGTAAGAGATCAGGCAGTTTCCGAAAACGCCAAAACCGGCGAAGGAAAAAGCATCGGCCAGGTAACGGTAAAGAAGTGGAATCCCATTGATACCGAATCCTCCCTGGTGCCCCACAAGTCGGATTACGGCATGGCCATCGGCGACGTAAAGCTTTCCGATCAGGCGAAGGAGTATTACGAGGAATTAAAGAGTAAGTTCGGAAACCATAACTTTATCTTAGTCAGCAAGGACATGATGGAGCAGGTAAAGCAGAATGCAGCTGCCTATGGTTCCTCTTCCGGTCTGGTCGTCCTCATCGACGAGGAAAAGATCGAGCGTATGGCTACGGATCCTTCTTACCGCAAGAAATACGAGGGCATCATCACCATGGCCCAGAACCGCATCGAGCAGGCTTTAAAGCAGTTTGGAAGCAGCGGTGTATCGGTAAAGAACTTCGGTATGTCCGTGGATGAAAACGGAAAGGAAAGCTTCTTCGCAACCGTGGAGAAATCCCAGAAGCTGCAGAAAGAGCGGATCGAAGCAAAACGGGAAGCAAATAAGCAGGCAAGGGCAAAAGAAGAAAAGAAGGCCAGAGAGCATCGCCTGGAAGAGCGGATCGAGGAGCGCAGAGCAGAGCGAAAGGAAGCCTTTGACCGGTTAAAGGATGTGCCCGGAGAAGACATCGCAGAGGAAACAGCAGAGCCGGAGTATGTTTACATGGAAGCTTCCAGCTATGACAAGCTGATGAACCGTCTGGTAAGCTATGCCTACGATATGGCTGCCGATCAGGCCAGAACGCAGGAAGAACGCAGCCTTGGCCAGAACATCGATTTCAAGGGTTGATGATTTTTTGAGGAATATTTATTCGAAATATTCCTTGTTGACGGACACCGGTTTTTTGTATAACATAAATGGTAGCAAAACCGATGAGAAAGAGTAGTAATCCCGGCAGGGTACTTTCACAGTGAGCCGCAGACAGTGAGAATGCGGTGAGTATGGCTTGGATGAATGGACTTTTGAGGGCAAGCTGAAACGGTCTTCCGGAGTAGGTGAGACGGCTGATCTCCCGTTAGTGGATCGGCGTATGATAGTACGCATGAGAGGATGCAACAGCATCAAGCCGGGTGGCACCGCAGGAATTTACTCCTGTCCCAGCATTAGCAACTAATGTGGGACAGGATTTTTTTATGTCCCCAGATACCGATGAAAGGAGACAGAACATGTCAAACACAAGAGAAATCCCTTACAAAATCTATCTGGAAGAATCGGAGATGCCCCAGAACTGGTACAACGTTCGGGCAGATATGAAGAACAAGCCCGCACCTCTGTTAAATCCCGGAACCGGAAAGCCCATGACCGCTGAGGAACTGGGACAGGTTTTCTGTGATGAACTGGTAAAGCAGGAACTGGACAATGAAAATCCCTATATCGCCATCCCCCAGGAGATCCGCGATTTCTACAAGATGTACCGTCCTTCACCCCTGGTAAGAGCTTACTGCCTGGAGAAGAAGCTG
>JAILDL010000185.1 GCA_024689465.1 Lachnospiraceae bacterium
GGGATGTATCTGAGCATCGGCTTCTGGTATATGCACAAGGAAGAGCGGGTGGGAAAGAATCGGATCCTGTTTCTCATTGTGACCTTCTGCGTAGTGATCACGGAGGTGGCGGTGAATACGGCACTGGTCAGCTTCCCGACGACCAGCAGGGAAAAGTATGTATCCCAGTTAGAGGATATCCGGGATCTGACGGCCCAGGTGGAAGAAGCCGATCCGGATTTTTATCGTATGGAAAAATATACCCGCAAGACCAAAAACGACGGTATGTTGGGAGATTATAAGACGGCATCTTTGTTTTCCTCCTCTGCGGGAGAAGCCATCGAACGGCTGTATAAGCAGATGGGTCTGGGAAGCAGTAAGGTATTTTACTGCTATGAAGGAGCTACGCCCTTAACCTCGGCTTTGCTGGGTGTCCGTTACATTCTGGATACCGAAGGAGAGATGCAGGAAAATGACCTGTACTCCTACATCGGAAAGCAGGGAGATGTTGCGGTGTACCGCTGCAGATATTCTCTGCCTGTAGGCTATGTGATACCGCCTGATCTGGAAGAGCGCTGGGGCTTTACCGAGGGTGATGCGGTTTATGCCCAGAATATGCTGGTCCAGGCCCTGGGCGTGGATGGGATCCTGTTCCATTTTCTGGAGGAAAAGGAGATCAATGCCCACGACGGCTCTCTGTATGTGCCGTACAGCGGCTATGTTTACGGCATGCTCAATTCCACCAAGGTCAAGAAGCTCCAGTATAACAAAGGGGAAAAGAACAAGTCCCTGAAGGATGTCCGGTATAATTACATTTTGGACTTTGGCTATAACGAAGCCGGCAATGAGATCCTGGTCCATACGGCGGATTCCGATAACCCCATTCCTTCGGTCTACATGTACATGCTGGATGAAGAGATATTGCAGCAGACCATGGAAAAGCTCTCTGCCCACACCCTTACCGATGTGACCTGGACGGAGCAGAGCCTTTCCGGAACCGTAGAGCTGGAGGAGACCGGTAAGCTGGTTCTGTCCGTACCTGATGACCGTGGCTGGACCTTATGGGTGGATGGCAGCAAAACGGAAAAAGAAACCTTTATGGGCAGCTTTTTAAGTGTGACGCTGCCAGCGGGAAAGCATGAGATCACCATCCGCTATGAGACACCGGGCAGAATGGCAGGCCTTGCAGCGACGCTGGTCAGCCTGCTTATGACGCTGCTTATCTGGTTACTGCAGCGAAGAAAACAGCTTCCGGTGGAAGAAACCGGATCAGAAACCGAATAAGAAAACACGATCCCACTTGACGAATCAGGTGGGATTGTTTTATAGTGAACATCTGTAAGCGACAGGATAGTACTGAGGGCCTATCCCATCGTCGCAAAGGCAAAGGGTACGTTCTGTACCGGCCTGTTTTCAATGCAAAAGAAGAGAGGTAACCATGAGAAAATCCATTATGGGGGCAGGTCTTATTATGGCCTTATTAGGCGCTGCCCTGAGCATCACCATGTTTCTGTATCTGTCCCTTACTGCTTACGGGGCAGAGCCTGTTTCCCGGGAGCAGTCCTTTACCAGCCTGCTGCTGAAAGCCATGGAAAATCAGGGTCTACAGGAAGCAAAGGCCATGGAGGAAGGAGAAAACGCCCGGTATCCCTGGGAAAGCATACGCCTGAAAAAAGTGATCAAAACCGTCCGCACTGTGGCGGCTGCAGGGGCTGCGGGTACGGCGTCGGGAGGACTGCTTTTGTTTTTGTTTCGAATAGTCTTTTATGCCAACGTGTATAACCGGTCCAGAGCCGGAGACTATGAAGAGTGCGGAAGCTGTAAGATCCGGCGGAAAAAAGGGCGTCTGCTCATTGTGATCGGTGGGGAGATGCTGGAGGAGCGGGAAACCGAAGAGTGGAAGTGCACTTTTTCCAAAGCCTTTCTTTTCCTCCATGCAGGGAAAAAGCTTCTGGTCTGCGGACCCGATGAAAAACGCCTTCGGGGAAGGGACGTGGAGATTGCAGAAAATGCCTATTTCACCTTATAATAGGGTACATGAGCGCACAAAAGGAAGAACCTGTTCGAATCAATAAATATCTGGCCATGTGCGGCATCTGCTCCCGCAGGGATGCGGATAAGCTGCTCGCTGACGGATCGGTACGGATCAACGGAGAAAAAGCACAGATGGGCAGCAAAGTGTTTCCCGGAGATGTGGTGACCTACCAGGGTAAACGCATTGTGGGGAAGGACCGCGTGATCCTGTTGTACAACAAACCGGTGGGAGTGACCTGCACGGAGAAGGACCGTCACGCCCTGCGACCCATTGTGGAGGAGATCAAATTCGCAGAGCGGATCACCTACGCCGGCCGTCTGGATCAGGACAGCGAAGGACTGATGATCCTGACCAACGACGGGGATCTGATCCAGAAGATGATGAAGGGCTCTTCGGTCCATGAGAAGGAGTACATCGTCAAGGTGGATCAGGAGATCACCGAGGACTTTGTGAAGCAGATGGCCGGGGGCATGTACCTTCGGGAATTAAAATCCAATACCAGGCCCTGCACCGTGGAAAAGCTGGGGAAGTATACCTTCCGTATCGTGCTGACCCAGGGACTGAACCGTCAGATCCGCAGGATGTGCGGACAACTGGGCTATAAGGTAACATCCCTTCGCAGGATCCGGATCCTGAACCTTCTGCTGGACGATCTGCCTTCCGGAAAGTGGCGCTATATTACGAAAGAGGAAGAGGATGCGCTGTTAGCGATCCTTGGCATGGAATAATGGACGATAAGAAACGATACGAAGAACTGAAAGAACAGGTCCGCTATCACAATGACCGGTATTATAACCAGGACGAACCGGAGATCTCGGACTTTGAATACGACCAGTTGTCCCTGGAACTGCGGGCGCTGGAACAGAAACATCCGGAGTATGTCACAGCGGATTCGCCCACACAGCTGGTAGGCGGCACCACCAAGCGGGAAGCCGGCGTCAATGTAACCCACAACGTGCCCATGCTCAGTATTCAGGATGTTTTTTCCAAAGAAGAGGTGACTGCCTGGGTGGAGGAAGTAAAGCGTCTTCATCCCGATGCCCTGTTTTCCGTGGAGCACAAGATCGATGGATTATCCATGTCTTTGCGCTACCAGGACGGAACCCTTACCCTGGCGGAAACCAGAGGAAACGGTCTGGTGGGAGAGGATGTTACCTTAAATGCAAGGGTGATCCCGGATGTGCAGCATACTATTTCCTTCCCCGGTTATGTGGAACTGCGGGGCGAAGTCTATATGACCAGAGAGGCCTTTGAAGCCTTTAATGAAAAGCAGGAGGATCTGGGGAAAAAGCCTGCGGCAAATCCCCGAAATCTGGCGGCCGGCACTCTGCGGCAGTTAGATCCCTCCATCACGAAAGAAAGAGGACTGCGCCTGTTTATCTTCAACGTTCAGGATGCTGGTCCCGAGAGCAGAGACCTTATGGAGAGCCATACCGGCGGCCTGGATCTTCTATCGAAGGCAGGTATCATCACGGTACCCCATAAGAAATGCGCCACTGCTGAAGAGATCCTGGAAGAAATCGACCGGATCGGAGAAAGCCGCGGGGATCTGCCCTATGATATTGACGGAGCGGTGGTAAAGATCGACCAGATCGCCTATCGGTCCGATTTTCCTGCCGGCAGCAAATATAGTGCCGGCCATATCGCCTATAAGTATCCTCCGGAGGAAAAGGAGGTTGTCATCGAACAGATCGAAGTAGCCGTCGGCAGGACCGGTAAGATGACCTTCCGTGCCCGGTTTAAGGATCCTGTGCGGCTGTGCGGCACCAGCGTGCAGAGGGCAACCCTGCATAATGTGGATTACATCCATAACCTGGGTATCGATGAAGGGTGCAGTGCCATCTGCCGAAAGCAGGGAGAGATCATTCCTGCGGTGATCGCGGTGACAAAGTCCACCGGAACGGTGTATCAGGCCCCCACGGTCTGTCCGGTTTGCGGAAAGCCTCTGGAGCAGGAAGAAGATACCTGTGATATCTATTGTGTGAATCCCTCCTGTCCGGCGCAGTTAAAGCGTACCCTGTCCTACTTTGCAGGGCGGGATGCCATGGATATCAAATCCTTCGGGGAAACCTATGTGGATCAGCTGACGGAGCTGGGGTATCTGAAGAGCTGTGCGGATATCTACCGTCTGAAGGATCACCGGGAGGAACTCATCGAAAAAGGAATCATGGGCAAGGAAAAGAACACCGACAAGATCCTGGCAGCCATTGAAGAGTCCAAGGGAAATGACGCCTATAAGGTCCTGACGGGCCTTGCCATCCGCAATGTGGGTCGTACCTCTTCCCGTGCCATCATGCAGCAGTATGCATCCATTGAAGACTTATCCAAAGCCAGTGTAGAGGATCTGGTCAAGCTCCAGGATGTGGGAGAGATCACCGCCAGATCCATTGTGGAGTTCTTCGGAAGAGAAGAGACGAAGGAGCTTCTTTCTCAGCTGAAGGAACTGGGCGTCAATCTGGAAGCTGTGAAAAACGAGAATACCTCCGACGTGCTGGGAGGAAAGACCTTTGTGATCACAGGAACCCTGCCTACCTTAGGCAGAAAGGAAGCCCAGGAGCTGATCCTGCAAAACGGCGGAAAGGTGACCGGATCTGTCAGCAAAAAGACGGACTATGTGGTAGCCGGTGAAGCGGCCGGCAGCAAGTTGGATAAGGCAAAGGAACTGAACATTCCCGTGCTGGATGAAGCCGAACTGCTTAAGATGCTTGAAAAATAAGGACTTTTCCATTAAAATAAGAGTCTGTTGCAAGATGATCTGCAACCAAAAATAAAGATAAAGGAGCGTGATTCCAATGCCGATCAAGACACAAGCCGATCTGCCTGCATTTAGCATTTTGGAAAAAGAAAATATATTTGTAATGGATGAGAATCGCGCCATGCATCAGGACATCCGTCCTTTACAAGTATGTATCCTGAATCTGATGCCGGTAAAGACCGATACGGAACTGCAGCTCCTTCGGGCGTTGTCCAATTCTCCGCTGCAGGTGGATGTGACTTTTGTCAATGTGAAGAGCCATATTTCCGTGAATACACCGGCCAGTCATCTGAATAAGTTTTATGTGAGCTTTGATGAGATCCGAAATCGGAAGTTTGACGGTATGATCATTACCGGAGCACCGGTGGAGGATATTGCCTTTGAAGAAGTGGATTACTGGGAGGAAGTCTGTGAGATCATGGACTGGACGAAGACCCATGTGACCAGTACCTTCCACATCTGCTGGGGAGCACAGGCTGCCCTTTATCATCATTACGGGATCCAGAAACGCAGCTTTCCGGAAAAACTCTTTGGCATTTATCCGCATAAGGTTTATAATCGTAAGGTACCTCTTGTACGGGGCTTTGATGATATCTTCATGGCACCCCACAGCAGGCACACGGAATCGCCGGCAGAACAGATCCATGCCTGTGATGCACTGACGGTTCTGGCGGAATCCGAAGAAGCCGGTGTATATCTGGCCATTGCAGAGAACGGTAAGCAGATCTTTGTAAACGGCCATCCGGAGTATGATCGGATGACGTTAAACAATGAGTATTTCCGGGATCTGGATAAGGGGCTTCCCATTCATATTCCCTATAATTATTATCCGTCGGATGATCCCAATCAGAAGCCACTGCTACAGTGGAGAAGCCATTGCAATATCCTGTATTCCAATTGGCTGAATTATTACGTATACCAGGCTACACCGTATGATATTAACGAGATCAATTAATGGAGAAACCTACAGTTTCATTGGTAGTCAAACAGGTCGCTTTTCCCACTTTGGGAAGAGCGACCTGTTTTTTGTGCGTGATTTTGTGCAAATAAAACAAAATTTTACGAAATAAATAGGAAATTAAAAAATTATCCTTTTTTTGTCCTAATTATGACCGTTTTTATGATGACTTTTTCCCTAGAATAGAAAACGGTTGATCCCAAAAAGGAAAAGGGCCGGGTAGAAACATGGCAGAGCAACTGGATTTAAAGAAAATGAGCAGGACGGATCTTCTGGAACTGATGATCCGTTACTCGGAAGAAGCACAGCAGGCCAGAGAGAGAGAAGAAAACACCCGGCTGGCATGTGAACAGGAAAAGGCGGCTCTTCGGGAGCAGTTTAGCAAGGAGATCGCAACGCTCCAGGAGCAGATGGCACAGGAACGTGCCCGCATGACGGACGGCTTTGACCTGGAACGGGAAGAGATGCGTTACAAATTCAGCCTGCAGAAGGAAATGATGCAGGCGAAATTCGATAAGGATATAGCCGGTCTCAAGGAGAGACTTGCCAGAGAGAAAGCCCAGATGCAGCGCAGTGTGGATCTGCAGATGATGGCCCTCACCGAATCCGGAAACATCGCCGAGTTGTCCCTGGCACTACAGGATGTTTTCGTAAACGCCCAGAAAGCGGCGGATCAGTTCGTTCAGAAAGTAAAAAGCGGCGTTCTCCTGGAAGATCCGGAGATCAAAGAAGAGATCGTCGGCATGTGGAACAAAGCCCACGACGAACTGGAACAGACCAGGGCTGAATGCGCACAGATGCTGGAAAGCACCAGAGAAGAATGTGAGCGCATGAAGGCAGAAGCCAATAACAAGCAGGAGAATGCACAGGATCCGGATGATTCCGGTGTTGTTGCAAGGACCGATGAGCAGGAAGAAGACAGTGGAACAGCTTCCGGATCTGGAACAGCTGAAGACAGAGCTGGGGCGTGAAAACAGCCGGGCCGAATATCGAAAGATCTTTCGCCATACCGTATTTGCCATCGTGATCGTGGCAGCTGTTGCGATCCTGATCTCCAGTTTTTTCATTACGGTGCTCCGTATCACCGGAGAGAGCATGGCACCCACCCTGCACACCGGAGAGATCGTTGTGGCCACGAATTCCAGAGAATTTGAAACCGGAGACCTGGTGGCCTTTTACTATAACAACCGTGTACTGGTAAAGCGGGTAATGGGTTCCTCCGGCGACTGGATCAACATAGAAGAAGACGGGCAGGTATATGTGAACAACGTTGCCATCGATGAGCCCTATCTGACGGAAAAGAGTCTGGACCCCTATGATATTTCCTTTCCCTATCAGGTTCCGGAAAGCCATATATTTGTAATGGGTGATAACCGGTCAGTTTCCATCGATTCCCGCAGCGCAGTGGTTGGCTGCATCGTGGATGACCAGATCATCGGCAAACTGATATTTCGGGTATATCCCTTTGAAACAATGGGCAAGATGCCCTAAGGAGCATTCATGAGCAGGCAGGTGGAGGAGTTTATTTCCGAACTTGTAATGAAAAACAGAATGACGAAGATCCGATGGATCAGCATCGGTCTGTTATCCGTGATGGCTGCCATCCTGACGATGTACGGCCTGCGAAAGCCTGCTTCCGCCATCTCGGAGGACGGAGCCGGACAGATCGGGCTGTTTGTGGATGCCGGAGATCTGATCCCGGAGGATTATTCCGAACCGGGAGCATCCGATGCAGACGGTTCCTTCACGGTGGAAACCATTATGGAGACGACCGCCGGGGAAACGGAGAGCGTTGAAGCAGTAAAAGAAGAAGATCCCTATTCGGATGGAACTGCGGAAGACTTTGATGCAGCAGGGCAGGAAGCCGGTGAGGATCCGGAAGGAGCCAAGGCAGGAGCCCCGGCAGGAGCGGATGGTGATCCTGCAGAACAGGAAACTGCAGCTTCGAACTTTGATGAAACAGAACCCCAAGAAGCGGACACCGTAGAGACGGACGGCACCGAAAACGATTTCGATGAAACCGAAACCGAAAGCGAAGAAACCGCTGAGGCAGATGAGACCGAAGGAAAGCAGATCAATCTGGCGGACTATATTACGGAAACGCTGATCCAGCGAAAGAACGCGGACGGCACCTGGAGTGATATCTCGGAAGAAGAGATCCGACCGGGCGATAATCTTCGGATCACTGTAAAATATACCCTTCCGGAAAAAGCAAGTTCCAAAGACCAGATCATTTACGATGTGCCCGATGAATTCGGACAGGTGGAGCAGACGGACGGACAATTAAATAACGGACAAGGCAGTTACCGCACAACAGGGGATGGACAGATTCAGATCGAATATCAGGATGAACTGTCTATGAGCCGAAAACAGGAGAATGTGTTAAGCTGCCGGGTTTACTCAGATGGTGAATCCGGTATTTTTATGTCCGAAATTACCGGAGAAGTCCTTTCACCGGTGTATTTAGCCTCCTCGGCATCCGACAGTTTTACTTATGAAACGACGGTTGCCGCAACTTCTGCCTATGCATCCCGTACCTATACGATCACCGGTGTATCGGCGCAGGTATCTGCCTACTATTATGACAACTGGCATGATATTCAGGATGGAGAGATCATCGGAGAAAACAGCAGGATCCGGTTTTTCCTGGATTATGTGGTGCCGAGAGGATCCCTGGATGCGTCCACGGTAGAAGGCAGGACCATCACCTATCATCTGAAGGAGCAGGCGGGGATCACCCCTCTGGAAGCGGTGAACAACGGTCTGGTCTATAATGCGGAGAACAAGAACGTCGGTACCTACACCATAACCGCCGAAGGCCTTGTAACCATCGTCTTTTTTGAAGAGTTTGCAAAGCTGAATCAGTCTTCCGATATCAACGGTGATTTTAACTTTACCTGTTTAAGCACCAGAGATAATAACGAAGATTCCAGGACCTACCGGTTTTCCGATGATGTAGCCTTTACAGTCTACTTTGAGAAAAGCAATGAATACTCTTTGGATGTAGCCAAGAACAAGGAAGATTCCACCTATAACGAAGCAAACGGGACGTTCACTTATGTGATCTATATTTCTTCTGAAAAAGGAACGGACGGAGCCGTCACCTTAAAGGATGTGATGACTGTTAAGGACTACAATTACCAGACGGATTCCTCCTTAACGTCGCTGCTGGATCTAAGCAGTGTATCCATCCGTGTAACGGATGTTTCCACGGGTCGTTCCGTAAGCGGTGTGAGCACATCCCGAAACGGGCAATCCTTTGATCTGGTGATCCCGCAGATGGCGGCCGGGTCAAATTACAAAGTAACCTATACCGTAACCGTACCGGCTGCGGTACGAAACGCCACTTCCGTAACCTATCTGAACAATTCGGTCAGAGCGTCTTATCCGGGCGGCTCGGATAAGGTGGATGGTTTTGATTATACCTTTGACCATCAGCCCGATGTTAATAAGTGGGGCAGTAAGACCGGGGATCATGAAGTCACCTGGACCATTATCTTAAACAGCCTGAAACGGAACCTGAAGGGATACACCCTGGTGGACAAGTATTCGGTGCTGGATCAGGAAGTGACCTGGAAGGAAAATCAGATCCCGCTGGACGGTCAGCAGGTCACCATGACGGATTCCTCCGGAAAGAGTAAGACCGTTACATTGCCCTATACCTTTAAAGGGAATGATTACAATACCTACACCATTACCTATACCCAGACCTACACGGCAACGGATCTGATGTACGGAAGTTTGAAAAATACAGCCTATCTGCTTTTGGACATCGAAAATGATGAAAGCGGAGGACATGGCGAAGGCTCGGTCTACGTAGGGAAGGAAGAAGAAAAGACTCTGGAAAAAGAGGCTTCCGGTGAGATGCAGATCAGTACCGGAGCAAACGGAAATCCGGTGGCAAATATCCGATGGGACATCACCCTGATCGCTCCCATCAGTCGGAACGAAAACAACAATACTACCTGGAGCTATAACGACACCATGTCGGGCGGCCAGGTGATCACAACAGAGGAACTGTCTTCCATTCAAAAGACGCTACGCAGCAGCTTTGATGGCAGTTGTGTTGTAAGCGGCGTGGGAGATGTGGTTAACACAGGAGCCGTCAGCGGCTATCAGGCCTTCCGGATCACCTTTTACAAAGACCTGACTTCTTCCATCGGAAACATCACATTTTCCTATTACACGAAGGCAGACTTAGGGGACGGTTCTTCCCAGATAAACTTCCAGAATACCGCCTGGGTCTACAGCAAAAAATACGAAGCAGGGGATGACATCACCTATTACCCTGGCATCACCAAATACGACGGGTACTACAACGAAGATACGCAGACCTATGACTATTTCAGTTCCTCGTTGTACGGGCAGGGCATCATTCCCTGGATCCTGCGATTAAATCTGCCCTCCGGCTACAACAGCGGAGACATCACCATTGATGAGATGCTGCCGGATACGGTTTCGCTCATCGATACGGTGGCAGTAAACGGACAAACCCTGCATGGCCTGATTATTGCGGACAACGCGGCCTTTGATAACGCAGCAGCCTTTTCCTTTAACGGGGACAGCGGCAGTGCAACCCTTTCCGGGGTAACCTTCAGCGCTGCAAAAAACAGTGACGGAACCCTTCGCATTATCGTTCCGCAAAGCGCAGCAGGTACCTTTGACGGCAGGAACATGTATATCAAGGTCCTGGCAAAGATCAAAGACAGTGTCGCCTTTACCGGTTCGGAGCCTGTCCTGTTTACCAACGGGGTACAGGTAAGAAATCCCGGCGGCGAGATGGGATCGGATTTCCAGTCCCAGAAGATCACCAAGATCAGCAATTATGTCACCAAGACTTCCGCTCCCCTGGAAGGTCTGGATGCCATTCGCTATGTGGTGGATATAAACGAAGGAGCGGCAGACCTTTTAAAGGATAAGGATACCCTGGAACTGACGGATATATTGAAAGTCAGCTACGGCTATAACGAAGAATTCCCGGATGATTACGAAGGAAGAGTGGACCTGGTGCCCAATTCCCTGGTGATCTATGAGGTAGATGCCCAGGGGAATGAGATCCTGCTGGATCCTTCCGAATACAGCGTTACCACCGATACGGCTTTTGCCAGAACCGGTGACTGGCCTAAATATACGGAATATGAGTATCTGTACCTGACAGTGCCGGATGAAAGGCATCTGCGGATCCGCTACACCTATCAGCTTACCGGACCGACGGATTACAGCTTCCATCTGGATAATAAGATCACCCTGGAAGGGGTGAGCGAAGGGGGAAGCAGTGATGAAACCCAGCTGGATTACAAGATGCAGAATTCTTCCGCACATGCCAATGTAAAGGGCATTACCGTTTATAAAACGGACTGGAACAATGAAAACATCCATTTGCCCGGTGCGGTTTTTGCACTTGCGATCTATAACGGAGAAACCTTTGTGCCGGTGGAGGAGAGTCTGACGACGGATGAAGAGGGTAAGATCTCCCTTGGAAATCTGAAAGCCAATACGGCCTACTGCCTGACGGAGATCACTCCTCCGGAAGGGTACTTCCTGAATAAAGATCCCACCTATTTTTACCTGGCGATCTCCACGGAGGAGCATTACGAGGATCCGATCCTGCCGGCCCAGTTCTCATCTCTGGGAGGAATCCGGCTGACCAATGGTCAGAACCTTTACGTAAAGGATATGAGGAAGCGGACGAGCATCACGGTGGAGAAACTGTGGGCGGGAGATTCCGGCAATACCACCCTGCGGCCTACCAGTATTCTGGTAAAAGTGGGCAGGAGATTGGGAACCGGTAAGGAGATCGATCATACCCGGTACTATTCGGCATCGGTTCTGGAATATAACGGAAACAGCATTTGTGAGAAGATCACGAATTATCCTTCGCTGGAATCCGGCAGTGTAGTGAAACTTACTTTTACTTATACCGATGAGTACAATACGGCTCCCTTAAAGGTGCTGGTAAACGGAACCCAGATCGCTCCAAACGAAACGGCTCAAAACCAGAAAGGGCCGAATCCACTGACCTACTCCATACCGGTCACGGGTCATACCGTTATCCGAGCGTACCGTTCCTGGAGCAGCAGTTATTACCTTTCTGATCTGTCGGTTCAGGAAGCGGTTTCCGAAAGGGAAGATTCGGAGATCCCCGATGGGGTGGAGACTTCATCCTATCTGCAGCTGGAGATCAAGGAAAACAGTGCCGGCAGATGGTTTGCCAAACTGGAGGACCTGGATAAGTATTATCAGGTAACGGATTCTTCCGGTGCGGTAACGGCGCTGTATGAATGGCAATATTACGTATCCGAGTACAGCAGCCTGTATTACACACCCAGTTACTCGGAGAACAATCTGGCGGGGATCAACGAGGGAACCATCGTGATCACCAATACCCGCAACGAGGAAGAACAATATGTTCTGCCGCAGACCGGCGGAAGAGGGACCTTCCGATTCCTCTTTCCCGGATGCCTGTTCATGGCGGCAGGAGGCCTGGGATATTCCTTCTGTAAACGAAAATCTGGTATGAAATCAGGATTTGGTCCTGTTTTTATAAATAATTGCGTAGAACGCATAAAGGAGAAAATAGAACGATGAAAATGAAGAAACTACTGACGGGGATTCTTGCCGCAGCGATGCTTCTTACCAGTGGTATGAGCGCTTTTGCAGCAGAAAGCAACCCCACACCCGCACAGACCTATTCCATTGAAGTCACCAACAAGGATGCCGGTCACACCTACGAGGTTTACCAGATCTTTACCGGTGACCTCTCCGTTGATGAGAAGGGCACAAAGACCCTTTCCAACGTAGCCTTTGGTTCCAGCGTAGACCCTGATAAGCTGACCTCTCTTGGTAAGGATGCAACAGAAGTTGCTAAGAAGATCGAGGAGTCCAAGGATAATCTGGAATCCATCCGTCCTACTCTGTGCGCAGCACTGACCACACCTGTTACCACACTGACCAAGTCTGAAAATACAAATGCAGACGGCAAGTTCGCTTACACCGCTTCCGGCCTTGCAGCAGGTTACTACCTGATCAAGGATAAGGACGATTCTCTGGACGGTAAGGA
>JAILDL010000186.1 GCA_024689465.1 Lachnospiraceae bacterium
GAATAAATGTTGTAATCCTGTCTCTGGAATTCCGGATGGCTACCTACAATGACTTCTACCAGCACATCGCCTCTGGGACCGCCGTTGGTTCCAGGCTCTCCAAGTCCTGCCAGACGTTTGCACTGGCCGTTGTCGATACCGGCGGGCAGATCCACCGCATACTTCTTTCGCATGGGAATATAGCCGCTACCGTGGCAATCCGGACACTTTTCCTTTATGATCTTGCCGCTGCCGCCGCAATCGGGACAGGTCTGCACATTTCGTACGGTACCGAAGAAGGACTGGGATGTGTAAACCACCTGGCCCTTGCCGCCACACTTGGGGCAGGTCTCCGGAGTGGTTCCCGGCTTTGCACCGGTTCCGTGACAGCTCTTACATTCTTCCTTGATGTTTAACTCGATCTCTTTTTCGCAGCCAAATACAGCTTCTTCAAAAGTAATGTTCACACGGGTGCGAAGATTGGCGCCCTTGGTAGGCATGGTACCGCCGCGGGAAGAAGATCTTCCGCCGCCGAAGAAATCACCGAAAATGTCTCCGAATATATCACTGAAATCCGCTCCGTTAAAGTCGAAACCGCCGAAGCCGCCGGCACCTGCAGATCCATCAAAGGCTGCATGACCGAACTGATCGTATTGTCTTCTTTTCTCCGGATCACTGAGGACGGCGTAAGCTTCCGAAGCTTCTTTAAACTTCTCTGCTGCAGCCTGGTCTCCCGGGTTTGCATCCGGATGATATTTTTTGGCAAGCACGCGGTATGCTTTCTTTAAGGCAGCATCATCGGCGTTTTTATCAACGCCCAGCACCTCATAATAATCCCGCTTATTCTCTGCCATATAAAACCTCCAAAATGGAACGTAAATTTGTTTCCTGTTTAACCGAATGTGAGACGCACAGCCTGTAGCCATGCGCCTCCACAATTAAATCTTATAAATGTAGGTCTGTCAATTAAACCTCACGAAAATCTCCGTCGATGACATCGTCATCTGCAGCATTTCCGGCAGCGCCACCCATATCAGGGCCTGCGCCAGCTCCCATATCCGGGCCTGCACCGGCAGCACCTGCTGCAGCCTGTGCGCTCTCATACATCTTGGCAAACAGAGCCTGTGCATCGTTCATCAGTTTTTCCTTACCGCTCTTTAATGCATCTACATCTGCATCGGACAGATCGGTCTGGTCCTTGGTACGATCCAGGACTTCCTTTAATGCCTTGATATCATCTTCTACCGTAGCCTTCTGGGAAGCATCGATCTTGTCGCCTGCTTCGGTAAGAGCCTTCTCGGTCTGGAATACGAAGGAATCTGCATCGTTTCTTGCATCGATGGCTTCCTTACGCTTCTTATCCTGTGCTTCATACTCGGCAGCTTCCTTAACTGCACGATCGATCTCATCATCGGACATGTTGGAACCAGCAGTAATGGTGATGTGCTGTTCCTTGCCGGTACCCAGATCCTTTGCGGATACGTTAACGATACCGTTTGCATCAATATCAAAAGTAACTTCGATCTGAGGAACGCCTCTCATTGCAGGAGGGATTCCATCCAGGCGGAACTGTCCAAGGGACTTGTTATCACGAGCGAACTGTCTCTCACCCTGAAGGACGTTGATATCTACAGCCGTCTGATTATCGGCTGCCGTGGAGAATACCTGGCTCTTCTTGGTAGGGATGGTGGTATTCCGTTCGATCAGTTTGGTTGCGATACCGCCCATGGTTTCAATGGACAGAGACAGGGGGGTTACATCCAGCAAAAGGATCTCGCCTGCACCGGCATCGCCTGCCAGCTTACCACCCTGAATGGAAGCACCGATCGCTACACACTCATCAGGGTTTAATGTCTTATTCGGCTCTTTTCCGGTAAGCTGCTTTACCTTTTCCTGAACAGCAGGAACACGGGTAGATCCACCTACCAGAAGGACCTTGGTAATATCACTGTTGTTAAGACCTGCATCTCTCATAGCATTCTGTACGGGAACTGCGGTACGTTCGATCAGATCGTGTACCAGTTCTTCGAACTTAGCTCTGGTCAGGTTCATATCAAAGTGCTTTGCACCGGAAGCATCTGCGGTAATGAAAGGCAGATTGATGTTGGTAGTCGTTGCACTGGAAAGTTCCTTCTTAGCCTTCTCAGCTGCTTCCTTTAATCTCTGAAGGGCCATCTTATCCTTGGATAAGTCGATGCCTTCCTGCTTCTGGAACTCGGATACCATCCAGTCGATGATCTTCTGATCGAAGTCATCACCACCTAAGCGGGTATCACCGTTGGTAGA
>JAILDL010000196.1 GCA_024689465.1 Lachnospiraceae bacterium
TTCTGTGACGGAAGCGAATAAAAAAAGACCACTTTCTAATTTCTTAGAAAGTGGCCTTCAAAATTAATGCCATTTTTTGTTTTTTCACAGAATTATTCCCGATTGAAACCGACTGAAACGGGTTTTTTTGTGGTCAAAAAGTGGTCAAACGTTTGTTCAACCCCGCAAACCCGCATAAATACTGGCTTTCTCAGGTAATGCTTTTGAGCGTAGGAAACAGCAGCACATCTCTGATGGCTGCGGAATCGGTCAGCAGCATGCAAAGTCTGTCCAGGCCATAGCCGATACCGCCCGTAGGAGGCATACCGATCTCCAGTGCGTTCAGGAAGTCTTCATCGGTGTGGTTTGCTTCCTCATCCCCTGCATCTGCCAGCGCATCCTGTGCCTTGAAACGCTCTCTCTGATCGATGGGATCGTTTAACTCGGAGTAAGCGTTGCACATCTCCCAGCCGTTGATAAAGAGCTCGAAACGCTCCACCTTGGAAGGATCGGAGGGCTTCTTCTTGGTCAGCGGGGAGATCTCGATGGGATGATCCATGATAAAGGTAGGCTGGATCATCTTATCTTCACAGTATTCTTCAAAGAAGAGGTTCAGGATATCACCCTTCTTATGATGGTCTTCAAATTCAATGTGGTGCTCCTTTGCCAGAGCCTTTGCTGCCGCATCATCAGCTACGGTATCAAAGTCGATGCCGGCGTACTGCTTTACAGCGTCGGTCATGGTCAGACGGGCGAAGGGCTTTCCTAAGTCAATCTCCTTGCCCTGGTAGGTAATGGTGGTGGAACCGTTTACCTTTTCCGCCAGATAACGGAACATGCTCTCGGTCAGTTCCATCATGCCTTCATAGTCGGTGTATGCCTGGTATAACTCCATCAGGGTAAATTCCGGATTGTGACGGGTATCCACACCCTCGTTACGGAATACACGGCCGATCTCGTAAACCCGCTCCAGACCGCCTACGATCAGTCTCTTTAAATACAGCTCCAGAGAAATACGCAGCTTTACATCTTCATCCAGAGAGTTGTAATGGGTCTCAAAAGGACGGGCTGCTGCGCCGCCTGCGTTGGACACCAGGATGGGGGTCTCCACTTCCATAAAATCTCTGCCTGCCAGGAAGTTGCGGATCTCCTTCATCATGATGGAGCGCTTTACAAAAACATCCCTGGAGTCGGTGTTCATGATCAGGTCGATGTATCTCTGACGATAGCGCATATCGGTATCGGTCAGGCCGTGGAACTTCTCCGGCAGTACCTGCAGACTCTTGGACAGCAGGGTCATCTCTTCGGCATGAATGGAGATCTCACCGGTCATGGTGCGGAACATCCATCCCTTTACACCGTAGATATCGCCGATATCTGCCTTCTTGAATTCTCCGTAAGCATCTTCTCCCAGGGCGTCCTTGGAAGCATATACCTGAACATCTCCCTTCAGATCCCGGAGATTGCAAAAGCTTGCCTTACCCATGACGCGCTTGAACATCATACGGCCGGCTACGTTGACATAAATGGGAGACGCATCCATAATGGCTCTGGTCTCGTTGTAATATTCCTTCTTTGCAGCTCTTAAGGCTTCCTCATCCAGGCCATCGCCGTTAAAGGGAGCGCGATCCTTCAGCAGCTCGGCTTCATGGGCTTCATAAAGGCTCTTTGCCTCATCGGAATGATGGGTCTGGTCAAATTTCGTGATCACGAACGGATCCTTGCCTGCTTCCTGCAGGGCTGCCAGCTTCTCTCTGCGGACCTTACGGAGCTGGTTTACATCCTGTTCGGCTGTTTGCGTGTTCTTCGCTTGATTGTTCTGCTGATTTCCTTCTGCCAAGGTATTCTCCTCCATCCATATACGGATCTAATCTTTTCATAATCTGTTTGTAAATAGCAAAAAAGTGGGGCTAACCCTGCGGCTGGTCCCACTATCGTCTCCTCTTATCAGTTGGAACGCTGAATCTGGAGTACCTTATAGGATAATTCTCCTGCCTGGGTCTCTACGGTGATCACATCCCCAAGCTTGGCTCCGATGAGGGCCTTGCCTACGGGAGATTCGTTGGAGATCTTGCCCTTTAAGCTGTTGGCCTCGGTGGAACCTACGATCTTGTATTCCAGCTCTTCATCATACTCCAGGTCCAGGATCTTTACCTGGCAGCCGATGTTGATGTGGTCTAAGTTTACTTCGTCTTCTACGACTACTTCTGCGTTCTTAAGGATCTTCTCCAGCTCTTCGATACGGGCTTCGATGTCTCTCTGCTCATCCTTTGCTGCATCGTACTCAGCGTTCTCGGATAAGTCACCCTGTTCTCTGGCTTCCTTGATCTTCTGCGCTACTTCCTGTCGTTTCACAACCTTCAGTTCATGGAGTTCATCTTCATAATTTCGAAGGCCTTCGTATGTCAGGATATTCTTCTTCTCTTCCATTGTGTCCTCCTGAGACTTCACTTTCATTTTGTGATCTGTGCTTAAAGTGCGCAGTCAGCATACCATATTGTAGCGACTTTGTATCTGCGTGTCAATTAAATCCGTGCGAGTTTCCTGTGGAGCAGGGCTGCCAGCTCCGAAGTATAGCGCAGGACGGGCTCTGTCAGGAGGGCAAAGACCACCATCAGCATGGCGCTCTGTCTGGTAAGACTGGTGACGCCAAAGAACGCCGGAAGAAACAGCATGGAAAACAGCCATCCTAAGATGACGCCGATGAGCAAGCCTGTATGGATCCGGCGCATGGGGCACATGATGCGATACAGGATCATAAAGCCCACGATGGCCACCACCACGCTGCAGGAGGTGGAGAGGCACTCGGGATCGATCATAAATTCCCGGCAGAAGATGACCAGAGCGCTGACGGTGAGGAAGTCGGTGATGCCAGCCGGCAGGGCCTTTCGGATCACGTTGGATAAAAAGTGGCCCGTCACCTTCTCCGTATTGGGCTCCATGGCCAGAACAAAGGAAGGGATGCCGATGGTAAAGAGACTGATCAGGCTCACCAGGGCAGGGGTCAGGGGATAATCCAACAGGAGGATCACGGAGAACACTGCCAGGAGCAGGGAAAAGATATTCTTGACCAGGTACAGGGAGGCAGCTCTCTGGATGTTATTGATGACCCGTCTTCCCTCATCCACGATGGAGGGCATCTTGGCAAAATCAGAATCCAGCAGCACGATCTGGGATGCCTGGGATGCGGCTTCGGAGCCGGATGCCATGGCAATGCTGCAATCGGCTTCCTTCATGGCGATGATATCGTTGACGCCGTCGCCGGTCATGGCAACGGTCTTTCCGGCTTTCTGCAGGGCTTTTACGATCAGCTTTTTCTGCTGCGGGGATACTCTTCCGAAGACGGTATAATGCAGGGCTGCTTCACTGACAGCGCTATCATTTTCCAGGGAAGATACATCGATGTACTTCTCCGCCCCGGGAATGCCGGCCCGCTTGGCCACCTGGGATACGGTCACGGGGTTATCGCCGGAGATGACCCGGATCTGGACGCCCTGCTGCCGGAAGAACTTAAAGGTCTTCTCCGCATTTTCCCGCAGGGGATTTTCCAAAACGATGAGGGCGATGGGCTCGCAGTCGCCGGAAAGCTTCTCGCCTTTTGGCAGCGCCGGATATTCCGCAAAAGCGATGACACGGCAGCCGTTTTCGTTAAAGGCTTTTATGGCTTCGCCATAGGCACTGTAACGCATACCAAGAACATATTCCGGAGCCCCCAGCACATAATGTTTTCCGGAAATGGTCTCCGCACTGTATTTGTATTTACTGGAAAAGGGCACAACTGCAGAAGGCAGCCGGCCGCTGGTGGAATCGAAGTGATCCTGCAGGGCGATCATGGTGTCGTTGGCGCTCTGCATGCCCTGGGCAAAGTCTGCCAGCAGGGTGTTTACCTGATTTTCGCCTAAGGCGGGAGAAAGGACTTCCATGCCGGTCACATGCATGTCCTTGCCGGTAATGGTACCGGTCTTGTCCACGCACAGGCAGTCCACTCTGGCCAGGGTCTCGATGCACTTTAAGTCATGGACCAGCACTTTCTTGCCGGAAAGGCGCACGGCGCTGACTGCAAGGGCAGAAGAGGTTAAGAGGTAGATGCCTTCCGGGATCATACCGATGAGGGCGGCTACCATGCCGATGATGCTTTCGGAAAAGCCTGCCTTGGCATACACATACTGCTGCACGAACAAAATGATGCCCAGAGGGATGATCAGGATGCCGAAGAAGGTGAGCATACGGTTTAAGGAGCGGAAGATCTCGGACTGCTCCCTGTTTCCCATGGTGGTAGCTTCCTTCATAAGACGGGAGGCATAGGCATACTCTCCCACAGCGCTGACTCTGGCCATACATTCGCCGGATGCGATGAAACTGCCGGAGAGCAGCTTATCCCCCGGATTTTTCTCGATCTCATCGGATTCACCGGTGAGCATGGATTCGTTTACATGGACAGTCCCTTCCAGGACCTTGGCGTCTGCAGGGATCTGCATGCCGCCGGTTAAGTAGATGCAGTCATCCTTTACGATCTCCTCCGAAAGGATCTCCTTTTGCCGGCCGTCCCGAATGGCGATGACCTTTGGCTCGGACATCAGGTTCATCTTATCCAGAACGTTCTTGGAGTAGATCTCCTGAGCGATGCCAATGGCGGCATTGGCTGCGATGACAAAGACGAAGGTCAGGTCCCGATAGGAGCCTGCGATGATCAGCAGGATCGCCAGCACGGTAAAGACCAGGTTAAAGTAGGTCAGGAGGTTGCTTTTCAGGATCTCCTTGATGGTCTTGGTACCGGTAGACGCCTTTCGGTTGGATAGGCCTTCCTGCACACGCTGCAGGGCCTGCTCCGTAGTCAGTCCTGTATAGGGTCTTTTCTGTTTTGCTTCTGCTCTTACCGCTGCTTGATTCATAGATGCACCTATTGTCTTATCTCAGATCGGAAGAATGTGATGTTTCTCCGGCGCCGGTAACTGCGTTTATCCCCTCTGCCAACTCCTCCAGGGATTCGATGGCAGAAAGCTTTGCCCGCAATCTGGCTGCATGGGGATAGCCGCTTAAGTACCAGGCGATCTGCTTGCGCATCTCCCGGACGGCAGTGTATTCTCCCTTATAGTCGGAAAGCATCTTGGCATGGCGCAGGATCATGTCCCGCACTTCGGCCTGGCTGGGCCGCGGGGGTGTGGTGCCGGTTTCCAGGTACTGGGTGATCTCCCGGAAGAGCCAGGGGTTTCCTCTGGATGCTCTGGCGACCATGATGCCGTCCACACCGGTTTCCTCTACCATAGCTTTGGCGCTCACGCCGTCTGCCACATCTCCGTTTCCGATGACGGGAATGGACACGGCTTCCTTTACCTTCGCAATGATCTCCCAGTCCGCGTTGCCGGAATACATCTGCTCTCTGGTCCTGCCGTGGACCGCGATGGCTGCTGCCCCGCCGTCCTCCATGTATTTGGCAAATTCCACTGCATTTACATGATCCTTGTCAAAGCCCTTGCGAAACTTTACCGTGACGGGCTTCTTCGTTGCCCTGGAAACCTGGCGCACGATCTCTCTGGCCAGTTCCGGGTCCTTCATGAGGGCGCTGCCTTCGTGGTTATTCACCACCTTGGGCACCGGGCAGCCCATGTTGATGTCCAGGATGGCAAAGGGGCGCTCCTCGATGGCAGCTGCCTCATGAAGGATCCGGAACTGGCCAGAGAGATCGTGCGCCAGGTTTCCAGGGCAACGAAGAAGCCCGTC
>JAILDL010000200.1 GCA_024689465.1 Lachnospiraceae bacterium
TACCATGTTCTTTAACGGCGGTCTGGTGCCTACTTACATGACCATCAGCAGCCTGAACCTGATCTCCACGAAGACGATCCTGATCATTTTTATCGCGGTAAATACCTACAATCTGATCATCGCACGTACCTTTATTGCAAATTCCATTCCGGAGGATCTGTACGAAGCGGCCATTTTGGACGGATGCTCGCATTTTACCTACTTTTTCAAGGTGGTCCTGCCTTTGTCCAAGGCGGTGATCTCCGTACTGATCTTATATTATGCGGTATTCCACTGGAATGATTACTTTAACGCCCTGATCTACAACAACAAGGAAGCCAACGCACCTTTGCAGATCGTGCTTCGTGAGATCCTGCTGTTAAATCAGGCGTTCCAGAACGGAAACGGCGGTGTACAGGGCGGCTACGGCCAGTCCTCAGCGGATCAGGTAAAGTATGCCATCATCATTGTTTCCACCTTGCCGATTCTGTGTGTATATCCTTTCTTCCAGAAGTACTTCGAGAAGGGTGTCATGATCGGTGCGGTTAAGGGCTGATCGGTTTTCTGTCCGGGAAACCCGGATGGATCCTGACATATTGATAGCCTCAGAGGGGAAGATTGCCATCACCTCCTCTGACTCTATATGGGCGGTCTCACGGGAGACCGCCTCTTTTTGTTTGTGGATGAAAAATCCTGAAAATTATTGTAAAATAGATTAGGTTATATCCAAAATGGGGAGATTGTGAGAATACGGAGGAAATGTATGGGAAAGTCAGGCTATTCCATTCGGCAACAGATTACAACCATCTTCGTAGTCTTACTGGCAGGAACGATCCTTCTGCTGTTTTTGATCAACAACTTTTTTCTGGAGTCCTTTTATGTGGCCAATAAGCAGAAGTCTTTGATGACCGCTTACGATGCCATTAATCAGGCCGGAAACAACGATACCATCGGCAGTGATGACTTTGACGTGGAACTCCATAAGCTCTGCGGCAAATACAATCTGTCCGTGATCGTGCTGGATTCCGATTCCAGGACGGTGATCTGCTCTACAAGCGACAGTGAGATGCTCAGCCGGATGCTGCTGGAAAACCTGTTTCAGCCCATTATTATCATGCCTTATCAGCCGGAGCCGGGGCAGAAAGACAAGACATCGGAAGATACGGAAACGGAAACGCCGGAATATATCGAGACGCCGGATCAGCCTGCAGGACCCCTGGAAGACGGGGATGCAGGAGAAGCAGACAAACAGTCCATGAATGCTCCTTTGTGGATGAGCGTCAGCGCAGAGACAACTGCGGAGGATAGCCGGGAACGTAATCGAAACAATGCTCCCGCACCCCGGCAAAAACAACGGGAAGTGCTGAAAGAAGAGGACAATTATACCATCGAACGGGTCACGGATGTAATGACCACCACAGAGTATCTGGAAATGTGGGGCATTTTGGATAATGGCTTTCTGTTCATGGTCCGAAGTCCTGTGGAAGCTATTCGGGAAAGTGTGGATATTGCCAATCGTTTCCTGCTGTATGCAGGACTGATCGCTGCCTTTTTGGGTGCAGCCATTGTGTATGTGGTTTCTGCCCGGATCGCGAAACCCATCCATCATCTGGCGGATATTTCCGAACGGATGACCCATATGGATTTTGACGTGAAGTTCACGGATCGCAGCAGTAGCGAGATCGAAAATCTGGGCGAAAACATCAATATTTTGTCGGCGACTCTGGAAAAGACCATCTCCGAATTAAAGACCGCCAACAATGAGTTAAAGAGGGATATTGAAAAGAAGGAAGCCATCGACAAGATGCGCCAGGAGTTCCTTTCCAATGTTTCTCATGAACTGAAGACACCCATTGCGCTGATCCAGGGCTATGCGGAAGGACTGCAGGCTGGGATCAACGACGATGATATCGAAAGCAGGAATTTCTACTGCGACGTGATCATAGACGAAGCTTCCAAGATGAACATTATGGTCAAGAAGCTTCTGACCCTGAACCAGCTGGAGTTTGGAAATGATCAGATCGCTATGGAACGTTTTGATGTGGTTTCACTGATCAGGACCTATGTCCAGAATTCAGAGATCCTTACAAAGCAGGAAGGCATCGAAGTAAAGATGCGCCGCTACGATCCGATCTACGTCTGGGCAGACGAATTCATGACGGAAGAAGTCTTCATGAACTATTTCTCCAATGCCATGCATCATTGCGCAGGGGATAAGATCATTGAGGTGAAGCTCCAGAAAAAGGAAAGCTGCGTTCGCATTTCCGTATTTAATACGGGGGAACCCATTCCGGAAGATTCCCTGGAGCACGTATGGGAGAAGTTTTACAAGGTGGATAAGGCCAGAACCCGTGAATACGGCGGCAGTGGCGTAGGATTATCCATCGTAAAGGCCATCATGAAATCCTTTAACCAGGAATACGGTGTGATCAATTACGACAACGGCGTGGAATTCTGGTTTGAACTGGATACAACGGGGGCATCTGCAGAAGACGCCTAATATACAGCCGGGAGAGATACATGATAAAGCAGGGATTGATTCAGAAAATCCATACAAAAGGTTTGTGCGCTGCACTTGCCGGTATGCTGTTACTGACAGGATGCGGATCGGCCATTCCCGAACTTTCCGAAGAGGACAGCGAGCTGGTTTCCAATTACGCGGCAGAGCTGCTGCTGGTTTACGGAACCAATTATGACAGCCGTCTGGTGGATACTTCGGTGATGCCGGAGGATCTGTTAAAGCTGCAGGAGCAGTGGGCTGCGGAAGAAGCTGCGGCTCTGGCGGAGCAGAAGGAAAGCGAAGAAAGCACGGATCTGCCGGATGATGGCGGAGCAGCAGCGCAATCTTCGGATACCGGAAACGGAAGTACTCCTTCCGGCGGACCAAAATCCACCAATGAGCATCAGACGGATCTTACCACCGCGCTTAAGATCCCGGAAGGAATGACTGCGGAATTTGTCGGTTATGATACCTTCCAGAGCTTTGTGGGCGGTGATAATAATGCGTTCAGTATTGTAGCAAGTCCCGGAAAGCAGTTGCTGGTGGTGCAGCTGAATTTCTACAACGGCTCCGGTATGGATCAGGAACTGGACTTTTTGGATGCCTTTCCCAATATCATTGCCCGTATCAATCATGCCCACGCCAACAGCGCGCAGCTGACGGTCCTGACCAACGATCTGATCACCTACAAGGGGAACGTTCCGGCAGGGGATTCCCGGCTTTTGTGCCTGGTATTTGAAATCTCCGATTCCATTACCTCCATTGAATCCCTGGATCTTGTGATCACCATCAGCAATGATGTGAATGCGGTGACCTTGTTCTGACCATACCAGGGATCTGCAGGGAGCATACGGACAGGTCTGTTCGTATGGAGGGGAGATCGTACACCACGGGGTAAGGACTTTGAAGGAAATAGATTCCCATATTCGGGTTCAAAAGATGATCCCCCGGTTTCTTTCGGGGGACCTGAATTATAAAAATCTGACAGCGTTTACGAAGCATGTGCGGTCCTGTCCGGAATGTATGGAAGAGTTGACCATCCGCTATCTGGTGGGAGAAGGCATCTCCCGACTGGAAGAAGGAGACAACTTCGATCTGCAACGGGGACTGGAAGAAAAGCTGGAGGAGGCGGATGACCGCATCCTGCTTCACCGGATCATGCAGGTTCTCATTATAAGCGCTGAAACGTTAGGAGTTACGGCAGTGGTCCTCATTGCCGTTATGGTATTTGTTCTATGAGTGAAAAAATCGTTCTGATCGATGGCCACAGTATCTTAAACAGGGCCTATTACGGCCTTCCCAAGCTCACCAACGCGGAGGGTCTTTATACCAATGCGATCCTTGGCTTTTTGAACATCCTGTTTCGGATCCTGGAGGAAGAAAAGCCGGATTATCTCACAGTGGCCTTTGATGTAAGTGCCCCCACGTTCCGTCATAAAATCTACAGCGCCTATAAAGGCACCCGCAAACCCATGGATGAGGAGCTGCGTCAACAGATCCCGGTGATGAAAGACGTACTTCATAGCATGGGTATTCTTACGGTGGAAAAACCGGGTCTGGAAGCGGATGACATTCTGGGTACCATTGCCACCAAGGCAGAGGAAAAGGGCATTGCTGTATCCCTTGTTTCCGGGGACCGGGATTTATTACAGGTGGCGACGGACCGGATCAAGATCCGTATTCCCAAGACCAAACCCGGCGGAACAGAGATCGAAGATTATTATGCTGCTGATGTTCTGGAACGTTATCAGGTGACGCCGAAGCAGTTTATTGAGCTGAAGGCGCTTATGGGTGATACGGCGGATAATATTCCCGGTGTGCCCAAGGTGGGAGAAAAGACCGCAACCGAGCTGATGGTGACCTACGGAAGCATCGAAGCCATCTATGCGAATCTGGAAAATATCACGAAAAATGCCATCCGTACCTCTCTGTCCGAAAACAGAGAGCTGTGCGATCTTAGCAAAACCCTTGCAACCATTGATCTGCATGCGGATTTTGCCTATGACTTTGCAAATGCCAAGGTACATGATTTCTTTACACCGGAAGCCTTTGTGCTGTTCCAGAAGCTTGGATTTAAAAGCTTTTTAAGCCGTTTTGAAGATTCCGCAAAGGAAGAGGAGGCTCCCTTAGAGCTGGTGCGCCTGACCGGAAAAGAGGAGATCCTGGAAGAGATCCGACGGATCGGAGAAGGAAAAGAAAAGGCTTTTGCCTGGTATCCCATATATGATGAGGAGAAATTTTACGGATTTGTCCTTGCGGATTCCGCAGAACGAGCCGTTCTGGCGGATCTTTCCCTGGAACTTACAGGGGATGTGCAAAATGCGTGTATGGCGCAGCTGGCAGAGGTTACTACCGCCCATACCGGCATTGTATTTGACCTGAAAAATTCCTTATCGTTCCTGGAGGATACGGATTGCAGCCATTATTTTGACGTACATCTGGCGGCTTATCTGTTAAATCCCTTAAAGAGCGATATTACGGTAGCAGATGTGGCTCTAACCTACCTGCAGAAATCCCTGGAGGAAACCGCTGGCCTGCTTAAGAAGAATTCTCTGGCCAATCTCCTTCGGGAGGATTCCTTCCGTCAGATCCTCGGCCATTATGGGGTGGCTCTTTTGAAAGCTTATCCCATTTTACTGGAAAAACTGGAGCAAACCGGGCAGAAGAAGCTCTATGATGAGATCGAACTGCCGCTTACCGGCGTGCTGCATTCCATGGAAGAGGAAGGCATCCTGGTAAAGCCCGAAGCCTTAAAGGAATACGGACAGGCTCTGGTTGGACGGATCGACGAACTGCAGAAGGAGATCTATGCTGATTGCGGCGGTGAATTCAATATTAATTCCCCGAAACAGCTGGGAGAAGTTTTGTTTGAAAAGATGGGCATTCCCGGGGGTAAGAAAACCAAGACCGGTTATTCGACTTCCGCGGATGTTCTGGAAAAGCTTTCCGCAGAGTATCCTGTGGTGGATAAGATCCTGGAATACAGAGGACTGACCAAATTAAAGAGTACCTATGCCGACGGCCTCTCGGCTTTCATCGGAGAAGATAACCGGATCCATACCACCTTCAATCAGACCATTACCGCGACAGGACGCCTTAGCTCCACCGATCCTAATCTCCAGAATATTCCCATGCGACTGGAACTGGGCAGACGGATCCGCAAGGTGTTTATCCCGAAACCCGGCTACGTATTTGTAGATGCGGATTATTCCCAGATCGAGCTGCGTATCCTGGCGCATATGTCCGATGATGACCAGCTGATCGAAGCCTATAATCAGAATGCGGATATTCACAGGATCACGGCTTCCAAAGTGTTCCATGTGCCCTTTGAAGAGGTTACGGACCTGCAAAGACGAAATGCAAAGGCTGTTAATTTCGGCATTGTATACGGTATTTCCAGCTTTGGCTTAAGTCAGGACCTGAGCATCTCCACCAAAGAAGCAAAGGCCTATATTGAACAGTATTTCGCCACCTATCCCGGTATCAAGACGTTCCTGGATAACAGTGTGGCCAATGCGAAAAGAGATGGCTATATCACTACGTTGTACGGCAGAAGACGCCCGATCCCGGAGATTTCCAGTTCCAATTTCATGCAGCGCTCCTTTGGTGAAAGAGTGGCGATGAATTCTCCGATCCAGGGAACCGCGGCGGATATCATTAAGATTGCCATGATCCGTGTCTATAACCGGATCAAAGCGGAAAATTTAAAGAGCCGTATGATCCTGCAGATCCACGATGAACTGCTGATCGAAACAGCAGAAGAGGAAGTGGAACAGGTAAAGACTATCCTGAATGAAGAAATGATGCATGCCGCTACGCTGCGGGTCAATATGGACATTGACGTGCATGTGGGACATGATTGGTTCGAAGCCAAGTGATCATGTTTCACAGGTTTTTCATCTCGTGAAACTATGATAACAGAGCATGTTTCACGAATTCATTATATTGTGAAACATACAAGAAGATTGGAATGGATATGCATATCATCGGAATTACCGGCGGTGTAGGAGCCGGGAAGTCAACAGTTTTAAATTTTCTGGAGGATCATTTCCCCTGCCTGGTGGTTTATGCGGACGATCTGGCGGCTGATCTGCAGAGTAAGGACGGCGCCTGCTATGAAGCCTTAAGAGAGCTTTTAGGGGATGACGCCTATACAGCAGAAGGGGAGCTGGATCGTAAAAAGGTGGCGGAGCGGATGTTTCAAAACGAGCATCTGAAGGAGGAGATGGAAGCCATCATCCATCCTGCCGTAAAGAATGAGATCCGCCGTATGATCGGACAGGCAAAGGAAAAGGGGACGATCCCGCTGTTCTTTATTGAAGCGGCTCTCCTGATCGAAGATCATTATGAAGAAATCTGCGATGAACTTTGGTATGTCTATGCGGATCCTTCGGTCCGCAGACAAAGGCTGAAGGATTCCAGAGGTTATTCGGATGAAAAGATCGATCGGATCTTTGCTTCCCAGCTTGCGGATGAAGTATTCCGCGCCCATTGCAAGGTCGTGATCGATAACAGTCATACAGAGCAGGAGGCCTGCATGCAGGTCTGCGAAGTGTTGGAGGGATATCTGTGGCAGAAGTAAAACCATATAACGGAAAAACAGTATTTGGTCTGGATATCGGTACCCGCAGCATTGTGGGTACGGTAGGATACATGTCGGGAACTCATTTTATCGTATTGGGCCAGGTGATCCGGGAGCATGAGACCCGGGCTATGCTGGACGGACAGATCCACGATATCGGGAAAGTGGCGGATTCCATTGCGGATGTGAAACGATCCCTGGAAAAGATCACCGGCCTTACCTTAAAGGATACCTGTATCGCAGCCGCAGGTCGTGTGCTGCGAACGGTGGATGTCAGCCCTGTTCTGGAGTTTGAGGATGAAAAGGAAGTAACCCAGGAGGATATCTTCAACCTGGTTCCCGTAGGCATCCAGCAGGCTTATGAAAAGATCCGGGAAGCGAAGGATAAGGATAAGAACATCAAGTTTTACTGCGTCGGTTACTCTATTGTCCGCTATTACTTAAACGATGAGACCATTGCCAATCCGGAGGGCTACAATGCCACCAGGATCGGAGCGGATATGATCTGTACCTTCCTGCCGGAAGAAGTAGTGGACGGTCTGTATAAATCCTGTGAACGGGCGGGCCTTCAGGTTGCCAACATGACCCTGGAGCCAATTGCCGCCATTTCCCTGGCAATCCCTGAGAAATACCGGATGCTGAATCTGGCTCTGATCGATGTGGGTGCAGGAACAAGCGATATTTCCATCACCATGGACGGCAGCATCGTTTCCTACGGAATGATCCCCATGGCTGGTGATATGCTGACGGAAACTGTTGCCAAGTACTGCCTGGTGGACTTTGTGACTGCCGATCACATCAAGCGGCAGGCCAGTGAGCAGGACGTGGTGGAATATGAGGATATTATTGGCCTTAAGCAGACCATTACAAGAGATAAGATCAACGAGATCCTGAAAGAGGATATCCATAAGATGGCCGTAGCCGCTGCAGAGAAGATAAAAGAATGCAACGGTGGAAAGCCGGTCAGTGCGGTATTTGTCGTAGGCGGTGGCGGACGCTACCCCGGTTATACAGAGGAAGTAGCGAAGGAACTGGGCATCGCTCCGGAGCGTGTGGCACTGCGCGGCGCAGAAGTCATGCAGGATATCATTTTTGAGAAAGAACCGGAACACAAGGATTCGCTGCTGGTTACCCCCATCGGTATCTGCCTGAGTTATTTCCAGCAGAGCAATAACTTTATCTTTGTGACCTTAAACGATAAGCGGATAAAACTTTACGATAACGATCACCTGACCGTTGCGGACGCTGCGATCCAGGCGGAATTCCCCAATGAAGGACTGTTCCCCAAGAGAGGGGAAGCCCTTACCTTCACGGTTAATGGCGCTAGCCGTATGATCCGAGGGCAGATGGGAGAAGCTGCGGTGATCACCATTAACGGATCGCCGGCGGATATCCATACCCAGATCCGGGCCAATGATGTGATCGAGATCACGGAATCCACCGCAGGTGAGAAGGCTTCCGCTATGATCGAAAAGCTGCCGGAATTTTCCGAGACCATAACCTTTAACGTAAATGATAAGAAGATCTCCTGTCCGAAGTATGCCCTGGTTAACGGCGAGATGAAATCCGGTTATTATGAGATCCAAAACGGCGATGTTATTGAGTTCCAGAACTTTTATCCGGTCCGCATGATCATTGATTTCATGGATGTGGCCGTAGATCCTGCCATGAACATTTATGTCAACAACATGAAGGCTGACTACGATACGCCGGTCTATGAGAATTTCACGGTTGTTTTCACCCTGGAAAACCTGACCTTTAACCATGAGGAGGAAGAGGCTGAGGATGATGTATCTGGTGGCGAAGACGGATACGATTCTGAAGACAGGTACGATGGGGAAGACGGTAATGACGCCGAAAGCAGTAAGGATGCCGAAGAAGGTATCGGAGCGAAAGAGGGCATCGGTGCCGAGTCCGGTAACGATGCCGATGAGGGAATAGATGCCGGGGAGAACGAGGCCGGATCCGATAAAACGGAAAGTGAGAAATCCGGTAAGAAGGTAGTTTATAACCGAAAGATCCAGGTTATGGTAAACGGGGCTCCCGTGATGCTGGAAGGCAAAGAACAGTTTGTTTTTGTGGACGTTTTTGATAAGATTGATTTTGATCTGTCCAAGCCCCAGGGGCTGGGCATTGTGACACAGCTCAACGGAGTGGATGCACAGTACATGGAGCCGCTCAAAGAGGGGGATGTCATTCGTATTTACTGGAAACAAAAGGAAGATAGTTCTAAATGAGATTATGTAGTATCGCAAGCGGCAGTAGCGGAAACTGCATTTATGTAGGGTCCGATACCACCCATCTTCTGGTGGATGACGGTGTCGCAGGAAAAAGAGTGGAAGCAGGACTCAGAGAACTGGATCTGGGCTTTCATGATCTGGACGGGATCCTGATCACCCACGAACACAGTGACCACATCGGCGGCTTGGGTGTTCTCCTTAGAAAACACGCCATGCCGGTTTATTGTACCGAAGGGACAAGGGACGCCATTTTAAGGTGTACCTCCCTGGGAAAGATGGATCCGGAATTGTTTCATGTGATCCGTCCGGATGAAGCCTTTACCATTAAGGACATTACGGTGGATCCCATGCACATCAGTCATGATGCGGCTGATCCTGTGGCCTACCGTTTCCTCTACGGGAAGCAGAAGATCGCCGTGGTAACGGATCTTGGAACCTATGACGATTATACGGTGAATTGTCTGAAACACACCGATGTACTCATGCTGGAAGCCAATCATGATGTACGGATGTTGGAATCAGGACCCTATCCATACCAGCTGAAGGTGCGGATCCTGGGGGATAAAGGGCATCTGTCCAATGACCTGTCGGGAGAGTTGCTCTGCAAACTGCTTCACGATGACTTAAAGGCCGTCATCCTGGGGCATCTCAGCAAGGAAAACAATATGCCGGAGATCGCTTTTGAAACGGTGAAACAAACGGTGGATCACAGTGACATCCCTTATAGAAGCGGGGATTTCAAGATGCTGGTTGCCAAACGCAGTGAAGTAACGGAAGCCATCGACCTTGGCTGAATCATAGAACACAGAGGAAGAGGAGATTATTATGAATCGTACCATTATTACCGTAGTGGGCAAGGATACCGTAGGGATCATTGCAAAGGTTTGTACGTATCTGGCCGACCACTCCATTAACATCCTGGATATTTCCCAGACCATCGTACAGGATTTCTTTACCATGATGATGGTGGTGGACATGAAGGGCGCGGATAAGCCTTATGAAGAGATCCAGCAGGATCTTGACAAGGTGGGCGAAGCCATCGGCGTGACCATTAAGTGTCAGAAGGAAGAGATCTTTGATATGATGCATCGGATCTGATGCGTCATCAAAGCTTTAATATTCAGAATCGGACAGGATGAAAAGATGATAAATTTAAGAGAAGTAGCGGAAACCAACGCCATGATCGAAAAGGAGAACCTGGATGTCAGGACCATTACCATGGGTATCTCTCTCCTGAATTGTATCGATGATGACTTGGATCGGCTCAATCAAAAAGTATATGAACGGATCACCACCGCAGCAAAAGACCTGGTAAAGACCGGTGAAGAGATCAGCAAGGAATACGGGATCCCTATTGTAAACAAGCGGATCTCCGTAACACCCATCGCCATGATCGGTGCATCGGCATGTAAGACAAAGGAAGACTATGTGACGCTGGCCCATACCCTGGACTGTGCCGCAAAGGAGGTTGGGGTCAATCTGATCGGCGGATATTCCGCTCTGATCTCCAAGGGAATGACCAAGGCAGATGAACTGCTGATCCGTTCCATTCCCCAGGCCCTCAGCGAAACGGAACGGGTTTGTTCCTCTGTAAATGTTGGTTCTTCCAAGACCGGTATCAATATGGACGGTGTGCGTCTGATCGGCGAGATCATCAAGGAGACTTCGGTTCTTACCGCAGATCGGGAAAGCGCACCTTGTATGAAATTTGTGGTATTTTGCAATGCACCGGATGATAATCCCTTTATGGCCGGTGCTTTCCACGGCGTAACGGAAGCAGACGAGATCATCAATGTAGGTGTTTCCGGCCCCGGCGTTGTAAAAACGGCTCTGGAGCAGGTTCGCGGAGAGAGCTTTGAAGTGCTCTGTGAAACCATTAAAAAGACTGCATTTAAGGTAACCCGTGTGGGACAGTTGGTGGCAAAGGAAGCTTCCAAACGTTTGGGCGTTCCTTTTGGTATTGTGGATCTGTCTTTGGCGCCCACTCCTGCAGTGGGGGATTCTGTGGCGGATATTCTGTGTGAGATCGGTCTGGAACATGCGGGAGCACCCGGAACAACGGCAGCTCTTGCCTTGCTAAACGATCAGGTTAAGAAAGGCGGCGTGATGGCCAGCTCCTACGTTGGCGGATTATCCGGTGCCTTTATTCCCGTCAGCGAGGATCAGGGCATGATCCATGCGGTGGAAGCCGGTGCTCTTACCATTGAAAAGCTGGAAGCCATGACCTGTGTCTGCTCGGTAGGCCTGGATATGATCGCGATCCCCGGAGATACCAAGGCAACCACGATTGCCGGTATCATTGCGGATGAGATGGCCATCGGTATGGTAAATCAAAAGACGACCGCAGTTCGTGTGATCCCTGCGGCCGGTAAGAAAGTCGGAGACGTTATTGAATTTGGCGGATTGTTTGGCTATGCACCCATTATGCCGGTGAATTCCTTCTCCTGCGATGCATTTGTAAACAGGAGAGGACGGATCCCCGCCCCGATCCACAGCTTTAAGAATTAAGTAAATGCAGATCAGATGGATAGAAAGGGCTTGCGGAAGTCGTTCAAGACATCGGTGCCTGCCTTTTGATTGATGATCTGAGCATAGAGCCGGTTGGCAAAGGTTTCTCTCTCGTACAAGGAGAGGATGAAATCTTTGGCAAGCGGCTTTTTTGTATCGGTGTTTGGCTGATCCTCGGCAGAGTCGCAGAAATTACAAATGGTCTGCTCTGCCTCTGCCAGGCGGGTGATCACAGGGACCTGTGCATGTTTGATATAGGATCCCACATCTTCCAGGTCTTTTTTCTTTCCCAATAAGCGGATATAGGGAAGATAGCCGGCTTCTTGCATGCTCTCTGCATCTGCAACCCGTATATCCAGCAGAATATGGAGGAGAGCCCTGGAAATACGGGACCGGGCCAGATTCGGACACTCCAGGGCATCCAACAGGGCATCGTATGTCCGGGGGATCATAGGAAGCTTTTGGATCCGATTCGCCAGATCTTCGGATACGTCAAAATATCTGGTCAGATCCTGCTCCTTTGAAAGGGCATAGGTCAGGGCACCCATCAGGTCATCCGGGAGGATAAAGGAAGCCTTATTTAAAGTTTCCATAAGGACCGGATAGGACAGGGACGGGATATTTTTAACCAGAGGTAGATCTTCCTGGGAGGAATTGCCGAAGAATGTGTGCGTATCAGCTTGCGCAGGGTCTTCTGAGCGCGTCTGCCTGCAGATCGCTGCGCGCAGGGCAGTAGCGGAGAGATAGTCGCCATCTGCATCCGCGTCATTAAAGGCATTTCCCTGCCGTTGTATCATCACCGGGATCAGGTCATAGTGATGCTTTTCAATCGCTTTCAAATATTCTATTGCAAGGATATTATTGGAACCGTTTAAGATGTCCCGGATGCGGCCTTCTTCCTCGGGAGTGCGTCCCATACAGATGATCAGGGCTTTTTCTCTGGCACTGGGATAGGAGTGGCCGTTTTTTAAGCATTCTTTGAGGGCAAGCTGATAATTTCCCGGCTCCTTGGCAAGAAATGCCGCAAGTTCCTGTAAAAGCTTGGTATCTTCGGTTTCCACACCGAAAGCGATGTGGGTACAGCCCAGTTCCTTAAGGATCTGAACGCCTGCGTCGGCAAAGTATTCTGCGCTGGCGGTGGCAAACAGGACCGGAATCTCCGCAACCAGATCGACGCCTCCCAGAAGTGCCATTTTGGCACGGGTATATTTGTCCACGATGGCAGGAAGTCCACGCTGCACATAGTTTCCGCTCATGGCTGCGATGACGGTCTGCGCCTGCGAGCGAATCCTGGCTTCACGGATCAGGTAAGCGTGCCCCTTATGGAAGGGGTTAAATTCGGCTACTACACCCAGGATGACGGGGGTAGCAGAGGAAGGATTTTTCAGTTCCTGGTTTTCATTTGCATGCATGGTATATTCCTGTATTTATCTTTGAATATTATTTTTCTGTATTTTATGCCTGGATATCCTGTAATCTTGTCTTAGGCAGTGGATCATCGTCGGGCAAGCGTCTGTCTACAGCCTGCAAACACCGGAAGTTTATCGCAAGCGGTAGTGGTAGCCAAAGCAAGTGCCGGTTTACTGCCTGTAAACACCGGAATCTTATCGCAAGCAGTAGCAGTAGCCAAAGCAAGTGCCGGTTTACTGCCTGCAAACACCGGAATCTTATCGCAAGCAGTAGCAGTAGCCAAAGCAAGTGCCGTTTACTGCCTGTAAAGAAAAGAATAAATTGCTGAGCAGTATGTTGTCGGTACGTTCCTCATCGGGAGGTAAATGCAAACGACGAATACTTGATTTGATAGGAATATCATAACGTACTCAATCGGGAGAAAACAGCGTAAAATCGAATTTTTTTAATTGACAAAAAAATAACTACAACTTGATATAAATTTAACGTTAAAATGTTAACGCAAAAACCCTTTAATTGTACGTAAATAAGGACAAAAATAGATATTGAAGTTCTGTTTTTTTTCATTTATAATGCAATCGCTAAGTCGAAAATGTAAGCATTTACACAAGCGTATTTGAAACGCAAAGGAGAAAACGTAACATGGCATTTATTGATGGAATTATTGAACGTGCAATGAAGGACAAGAAGACCATTGTCCTGCCGGAGTCCAATGACAAGAGAACCCTGCTTGCTGCTGCAGATATTATGAAGCGCGGTATTGCAGATCTGATCATGGTCGGTGATGAAGAGAAGATCCAGGACGGTGCACACTGGCTGGAGATCGATCTGACCGGTCTTAAGGTGATCAACCCTGCAACCAGCCCGAAACTGGATGAGTATGTAAATACCTTATATGAACTGCGTAAGGCAAAGGGCATGACACCGGAGAAGGCAAGAGAGACTCTGTTAAATGACTACATTACCTTCGGTGTAATGATGGTTTATGCAAACGATGCTCACGGTATGGTTGCCGGAGCTTGCCATGCTACTGCTGATACACTGCGTCCTTCTCTGCAGATCTTAAAGACCGCACCCGGTGTGAAACTGGTTTCCGGTTTCTTTATCGTAGATGTACCCAACTGCGAATACGGTTCCAATGGTACCTTCTTATTTGCAGATGCAGGCTTAAATCAGGATCCTACTGCAGAAGAACTGGCTGCCATTGCTGATTCTTCCGCAAGAAGCTTCCAGGATCTGGTTGGTTCCAAGCCCGTTGTTGCCATGCTTTCTCATTCCACCAAGGGCAGTGCAAAGCATCCTCTGGTCGATAAGGTCGTAGAAGCAACCAAGATCGCACAGGAACAGTATCCCAACCTTCTGGTGGATGGCGAACTGCAGCTGGATGCTGCATTGGTTGATTCTGTAGGAAAGAGCAAGGCTCCCGGAAGCCCCGTTGCCGGCAAGGCCAATGTACTGATCTTCCCCAACCTGGATTGCGGTAATATCGGTTATAAGCTGGTGCAGCGTCTTGCAAAGGCAGATGCATACGGACCTATGCTGCAGGGTATTGCAAAGCCTGTAAACGATCTGTCCCGTGGTTGCTCCTGGGAAGATATCGTCGGTGTTGTTGCACTGACCGCTGTTCAGGCACAGATGCTGTAATCTGTCAGGAAAATATGCTAAAATAAGGGTCTCACAGATGATCGGAGATTGTCTGTGAGATTGTCCTTTTTATATCCAGATAAAAAGCAGAAAGCGAGAAGAATCATGAAAGTATTAGTCATTAACTGTGGTAGTTCCTCCCTTAAATTTCAGCTGATCGATTCCGTATCCGAAGAAGTCATTGCAAAGGGCCTTTGCGAGCGTATCGGCATTGACGGCAGCCAGCTGGTATATACCCCTCAGGGTGGCGATAAGATCAAAACGCAGGCTCCTATGCCGGACCATACCGAAGCAGTACGTATGGTGCTGGATGCACTGGTAAATCCTAAGACCGGCGTGATCAAGGATCTGTCCGAGATCGATGCGGTAGGACACAGGATCGTGCACGGAGGCGAGAAGTTTACCGCTTCCACACTGATCAACGAAGATGTGATCAAGGCCATCGAAGAGTGCAGCGATCTGGCACCTCTTCATAATCCCGCAAACCTCATCGGTATCCGTTCCTGTCAGAAGCTGATGCCCGGTGTTCCTATGGTTGCCGTATTTGATACCGCATTCCATCAGACTATGCCGGAAGAAGCTTACCTGTACGGACTTCCTTATTCATACTATGAGAAATACAAGATCCGTCGTTACGGCTTCCACGGAACCAGCCATGCTTTCGTAAGCAAGCATGCGGCAGAATATCTTGGAAAGAAATACGAAGATCTGAAGATCATTGTTTGCCACCTTGGTAACGGTGCTTCCGTGTCTGCTGTAAAGAACGGAAAGTGTGTGGATACTTCCATGGGTCTGACCCCCTTAGAGGGTCTCATCATGGGTACCCGAAGCGGTGATCTGGATCCTGCGATCCTGGATTTCATCGGTAAGAAGGAACACAAGAACCTGGACGAGATCATGACCGTTCTGAATAAGGAGTCCGGTGTATACGGCCTGTCCAATAACTTATCCTCCGACTTCCGTGATCTGGAAGACGGCTATGTAGATCATAATCCCAATGCGGTTCGTGCCATGAACGCATTCTGCTACCGTGTTGCAAAGATCGTCGGCGGCTATGTAGCAGCTATGAACGGCGTGGATGCCATCTGCTTTACCGCAGGGATCGGTGAGAACAGTGGCTTTGTCCGTTCTCTGATCTGTGAGCACTTCGGTTATCTGGGTGTTACCATTGACGAGGAAGCCAATAAGAAGCGGGGAGAGGATATGACCATTTCCACACCTGATTCCAAGGTAAAGGTTCTGGTGATCCCGACCAACGAAGAGCTGGCCATTGCAAGAGATACCGTTGCGCTGGTAACAAAGTAAAACATAAATTGTACAGAATTGTTTGGAAACATTTCGAAATTTGTTGACAAACAAAAAACGGATGCGTATAATCAAATAGCGTGCGAAGGAGCAGTCTATGTTGATCAATCTTAGCGAAGCGCTTTGTACGGCCTCTTTTGAGGCTGAAAGAGATGCCGCCATTGACATGGATGTATATGAAGACGGGATCCATTCCTTTCCTATCCTTGAGAAGGAACCGGTTCATCTGAAGATACGAAATGCAGGAAGCGGTAAAGCGTCTCTGGAAGGTAGCTCAAAGGTGAAACTTAAGGCATTTTGCGATAGATGTCTGAAGGATGTGGAACTTTCCATTCCTTTAACATTTGAACGGGATGTGGCTTCACCGGATACGAGAGATCCTTTCGAAGACGACATGGCCTTCATGGAAGACTTTGATCTGAACGTAGATGTTCTGATAAGCAATGAGATTTTACTAAACATGCCGGACAAGATCTTATGTAAACCCGATTGCAAAGGACTTTGCAAGAAGTGTGGCAAGGATCTGAACATGGGTGATTGTGGATGCGATGATTTCGTTCCTGACCCTAGAATGGCGGCTATAAAAGAAATATTTGACGCGAATAAGGAGGTGTAAGCGAAATGTCCATCTGTCCGA
>JAILDL010000006.1 GCA_024689465.1 Lachnospiraceae bacterium
GCAGCAGATGTAGATGCTTACATCGAGCAGTACCAGGCAGCACTGGATGAAGCTGGTTACCAGGATGTTCTGGCTGAGTTCCAGAGCCAGTACGACGCTTGGAAGTAGGATTTAGCTTCCGGCAAGCTTCATAAGCTTTGATTTATGAGAGCCTCGGGTCTTATGACCCGGGGCTCTTTTTTGCGCGCGGGTGGCCTCCCGCAGCGCGGTGGCCCTTGTAGCGTATTGACCACCCGCCAGATACCTGGAGGTATCCACTGTGCGTTGGCCACCCGCAGCTGCTTGCAGGTATGGCCCCCGCAGCTGCTTGCAGGTATCCGCTGTGCATTGGCCACCCCGCTGCTGCTTGCAGGTATCCACTGTGCATTGGCCACCCCGCAGCTGCCTACAGGTATGGCCCCCGCAGCTGCTTGCAGGTATCCGCTGCTCACTGTGGCTTCTCTAAGATTTGCTGCGGCCTGCGTAAACAAGGACAGGAGCAGACAAACTCGCACTTCGTGCTCAAACAAGTGTCTGCTCCTGTCCTTACTTGTCCTGGCAAACCTAAGATCCGCCACGATGATTCACAGCCGGATGCCTGCAGGCAGCTGGCGGGGGAGGTACTGCCTGCGAATCCACCGGAAGCTTTCCGAGCAGTGGAGGAAACCTGTAGCTGCCTGGAGGTACTGCTTGCAGATGGAAGTCAGTACGGATAGGCAGTAGAAGCTGGAACCTGGCTCCGGGAGGTACTGCTTAAGCAAGTGGGACTCACTGTACAGGCAGAATACGGGATGTGACATAAAAAGTACTGCCAAAATTAACACTTTTGCGGCATTTTATTTAACACTTTTGTTGTATTTTATTTAACACATTTGTGATGGCATAAACCTGTTGGCTTAAAAGTGGAAATTTTAAGAAACACTACAGAAAGAAAAATGGGAAAAATCCATTTCGGATGATATGGTGTATATAAGCTCTGCGCGCGATGCGGAGGGCAGGAGAATTCAGTGAAGTACAGGGAAATGAGATTGTTTCTCTCAATATTAAGGTGCGAGGTAGAAGGAAAATGAACTTTTTGTTTGTAGCCCTGGGTGGAGCTTTGGGAGCGGTGGCCAGATATGCCATCAGTTTGATACCGGCAAAGACACAGTTTCCGGTTTTGACGCTCATAACCAATATCCTTGGTGCGATCCTGATCGGATTTATTGTAGGGGTGACGGATAAAAAGGCGAATGTATCGCCCTATACGGTGCTCTTTTGGAAAACGGGCGTTTGCGGGGGCTTCACGACTTTTTCCACCTTTTCCCTGGAAGCCTATAAGCTGTTTGAAGACGGGGCATATGTCCCAGGCGGTGTTTATGTGGGGCTGAGCGTGTGCTGCTGTATTTTCGGGATTTTCCTTGGGAAAAAGATGGCAGCGATCGTCGGTTCATGAAGGGTAAGGGAGAACAATTTCGTAGAGAAACTGGCGCAGTGGTTTCGGTTAAGCGGTGAATCCTTTCAGCCCAATCATAATTTCACCATGCAGAACGGTGGGCAGAAACTGCAGACCGCCTTTTCGGATATTGAAGCGCGTTTTTATCCGGATTCCCTGCATATAACCGATGTGGATGATCTGGTGAACTACCTGGGCAGTTTGGCTTCTTTGAAAGTTCTGACCGATACGCCCTATGAACGATTAAAGGAGATCATCCTGGAGCATAGGGAAAACGGCGTGGTAGATCTGCCGAAGGAATACGGCATGTTTCTTGCAAGGGGGGTATTATGAAGCATAAATGGATAAAGGGGTTGAGTGGAATGTTCCGGATCGGGTGCTGAAATGAACCGGTTCGGATACGGAAAAGAAGCTATAAAAGTGTGAAGGCCATCTTGGGTAAGATGGCCTTCGAGGGGAGTATAAATAATAATGTATAGGATTGCAAACGGCATCTTGGGGAGATGTCCGTCTACGTTTTTTATTATATGTGGTCGGACACAGATAAGCAATGTGAAAATGTCACTAAAAATGCATGCGCATTTTGTATAATTTTGTGCAGCTTATAGGTACTATAGTACCCGAAAGACAACAGATACGATAGTACCGGGGCCTTAGAACCCGCATAAAGACTGAGAACTTTTCCCTCATGCTTTATCAGAATAACAAATATTTATTTTTCATGCAATGCGGAACTATTTTTACATTGTTTCAGTGGTTTCTTCTATAGCCACTGGGTTGTGGATTGTTTATAATAGAATCGTTGAGGTTTTATATGGCAAAAGTTGAATTGATCGCCCCCTGCCATTTTGGTCTGGAGGCTGTTTTAAAGAAGGAAATCATGGATCTGGGCTACGAGATCGCCCAGGTGGAGGATGGCCGGGTGTCCTTTTACGGAGAGCCGGAGGCGGTTTGTCGCGCCAATATCTTCCTGCGTACCGCAGAGCGTGTGCTGTTAAAGGTTGCTGCCTTTCAGGCGGAGACCTTTGATGAACTGTTTGAAAAAACAAAGGCCCTTCCCTGGGAGGATTATCTGCCCAAGGACGCCAAGTGCTGGGTGACCAAGGCAGCCAGCGTCAAGAGTAAGCTGTTTTCGCCCTCCGATATTCAGAGGATCATGAAGAAGGCCATTGTGGAACGGATGAAGTCCGTGTACAACCTGACCTGGCTTCCGGAGGATGGGGAATCCTATCCGCTGCGGGTATTTCTGAAAAAGGATGAGGTGACGGTGGCGCTGGATACCACCGGCGAATCTTTGCATAAGAGAGGCTACCGTAAACTGACGGCGAAGGCACCCATCGCAGAGAATCTGGCGGCTGCCCTGATCCTGCTTACCCCCTGGAAAGGGGATCGCATTCTGGTGGATCCTTTCTGCGGCAGCGGCACCATTCCCATTGAGGCAGCCCTGATCGCAGCCAATATCGCGCCGGGTATGGAGCGTTCCTTTACGGCGGAAGACTGGCAGCTGGTCCCGAAGAAGGGCTGGTATGAAGCCATTGATGAAGCAAACGATTTGATTGACCACAGTGTCAAACCAGACATTCAGGGATACGACCTGGATGAGGAGATGGTTTCCATTGCAAGAGAAAATGCCCGATTAGCCGGTGTGGATCATTTGATCCATTTCCAGAAGCGGGATGTAAAGGACTTATCCCATCCGAAGAAATACGGTTTTATGATCACCAATCCGCCCTACGGCGAGCGTCTGGAGGAAAAGGCGAAGCTCTTTCCCCTGTATCAGACCCTGGGAGAGCGGTTTAAAGCCCTGGATGACTGGTCCCTTTATGTGATCACCTCCTATGAGGATACGGAAAAGGCCATTGGCCGTAAGGCAGATAAGAACCGTAAGATCTACAACGGTATGTTAAAGACCTATTATTATTCCTTTATGGGCAAGCGCCCTCCGAAGCCGGATGAAGGAGCAAAAGGCTTGAAATCCGGAAAAACTGAAAATACAACAGCTATGAAAGATCAGTCGGTAAAATCAACCGGTAAAAGCAACCGGGAGAGCTGCTGATCGGTAGAACACAAAAAAGGCAGATTTACCGATATATGCTTACAAAGAAACAATTAATGAGGAAAACAGCGATATACAGCGTGATCTTTTCCGTGATCTCCCTGGTGCTCATTTTTTATATGATGAAAAACCAGGTGTTTGCCGTTTCCAGTGATTCCGTGGTTTCCACGGGGGATGTGGTGACGGAGGAGACAGAGGATCCGGAGGAGATGACAGAAAAGGCACCTGTTACCAGGATCATGTTTCAGCAGGATCCCAAGCAGGCATACCTGGGGATCCCTCTGGAATTCGGCTTTAGCGCAGACCGTATCACGGTGGAAAACCACTACATGGACCGGCAGCTTTGGATCGGATTAAAGGGTGTCAGCGCACAAACCTATGCCGATAAGAAACTGACCGGCAATACCCTGCATGTCCTGGAAGGATATTATGAGGAAACCGGCGGTACGCTGTGGCTTAAGATGCGTCTGGACGGTATTTACGAAGTCAAGAGTATCCTGGAAAACGGATTTCTGTATATGAATTTCCTTTCTCCCAGAGAGGTGTATTCCCGCATTGCGGTGATCGATGCGCCCTATGAGGAGAGTGCGGTGGTTGCGGATGTGGTCACCAAGATACAGGAGCTGGCGAAAAACCAGGATGTGAAGATCTACTATACGACTGCCACGGCGGACGGGCAGGATCAGAGAGTGGAGGAGCGGGTATCCCTTGCCAATGAGGTAAAGGCGGACATGCTGATCTCCCTGCGCACCGGGATGGATAAGGATTCCACGGTATACGGAACCTGTGCTTATTACAACGATACCTACTTCATTCCCGCCTTTGGTTCCATTGAACTGGCGGACATTGTGGAACGGGATGTGGTAACGGCGATTTCCGGCAAGGCACTTGGCCTTACCTTTGACAGTAAGGACCCCATCCTGACCGGGGCTACGGTTCCCGCCATGGTGCTGCAGATCGGCTACCTGTCCAACGCCCAGGAAAAGAAACTGATGGAACGAAACGATTACCAGACGAAGATCGCCACCGGTATCCTGCAGGCCATAAACGATGCCTACGAGATCATTCCTCAGTAAAAAAATAAGAAACGAGATACGAGATCCTATGGATAACACCATCATATTTGCAACAGGAAATGAAGGAAAGGTACGGGAGATCCGGGCGATCCTGGCTGACACCCCCTACCATGTGATCACCATGAAGGAAGCCGGTATCGACCTGGATATCCGGGAAGACGGCGCAACCTTTACCGCCAATGCGGTGATCAAGGCAAAAGCTGTGGCGGCTGTGACAGACCATATTGTTCTGGCGGACGATTCCGGACTGGAGATCGATTATCTTCACGGAGAACCCGGGGTGTTATCCGCCCGTTATATGGGAAAAGATACGTCGTATGATATTAAGAACAACAACCTGATCGAGAGGCTCTCCGGGGTTGCGGAAGAAGACCGCTCGGCTCGTTTCGTGTGTGCGGTTGCTGCCTGCCTTCCGGACAAGACCATCCTGACCACGGTGGGGACCATGGAGGGGCGTATTGCCCACGCCATTAAGGGGACCAACGGCTTCGGCTATGATCCCATCTTTTTCCTGCCGGCCTACGGATGTACCTCCGCAGAGATCTCGCCGGAGGAAAAAAACGCCATTTCCCACAGAGGGAAAGCACTTCGTCAGATGGGTGAGGTGCTGAAGAATTTATGAAAGTACTGATCGTTAGCGATACACACAGACGGACCGAAAGCTATTTCGATGCGCTGAAAAAGGAAAAACCGGTGGATCTGGTGATCCATTGCGGGGATATAGAGGGAGACGAGGAGACCTTTCGTTTGCGGACGGATTGTCCGGTGGTGATGGTTTCCGGAAACAATGATTTCTTCGGCTTTTATCCAAAGGACCAGATGCTGGATGTGGCCGGCTACAAAGTGTTTGTGACCCATGGACACTACTACGGTGTTTCCCTGGATACCCAGCGGATCAAGGAAGAAGCAAGGGAGCGGGGAGCGGATATCGTAATGTTCGGTCATACCCACAAGCCTCTGATCGACCGGGATGAAGACATCATTGCCATTAACCCGGGGTCCCTGGCTTATCCCAGACAGGAAGGATATCGTCCTACCTACATCGTCATGACCATTGAGGATGGGGGCGAGGCATCCTTTGAACTGAAGTATCTGTAGGTTCAGGTTTTGATCTGCCTTGCGGGAAAACTGCGGTTTCGGATACGATCCATATGAAATCTGCGGGAATCCGAATACGTTCTTGGCATAAATTCAGATAGTCGTTACAGCAGCGTGGGGGAAGTTATGCAGGAAGAAGGAAAACGCAGCCGTGCGCTTACCAGAAATATCGTGATCGCCGGCAGTATACTGATCATTTTATATTTTGTCATTGCCCGTTATACCGGGCTTCTCTATGGTCTGGAGACACTCAATCGTATTTTCATGCCCATTTATCTGGGCGTCGCCATGGCCTTCTTAATGAATCCCATTATGCGCTTTTTTGAAAAAAGGATCCTGAAGGTTTGGAAAAAAGCGGAAAACAGTAAGACGATCCGCCATTTTGTCCGGATCGTCTGCACCGTTTTGTCGCTGGTGATCCTGCTGGGATTTGTGGCCGGATTTCTCCGGGCAGTACTGCCGCAACTGGTGACAACTGTACAGTATCTCATTGACAACATTTATGAAAAAATCGTGGGCGTCATTGACTGGGCGGATGAGCTGACCAAGTACCGCTTTGCGGATGTCATGGAGAGAGCCCGCACCGACGGACGGATCTATGTATGGATCGATACGGCGGTGGAATGGGCCAGAAAATATCTGAACCTGACCAGCGAGGACGAGATCGTTGCCACAGCCACCCGCTATGGAATGAGCGTGGGCAAGCTTCTGGTAAACTTCGTTATCGGTATCTTTATCGCCATCTATCTGCTGATCTGCAAGGAAATCTATAAGGGCTACACCAAGCGCTTTGTATACGGCGTGTTCCAGACGGAGTTTGCCAATACGGTAACCCGTATCATCCGCAAGGGAAACGAGATCTTCTACGGCTTTATCGTCGGAAAGATCGTGGATTCCATCATCATTGGGTTTATCTGCTATTTCAGCATGCTGATCATGCGGATGCCCTATCCCATCCTGTGTTCCTCCATCATCGGCGTGACCAATATCATCCCCATTTTCGGACCTTATATCGGTGCGCTGCCTACGGTGATCCTGATCTTTGTGACCAATCCGCCCCAGGGGATCATTTTCCTCTTTTACATCATCATTCTCCAGCAGATCGACGGCAACCTCATAGGGCCTAAGATCCTGGGAGATTCTACCGGCGTATCCTCCTTCTGGGTGATCGTAGCCATTGTGGTAGGCGGCGGTTTGTTTGGCTTTATGGGAATGCTGCTGGGCGTACCGACGCTGGCACTCCTTTTGTATATCTGCGAAGAAGTGATCTGCTATCGCATGACAAGGAAGGGGCTGCCCACCGACCCGGAGCAGTACATTGCCCTGGATCATGTGGTATCCGGAAGCCACGAAATGGTGATGCATTCCATGGAATCCTCTTATACCAAGGCGATGCGCAAGATGCGTCTTAGGAGAGGGGGCAGGGAAGATACAGCAGTTGCTACGAAGGAAGAAACAGCAACTACTGAAGATACGGCAGCTGCTGCGAAGAAAGAAACGACACATGCTGAAGAGGCACCTGCCGGGAAGGAAGAGAAATAAGCGGCACAAAAAAACGAGCCGACAAAGACGGAATAATCAGAAGTATCAGAAGTTGGGGGAAACTATGGAAAATAAGGAAAAGATCCTGAAACGACTGTATCTGGTGATCATCGTGATCCTGCTTGTCCTGATCATCATCGTGATCGCTGCTTCCGCAAAGATCCGGGCGCAGCAGAGCAAAACGCCGGATCAGGTGCCGGAAACCAAAACCGAGGAAAAGCTCTTTGCAGGGGTGATAAAACCGGAGGAAACTGTGACGGTGGATACTCGTATCATCGAGGACGGCCTTCGCCAGATGGGGATCCTCATTACGGAGGAATATTATTTTACCCAGGTGGAAGAGTATACCAGTACGGAAAAAGCCTGGATCTTTGATTCCACGGCCACCTTTACCTACAGCTACGACGGTACGGTTTCTGCAGGCATTGATTGCAGCAAGGTCCGGGTAGATCGGGATGAAGAAAACAAGCGGATCACTATTTCCGTTCCCAAAGCGGAGATCCAAAGCGTGGTCATCGATCACAACAGCTTTAAGATCTATGAGGAAAAGAACGGCCTCTGGAACAAGCTGGACATGACCAAGTACAATGCTTCTCTGGTGGAGTTTGAAAACGCTGCGAAAAAGAAGGCGCTGGAAAAAGGCATTCTTGAGAAAGCGGACGAGGGCGCGGAAAAGATGCTCCGCTCCTTCGTAAATTCCGTAGGGGATATCGAAGCATACACCATTGATCTGGTAACACAGTAGGGGGGCCTATGAAGATAGAAAAACGAATTATAGCAATCCTGGTGGTGATCTTATGCTGCCTGATCTCCCTGATGATCCTGACCCCTGTTTCCACCAATGCAGAGCATCATCAGGACACCATCGCACTGCTGGATCAGGAGATCGACAATGTGTTAAAACTGACGGGAGGCGCCACGGCGGTATCGGCGGCGGTATCCCTTTTGCCCGGAGATGCCTGCACCCCCATTGCGGAGCAGTTTGCGGAACTGGGAACGTATTTTGTGATCATCTTAAGTGCCCTGTATTTTGAGAAGTTTTTTGTAACCCTGGCAGGGTACATTTCCTTTGCCTTCCTGATCCCGTTGGCCTGCGTGCTGTTTTGCATAGCCAGCTTCTTCCTGAAAGAGAAGATGCGGGAATTCTCCGTAAAACTGATGGTCTGTGCCCTGGCCATCTATCTGCTGATCCCCGTGAGCGTACGGGCTTCGTCCCGGATCTATAACAGCTATCAGGAAAATCTGGAGCAGACCCTGGAGGATGCGGAACAGATCAGCATCGTGGACGAGGACGAAGAGGGCGTCGGCAAGTTTCTCTCCTGGATCGAAAATGCAGCGGCAACGGTGGTGGATTATGTGACTGGCTTGCTCAGTCGTTTTCTGGAAGCCATCGCGGTGATGATCGTGACGTCCTGCGTGATCCCGGTGGTGGTGCTGCTGTTCTTTGCCTGGCTGATCAAGCTGTTGTTCCATGTGGAGCTGATTACACCGGGACAGTTTCAGTTTCATCGGAAGAAACCGGTTTAAGATCGAAAAACGCCGGAAAACAGGATAATAATTGAAGAAAGGACTCGGAAAAAGCCTACAACGCGCTGCAGGTATTTTTTCGATGAATCTTAAGCAGATGATCCCCATTGAAGACCCGAAGGATGAGCGGATCGCCGTTTATACGAAATATCATGAGCCCCAGCTTCTGCACTACTATGAGCCTAACCCCGGGATCTTTATCGCAGAGACGCCCATGATCATAGAGCGGGCACTGGAAAAGGGATTAAAGCCCTTGTCCTTCTTTTTGGAAGAAGAGGCGTGGGAAAAAGAAGATGTTCAGCGGGTTTTAAGCAGGATCTCCTTTGGACCAAAGGAAGAGGAAGAAGAGGAAAACCTGGCCGTAGATGCCTGCAAAGCAAGTGATGTGCCAATCTATGTGGCATCCCACGCTCTCATGCGACAGATCACCGGCTATGAGCTGACCCGAGGTATGCT
>JAILDL010000016.1 GCA_024689465.1 Lachnospiraceae bacterium
TGAATGCCGTATTCCAGAGAAACCGGCAGGCTGTAGTCCACCTTATTTCCATCGATATAAAGAGAAGCTCCGGCGGGTTCTACCGTAAAGATCACCGTTCCCTTCACCGTCTCTTCGCCCTTTAAGTCCCCGATGTCCAGCTCTAAGCTCTCGCCGCTGCGTATCAGGATCTGTTTGGTGCCGCCGTTCTTGCCGTTGGTAATGCTGACGGTATGGGTGCCTTCCGGCACGGAGATCACCATGTCCTTAGTGATCTTCTGGATCAGGCTGCTGCCGATCTCGATCCATCCGCCGATGAAGTACTCATCGTTTTTAAGAGAGAGATAGCCGTGGCCCTTTTCCACGCAAACGGAGTATACGGTATTGTCCACTCCCCGAAAAGTCAGGCTGTCCACCCGGTCGATGTCCAGAGCAGTAATGCGCTTTCCCGTTTCATCCAGAAAGACCGTGCTCTCGCTGTAGCCGAAGCTGTCCTTGCCGATGACGATGGCATTTTTCTGGATATCAAAGGTTTCCGGAGAGGAAAGGCTCCAGGCTCCCGGTGATACCTGCAGGGTATTTAGCTTCTTATTCTCCCGGATGAACGTCACATCTGCCACCATGCCGCTTTGCAGCTGTTCGGCAGTCAGGGCGATCCCGCTGGGATCAAAGAAACAGGTGGTCCCGTCGTAGGTCAGGGTATAATCCTTATCTGTCCTGCGATTGTGCAGGGTAAGATAGGTTTTCTTCGTATTGATCTCAGTTATGACAGCCGTGTCAGCCGAGTCATAGGATCCCGGCGGATAGCTCTTGACGCTGTAGGTGCGGGCTTCCTTGTGTTTCTCCGTTTCTGCTTCCCCGAGGTTCTCTGCTTCATCCGAAGTTTCCCCTTCAGCAGGTCCGCTGACTCCTGTGGTTTCCTCCCGCTCTTCTTCCTCGGCTGTCTGTGCCTGGGTTTCGCTCACATTATCCTGCATCCCACAGGATGAAAGGGTTAAAGAAGCCGCCAGCAGCAGCGGCAGGGTAAACAACAGCAGGGAAAGATGCGGCCCTCCACCGGCCGTATCCGGCTTTTTATGAATATGAAAATGCTTTAGCAGCGTTTCTTTTTCGTTTAAAGCAGGGTCTTTTAATACCAGCTTTAGCATGGCATTTAACATTTCCCCCAGCTGCTTTCCGGGCTTCATACCCGCTGCGATCAGATCCTGACCGGTAACGGCCAGCTCCTTCAGGCTCAGGCAGTCCCCCCGCTCCATGATCCGTGTATAATGCTCCTGCATATTGCGCAGGTCATCCAGCTTTTCTTCCCGTTCGTAGTTGCTTTGCGCCAGTACATCGGCCCGCATCACCGCCAGGAGATCCGGAAACAGCTCGGGCCCCAGTTTATACAGGAGTCTTCGCATGCTTGCTTCCATGGTCATGGGATCATCGTCCATCTCAGAGGTAGCAATGTGAAAATCATGATATTCCACCAGTTTACATACCTTGTGGATGGTATCGTTGTCGTATTTTAAACGGCGCAGGATGGTGCGCGCCACATCCCTGCTCATAGCCGCATGCCCTTTAAAGTGGTCTACGCCCTTTTCATCCGTGGTCCTGCACTGGGGCTTACAGATATCGTGGAGCATCATGGCAATGCGCACATGGAGGATCGCCGGTGCTTCTGTCATGGAACGGAGCAGATGCTCTCCCACATTGTAGCAGTGGTGGGGATTGTTCTGGGGCGTCTCCATGCACCGGTCAAACTCCGGAAAAAATACCGCCGTAAGGCCTGTTTCATAGGCTACCTTCAGATCATCGGGCCTGCCGGAAACCAGCAGCTTATTGAGTTCTGCCTGGATCCGTTCCGCGCTTACCTTTGACAGCGTCGGTGCCAGAGAAGAGATCGCGTCCAAAGTTTCGGGATCAATGGTAAAATCCAGCTTCGCAGCGAACCGAATGGCACGGAGCATCCGCAGGGCATCTTCGGAAAAGCGCTCTTTGGCATCTCCCACACAGCGGATCATCTTGTTTTTCAGATCCTCCTGCCCGTTAAAGAGGTCCACCAGACCGGCTTCGTCATTATAAGCCATGGCATTGATGGTAAAATCCCGTCTCCGAAGGTCTTCCCTTAGCTCTCCGGTAAAGGTCACTTCCTTCGGGTGGCGTCCGTCCTCATATTCTCCGTCGATCCGGTAGGTCGTGACTTCATAGCCTTCCTTTCCCATGAGGACCGTAACGGTTCCGTGCTGCAATCCCGTGTCCACCGTCCGGCGGAACAGTTTTTTCACATCAAAAGGAACGGCAGACGTGGTAATGTCCCAGTCTGCCGGCTCTTTTCCAAGAATGGAATCCCGCACACAGCCGCCTACCGCATATGCTTCATATCCGGCAGCCTGCAATGTGCTGATTATATTTTTTACGTTTTCGGGTAACGCAATCTTCATAGTATTAGTACGCTCTACCCCAGTATACCATCTTCTTTGCGGGCTTTCCACAGCACACGCAGGTGCCGGAAACCTCTTCCTGCTCGAAGGGCATACATCTGCTGGTTACGGACAGCTCTTCCTTGATCTTGTCTTCACAGGCTCTGTCTCCGCACCACATAGCCCTTACAAATCCGGACTTCTCTGCAAAGAGCTGCTTGAACTCTTCTGCATTGTGTGCGGTATAGGTATGGGCATCTCTGTGGGCTCTTGCTCTTTCCAGCATGTCCTTCTGCATTGCCTGCAGGGTAGCGGTTACTTCTGCCTCGATGTTGTCCAGGGAAACTTCCTTCTTTTCCCCATTGTCACGGCGTACCAGAACGGCCTTACCGTTATCGATGTCCTTGGGACCGATCTCGATACGAACGGGAACACCGCGCATCTCGCTTTCCGCGAACTTCCATCCGGGAGACTTATCGGAATCATCCACCTTTACACGATAGTTGGATGCATTTCCGTCCCAGGTATCCTTGCCGATGGCAGACAGGCGTGCCTTTAATTCATATGCCTTGTCCAGAACGCCTTCCGCCTGCTGACGGATGGGAACGATGGTGATCTGCGTAGGTGCTACTCTGGGCGGCATGACCAGACCGGAATTGTCACCGTGTACCATGATCAGGGCACCGATGAGACGGGTGGTCATTCCCCAGGAAGTCTGATGAACGTATTTTAAGGTGTTATCCTTATCGGTAAACTGAATGCCGAATGCCTTGGCGAAACCATCGCCGAAGTTGTGGCTGGTTCCGGACTGCAGCGCCTTGCCGTCGTGCATCAGAGCTTCTACGGTATAGGTAGCTTCTGCCCCTGCAAACTTTTCCTTGTCGGTCTTCTTTCCCTTGATAACGGGGATCGCCAGAACCTGCTCCAAGAAGTCCGCATAAACATTTAACATCTGTACGGTTCTTGCTTCTGCTTCCTCGGCAGTTGCATGCGCGGTATGACCTTCCTGCCATAAGAACTCACGGGTTCTTAAGAAAGGTCTTGTTTCCTTCTCCCAGCGGACAACGGAACACCACTGGTTATATACCTTGGGCAGATCGCGATAGGACTGTACTTCGTTTTTATAGAAGTCACAGAACAGCGTCTCGGAAGTAGGTCGTACACACAATCTCTCCTGAAGGGGCTCCAGACCACCGGTTGTAACCCATGCTACTTCGGGGGCAAAGCCTTCTACGTGATCCTTTTCCTTATCCAGAAGTCCTTCCGGGATAAACATGGGAAGGTATACATTCTCCACGCCAACGGCCTTAAACCGGTCATCCAGCTGTCTCTGGATCAGTTCCCAGATTGCATAGCCTGCTGGCTTGAAGACGATACATCCTTTAACGGAAGTGTAACTGGCCAGATCGGCTTTTTTTACCACATCTGTGTACCATTGTGCAAAATCTTCTTCCATGGAAGTGATCGCTTCCACCTGCTTCTTGTCTGCCATTTCTCCTCTTTTCCGGCGCAAAGCGCCTTCTGTTTGTATCAAATTATTGTAAAGATGCCTCCCTTTTTTGTCAATCTTTCCCATGGAGGATCCGGTGACGGTAGTATCCCTCTCCCAGACCCATGATCAGGAAAATAAAAGGCGTTCCTACGATCTGCTGGAAGCTGACGATGTTATTAAACACATATGAGATCACGCAGATGGCAAAGAGGATCATGGTCCGATCCTTTTCTGCCTCCCGGTAAAACCTGCGGAAGGCACTGATAAAGATCCCCGCATAGGTTACGGCTCCGAAGATGCCGCAGTTTGCCAGCATATTGACCCATTCTCCGTGGGCATTGGTCAGGGTCGAATCCCCGTAACGCTCGATCAAAGGCGCTGCCAGTGCCTGCACCGAATAGGAGTGCACCTTAAAGCAGTCCGGTCCGATCCCCACGAATTTCCGCAGGAAAGGAAGGGCGGCAAAGATCCGAAAGCCTGCTGCCCAGGTGGAGCCTCTGCCGACAGCATAGTCTGCGTCAAAGGTAAACCATCCCTTACCGTCCAGGAACGGCAGCAGGAAGGGTGCTATGGTATGGATCAGGGTGATCAGAAGATAAACGCCAAAGGCGACGGCAATCCCTACGTAAATCCCCCGGCGGAACTTCCTTAAGAACTTGCGGTCCGCCTTTCGCACCTTATCCGGGAAATAGTAGATCACAGCTGCCCACAGGGCCATACACAGCAGATAGCAGAACAGGCTGAAGCTTCCCGTAGTGAGGCGATCCAACAGCCCCTCTCCCATGAGGTTAAAGTAATCCGGATAGGGGAAGAGGATACGCAGCACGCGCAGCACGATACAGCTTCCGAAAAACAGCAGCAGCATTTCCACCACCCGTGCACAGCGTTTCATATTCAGGAAAGAGGTATAAAACAGGAACAGAAAGATGCCGATCATGGACAGATAGACACTTTCACTGGACTGGGTCACCGCCGCCATCCAGGCAAAAAACAGATACACGCCCGTAAGATACCGCTGCCACTTTTTCTCTGCCAGATAATAAAAGCCGATGCCGATACCAACCACCGCGGTGAGAAAACCGCAGTACCAGTTGATGTTTCCCAGGCTGGCTACAAATTTCACCGCCCGCTTACCATCCCCGATGATGGTGTCCTGATAACGCATGTCGATGGGGTAAACCGAAAACCGGTTCAGAATCTCCCACACAAACTGGATAAAGCTGACAATGGGAAAGAGCCAGAGAAACAGGGTTTCTCCCCGATATCCCCGGGATACCAGAAAATAGGTGGCAACGAAAAACAGCTGCATGAGAAGGCCCATGTACCAGCCGCTCTCACCATGCAGAGCCGTTTCTTTATACGGACTGAACAGATAGGATAAGGTGACGGATACCGCAAAAAGCAGCACAAAGACATCGGTCCGGGAGAAGGAAAATGCAAAGACTTCCCGGGCACTCTTATGCTCCTTAAAGACTTCCAGAAGGGCGCCGACAAGCATCACCAGCAGAGCGATGGCGCAGGAGATCCCGGCAAAGCGCAGGATGTCCCGTAAAAACTCGATCTTATGGGTGGTGATATGATAGTAGCCTTCCGGTGCATAAAAGGGATAAACACATACAAAGACTGTGATAAATACATAGACCAGGAGATGAAAGATCTCCTTTGCTTTCAGACGAATGTTCATGAACTACAGATTGCCCCCAAAACAGCCCTGCTCCTTAAACGGTGCATAGGCCTCCCCTCTCGGGTTGATACTAAATTCCATATTCTTTCCCGTAACGGGATGCCGGAAAGACAGGGCATATGCACACAGGCACACATTGGGAACTGCTTCTCCCGAAGGAAGGGTACGTTTTCCGCCATACTTGGCATCTCCCAGAAGAGGATGTCCTGCATGGGCCATCTGCACACGGATCTGATGAAACCGTCCGGTCTGTATCTCGACGTGATACAAACCTATGCCACTTTCCAACCTATGTATAAGATGATAACGCAAAACTGCTTTTTGTGCACCCATATCTTGTGCAGAAACCACGTGCATCACATGATTTTGTGGGTCCTGCTTCAGGAAATCCATCAAAGTTATTTCCTCGTTTGTTTTTTCTGATGGTTCCTCTGAAGAATCAGCAGACAAGCAGTAATATTTTTTGTGCAGGGTCTTTTCCTTTGTAAGAGCAGACGTCAAAATGCCGGCACTTTTTTTATCCTTTGCAAAAACAAGGCACCCTTCCACAGGCTGATCCAGTCTGTGAATGATGCCAAGATAGGAACTGCCCAGGTAGGACTTCAGAAAACTCGCCAGATCCGGCTCCGTAAGGCGGGCCGTCTGCGTGGCCAACCCCGCAGGCTTGTAAACGACGATTATGGAATTGTCTTCATATAAGATCTCGGGCTTTTCCGTTTTCATGCAGCAAACAGTTCCTTCATCAGGCGGATGGGAGTCTGGGAGATCTCCTCCAGATGATAATCCGTAAAGGTGATGATCACCGGTCCGGGGGTTGTCTCGATGAGGATATAGTACTCGTAATAATCCACGTCCCCTTCGGTATCGTAAACTTCCGGGTTTTTATAAAGAACGGCTTCTCCCGCTGCAGTGGTCATTTTCCCAACCACTTCATAGGTTTTAAAGGTGTCCGTATCGTACAGCTCCTGCAGCCACTTTTCCTTCTCGCACAGTCCGTAGTACAGCTGGATCTCCGATGCGTGGGCCTCCTCGTCCACCGCCAGAAGCCAGCGCTCGCTGTTGACGTAATCTTCCTCCTGGCCAAAGAGCTGTGCATAGGAATCCCTGAGGTCGTATTCGATATAGATCTGCTCCGTGGTCTTCTCCAGCTGATACCCGGTAGGTACGGTCAGCTTGATCGCCAGATCGTCTGCCTCTTCCTCGCAACAGAGCATCCCTTCTTCCACTTCGGATCCGCTGCCGATCTGATAATGGGGGAGCAGATAAACGGTATCCCCCTCTGTCGCAGGGATCATGGCGTGTTCTTCGCTGATCCGCTCCAGACGGCTCTCGGTCTCTGATTCAGTTTTTGCTTCGTTTTTTGCGCTATCCTCTGCAGGTACCGTTCCGCATGCTGTAATTGACACCGTCGTCATAATCAAAACCGCAGACCACAGCAGGGCGCGTAATCTATATGTAGCTTTCATTTCCATGCCTTGTGTTAAATATTTATCTAAATGTCTTTTTATTCTACAACCGCCCTTATGCTCCGTCAATTTACCTTTTTCTTAATTCTTTTCTGGCCCTCTTTCCTATCTGCAAACATAGAAAAGCCACGCTGTCCTGCTTGGGAGAACGTGGCTTTCATTCGTCTTGTTTCGTTTGTTTCGATTCCTTCTGAAAAAAGGATCATACTTTAAAGCGATATCCCACACCCCAGATGGTCTCAATGTACTGGGGATTGGAGGTATCAAACTCCACCTTTTCACGGATCTTCTTAATGTGAACCGTAACGGTAGCGATATCACCGATGGAATCCATGTCCCAGATCTCCCGGAACAGTTCCTCCTTGGAAAAAACGTGGTTGGGATTTTCCGCCAGGAAAGTAAGAAGGTCAAATTCCTTGGTAGTAAACGCCTTCTCTTCCCCATCCACAAAGACTCTCCGGGCCGTCTTATCAATCTTAAGACCACGGATCTCAATGATGTCATTCTGTTCCTTTGCCCCAGAACCGACAAGTCTGTCATATCTTGCCATATGGGCTTTCACACGGGCCACTAGCTCGCTGGGACTGAAGGGCTTGGTCATATAGTCATCGGCCCCAAGGCCCAGACCACGGATCTTGTCGATGTCGTCCTTTTTGGCAGATACCATGATGATAGGGATATTCTTTACTTCCCGCACCTTCTTGCAGATCTCAAAGCCGTCCGTTCCCGGGAGCATCAGATCCAGCACCAGCAGGTCAAACTCCTCATGGAGCGCCCGCTCTAAGCCTTTTGTTCCGTCGTTTTCTATGGTCACCTCAAAATCGCTGAGCTCCAAATAATCCTTTTCCAGCTCTGCAATGGCTGCTTCATCTTCTACGATCAATATCTTACTCATATGCTGCTTCCTTTCCGAACCTTTCTCTCTCGTTCTTATGCCTTATGCACCGGTTCTGCCTGCTTTCATCCCGGATGCATTCCTACCGTTTTTCAATGGGTTCTTTCTCCATGCATCCCCGCAGGTCCCGTGCTTAAACCTCGTTTGCGGTATCCTCGGAATTCTCCGTATATTTACGAAGGACGAAGTGCATACAAGTGCCTTCCCCTTCCTTACTGGTTGCCCAGATATATCCGCCGTGGTCTTCCACGATCTTCTTTACGATGGAAACACCGATGCCGCTGCCGCCCTTTAAGGAATTTCTGGAAGAATCCGTACGGTAGAACCGCTCAAAGATCCGGGACAGATCCTTCTGGGCGATGCCTCGTCCGTTGTCCTCGATCTCCACACGGATGGAATCCACTTCATCCAGTACCCGGATGTCGATCTCCCCGTGGTCATTGTCCATATATTTCACGCTGTTGCTGATGATGTTGTTCACCACCCGCTTAAGCTGCTCCGGATCTGCGATGATCCGCGTATCCCGGTCTACCGTGTTCAGGTAGTTCAGCTGAATGCCCTTATTTTCCAGATCCATTCCCACTTCTTCCACGCAGTCGTCAAAGTAGGACGCCACATTGATCCGGTGGAACGTATAGGGGATCCGGTGGGAATCAATGCCGGCATACAACGTCAGCTCGTTGATCAGCTTATCCATTTCACAGGCCTTGGTATAGATGGTCTTGATATACTTGTCCATCTTTTCCGGCGTGTCTGCCACACCGTCCATGATGCCTTCCACATAGCCCTTGATGGAGGTCATGGGGGTTTTCAGGTCATGGGTGATGTTGCTGATCAGCTCCCGGTTCTGGTTTTCCTGCTGCAGCTTTTCATCGGCGTTTTCCTTCAGTCTCAGGCGCATGTCCTCGTAGCTGCGATACAGCTCGCCGATCTCATTTCGCTGGACCAGCTCCCGGTCGGAAATACGGTACTCAAAGTTGCCGTCCCGCACCTCCTGCATAGCCCGGTTCAGTTCCTGAATGGGCTTTACCATGCTGTCCGCAAACCACTTGGAGATCACAAGGCTGGTGATCACCAGAATGAGGACGATGGAAAGCATCATGCTCTTTAAGAAGGAGTTGTTGATCAGCGTAGCCGCCTGGGTGATCACATAGGCCGTGCCCTCGCTGCCGTCCGGGAACAGGAAATCCAATTGCTTTACCAGCTTCTGATCCTCTCCCAGGTAGTAGCTGCGGTTGTCATTAAACGGCGCTCCCGCAAAGGAAGGCAGGTCATCGATCACCAGGTCGTAATCCGCCTGATCTCCGATAAAGATCGGTTCTCCGCTCTTGATCACAATGAGAGAAGAGTTCGCATCGGAGAGTTTTTCATTGACTTCCTGCAGATAGTCCTGATCTTCTCCCTGCCCGGGGTCTATCTCCAGCCTTTGCTTTAAGTTTTCAAAAACGTCCTGGGTGCTCTCGTAATAGTCCAGCATCTGATAGGAATAACGGCTGGGATCCGCATTTAAACGGAAGTTTGCTTCCTTGTGCATGAAATATCCGCCGATCCCCATAAACGCCAGGATCGTCAGACATAAAGGAAGCAGTACGATGGCCATGAACGTCACCAATATTCTGGTCTTAAATTTCATGAAACGCTCCTTACTAAAAGTCTCGTTCTACTCTACGATTATATCACTCCTGCCCCTCGAACCAAGAAAATAGGTATAGCATATTTCTAAAGATTTCATAAACTACAAGCACATGTTTGTATTTTGTCTGAAAAATTGGTAAAGTAAGGTTACAAGCAAAATTCCCCTAAAGAAAGGAGATTTACAATGAAATTTGTCTGTCAAGTATGCGGTTATGTTCACGAAGGAGATACCCCTCCGGAGAAGTGTCCGGTATGTAATGCTCCTGCCTCTAAATTCGCTCCCATGGCGGAGGAACTCACCTGGGAAGCAGAGCATGTAGTCGGCATCGCAAAGGGTGCCAGCGAAGATATATTAGCAGATCTTCGTTCCAACTTTAACGGAGAGTGCTCCGAAGTCGGCATGTATCTGGCCATGAGCCGTGTTGCTATGCGGGAAGGTTATCCCGAGATCGGTATGTACTATCGCCAGGCTGCTTTTGAGGAAGCAGACCATGCAGCCCGCTTCGCGGAAATGTTAGGCGAAGTAGTGACCGACTCCACCAAGAAGAACCTCCAGCTCCGTGTGGATGCCGAAAACGGCGCTACTGCCGGTAAAGTTGCTCTGGCTAAGAAGGCAAAGGCTGCCGGCCTGGATGCCATTGCAGAGAGCACCATGGAGATGGCCAAGGATGAGGCCCGCCACGGCAAGGCTTTCGAAGGATTGCTGAAGCGCTTCTTCAAGTAAGCAGCGGCCCCTGTTTTTCACGTCATAATCGAATGCGCAGGATGGATTACCGTCCTGCGCATTTTTTATATTTTCGAGCGCAAAACAGGCTAAGAGTTCGCCGTAGACACGCTCCCGCTCTATGCTTCTGTGCATAGCGGTACTAAGCTCGAAAGGACCTCGCTAAGTACCGATGCGAAGCAAAGGTCTACTTGCGAATCTCTTAGCCTCTCTTGCGCAGGTAAACTAAGAATACTTCCTGCGCATTCGATTTGATCAATAGTGAGAGGCCACGAGCCGCTTGCTACGCCTCAGCCTTGCGGGGCCGCCTCGAGCGGGACTCCTTCCGGGCGGGGGCAAGCTGCTCTGTCATCTGCTCGAACATGGACTCCACCAGGAGCTTCAGGGTTTTGCCCGTGCTTTCATCCAGCTTATCCAGCCGCTTTACCATGGCCAGGTAGGACTTGGGATTACCGGAATACAGCTCCGTCAGCGTTCTTGCGCCGGAAGCTTCCAGCACCGAGAAGAGGTCATCGATAAAGACCTTGCGCTGGGCAGGCTCTACCTGGGCGATCCAGGTGGAGAAGGTCTTATCCATCAGCTGGCCCATCTTGCCCAATCCGGGGCAGGAGAGAAATGCAGGACCGGACAGCTGCCAGGAAAAAGGATCATGCTGCATCAGCCCCTTTTCACTGCTCTTTACGATCACCGGCTCTATATTGTGGTCCAGGAGCATGCCGATCACTGAATCCTCCGGCACATAGCGGCGGATCCGATCATGGATCTCTGCGATTCCGCGGGATGAGAGAAATTCCCGGTCAAACCCGGGCCCGTCAAAGTTATAGACATAGCCGATCTTTTTGCGAACGTCGGGATCGGCCTTGGCGGCCGCATAAACGGATAAGTGAGCACCCTTGGAGTGTCCTCCGATCAGCACCCTTTCTTTGGTGTTTTTAAGGACCGCATTTAAATAATCCACGGCTTCCTGTTCCGCTGGAACCGTAAGGTAACTTAAGTTAAAGTCTTCCTTCCAACCGATGATGGTATCGTCTGTTCCCCGGAAGGAAACAAACCGCATTTCCTTTGCCCCTTCCTCCGGCGTTTCCCTGTGTCTTCCTTTTCCAAGATCCATGCAAAGGGCCGCAAACTGCTCTTCTTCGTGAAGATCCACGTGATCGACATAGCAGCTTAAGGCGATATCTCCGAATCTTCTGGTCTTGCCGATCTTTTCCAGAAGGCTTGGTGCCTGTCTTATAAAGGAGCGATCCTTTCGGAAATCCTCCAGTTTGTGCATGGTAAAAAAGGCCTCTCTGGCCTTCCGAAGGGAGATCGCCGGTGCGGCATCCGCCCTCTTCCAGTCAGGGAGAACCTTATCAAAGTTTACATAAGACAGATAAGACAACAGGAGGGCATCCACTTCGTTAAAGGGTGCTTCTTCAAACGTCAGGTCTCCCCGCCAGTCCAGATAATCCATGAAATTGGTCATATCTTCACCTCTTTCTATCGGTTCTCCATATCTGCCTTCATTTTCTTTTTATTTTCGTACATACGGGTATCTGCCAGATTTAACGCTGCTTCGATCTCCAGGGGTTCATTTTGCGTACTGGACGCATAACCCCTTGCAACGGAAACGGTAAAGGGGAAAATGTGGGCTTCGTTGATGGCGGCAAAGGCATCATCCAACCGGTGGCACATATTGGTGATCCGCCAGCGGACATCCTTTCCAAAAATCACAACGAATTCATCTCCACCCATACGGCTGATGATATCCGCACTTTCAAACACATCCTGCAGTACCTCGGCGGTCTTTTGCAGGTAATGGTCTCCGTATTCATGGCCGAATCGGTCATTGGCTAACTTCAGATGATTCAGGTCCAGATAAAAAACGGTATAATCCTTGATCCCTTCGTCAGTCAGGAGTTTGCAATATTCTTCGCAGCGGGTACGGCTCATGACGCCGGTGAGGACATCCTGATAGGCCAGGCGCTTTAACTGGATCTGCTCCTGCTGCTGCCTTAGGATTCCCATCTGGTGCACGATGGTGGACACGATCAGCGTCAGGATGAGCTCCAGGAAGGAGAAGGGCAGGAGCGAAACCTTGTAGATCAGCTGCGGCATGGGCAAAAATCTGGATACGCTAAACCGTAGCAGCTCTGCCAGAATGATCAGCGCATAGATGATGGTTCCAAACTGGATGATCCGGGTCCATTCGTTTTCTGACTTATAATAAATACTTCCGATAATGACCATCAATGCAACAATGACCACTTCCAGATGTGCGATGGGAAGCAGCGTCGTATAATGAATCCACCAGAAGGGCGAAAAATGCATGGCCGTGCAGAAGAGGAAAACTACCAGACTGACCAGTGTTCCCACGTGGAACGGCTTACCCAGCCTGGACTTTTCAAAGACGCCGTTAAAAAAGGCGCAGGCCGGCACCGGCAGCAGAAACAGGCTCATATACTCTAAGTCTGCATTGATCTTGGGATTAAAGATGATGTAATTTAACATGCCGTAGTAGCACAGCACATAGGTGGAGATCAGTCCAATGAAGGACATGACGATCATCAGATCCCGCCCTTTACGGGTAAAGAGATAATAGAAAAACACTCCGCAGGCGGTGGCCACTCCCATCACCATGCAGGAAAGGAACACCACGAAGTTCACTTCGTTTCCGGAAATATAATACTGGAGGGAGTCCGCCGCATTGACCAGGGTAAAGTTTACCAGACGGTTTTCCGCATTGTCTTCCGTCGCAAAGGCTTCCAGGGTGAGATAGCTTCCGAAGGCTTCCTCCGGAAATTCCACCCGGGCATGGACTGCGCCGATGGCCTTGTTCTTTTCATACAGGTCTTCTCCGTAGGTATAGAGGACCTGATCCTTGTATTTCAGTGTCAGTACACAATGATAACAGTGGAAACATAGGGCAGGATACGACATCCGGAATTCTTCCGGCAGATAGATCTTCGCAAGGATGGTATCGCCCTTGTTTACCGTATCAAAGATGTTGCTGTCATATTGCTCCAGGCTGCCGTCTGCACGCAGTACATCTACCTGAATGTGGGAATCCAGTGCATCTTTCCCGTAGGAAACGGTGGAGATCAGCGCATTCAGCACAAAGGCGATCAGAAACGACAGGAGCAGGATCCCCAGCATGATCCACTTGGAATCGGCTAAGCGTTTATTTCTCATGGTTTTGTCCTTAGGTGTATTCTCGCGCTTTCTACAGATTCTTTAATAAGAATTCCACAAGCCTTGCGCAGTCGTGGGCCGCTTTTTCCTCAAAAACAGGATAGTCCACGATCTTGCTGCCGTCCGCCTTATCGGAGATGGCACGGATGATCACGAAAGGAACCTGGTTCAAATAGGCAGCCTGTGCAATGGCTGCACCTTCCATCTCGGTACAGAGACCGTTAAATTCACTCTTTATGCCGTCCTTTACCGTATTATCGGCAATAAACTGATCGCCGCTGCACACCCGTCCTTCAAATACGTGCAGGTCCGGATCTGCCTGGGATACGGCTTCCTTGACCTTGCCGATCAGCCAGGGATCCGCTGCAAAGAATCGGGTTCCCAGCTGGGGTACCTCTCCTTTGGCATAGCCAAAGATCGTTGCATCCACGTCATGGTAGCAGGCATCGGTGGAAACAACGATGTCTCCGATGTCAATCCTTGCATCCAGAGAACCGGCTGCTCCCGTATTTAAAATGTGGGTCACATGGAATTCATCCACCAGGATCTGCACGCAGATGCCGGCATTTACCTTCGCAATACCGCTGCGTACCACAACCACCTGCGTATCCCCGATGGTACCTTCCATAAATTCCATGGATGCCTTCTGCAGCGTTCTTGTGACAGTCATGTCAGCTTTTAAGATGGAAACCTCGATCTCCATCGCCCCGATAATACCAAACTTATAAGCCATATCCTTCTCCCTGAGATAGTTTTATATTTTGATCATCTTTGCGATCATAAAGCTCGGATCACTCGCCGTATACCAGATGCGCGTCGTCGATCTTGTATAAGGTATTTTCCAGATACCGTTTTGCCCAGTATTTTGCAAAGTCCAGATTCATGTCCTGATAGTTTCCGCAGTCTCTGGGGCTCTGTCCGGGGATGTCTCCTTCAAAATCCCGGATAAACTCATACATCTTGGTGACCAGCTCGACCACGTCCCTGCTTTCCAGCTCACCTGCCAGGATCATATAAAAACCGGTACGGCAGCCCATGGGGCCGAAGTAAATGGTCTTGTCTTTCCATACCGGATCGTTTCTAAGGAACGTAGCCCCCAGATGCTCCATGGTATGTACTTCTGCGGTCCCCATCACCGGCTCCTTATTGGGCGTTGTCATACGCAGATCAAAAGTGGTGATGGTCTCTGCTCCTACTTTATCTCTTCTGGAAACATAAATGCCCGGCTCCAGCACCAGGTGGTTTACGGTAAAACTAGCGATCTTTTCCATGTGTGATTCCTTTCTGATCTATGATACCTGCATGGTTCTATGCTTGCTTTTCACTTGCTGAGCAAATCGTTTTACTTTTCGGACGATCTCTCTCAACGGTTCAATTTTATCATAGAAAAAGGCGCCGGACAAAAAGATCCGACGCCTTTGTTATATCTTTTTCTTATGGAATCTGACTCTTACAGTCTCTTCAGCAGTGCTTCTCTCTGCTCTTCGTAGCCGGGCTTTCCGAGAAGTGCAAACATGTTCTTCTTGTAGCTCTCTACACCGGGCTGATTGAAAGGATTTACGCCCAGGAGATATCCGCTGATACCGCAGGCAAACTCGAAGAAGTAGAACAACTCGCCCAGGTAGAACTCATTTACCTCAGGAACGTTGATCTTAAGGTTGGGTACATTACCATCGGTGTGTGCCAGAATGGTTCCGTTCATCGCGGACTTATTTACGAAATCAACGGTCTTGCCAGCCAGGTAGTTCAGGCCGTCCAGATCAACGGGCTCGTTGTTGATGGTCAGGGTCTCTCTGCTGGTGTTGATATCCAGTACGGTTTCGTACATGATGCGGGCACCGTCCTGAATGAACTGTCCCATGGAATGCAGATCGGTGGTCAGATCCACGCTTGCAGGGAAGATACCCTTCTGATCCTTACCTTCGGACTCGCCGTAAAGCTGCTTCCACCACTCGGAAATGTAGTGTGCGCCGGGCTCATAGTTGGCCAGCACTTCCACACTCTTACCCTTACGGTAGAAGATGTTGCGGATGGCTGCATACAGAAGCGCATCGTTTTCCTCGAAAGAGGTTTCCAGCGCCAGCTTTCTGCCTTCTGCTGCACCTTCCATCAGTTTGTCGATGTCTGCACCGGATACTGCGATGGGCAGTAAACCTACAGCAGTCAGAACAGAGAAACGTCCGCCTACATCATCGGGTACTACAAAGGTCTCATAACCTTCCTCATCTGCCAGCTTCTTCAGGGATCCCCGTGCCTTGTCGGTGGTTGCATAGATACGCTTTGCAGCCTCTTCCTTACCATACTTCTTCTCCATGATCTCCTTGAAGATACGGAAAGCGATGGCGGGCTCGGTGGTGGTACCGGACTTACTGATCATGTTGATGGAGAAATCTCTGTCTCCCACTACATCCATCAGGTCCTTCAGATAGGTGGAGCTGATGGAGTTACCGCAGAAGTAGATCTCCGGAGTCTTGCGAACAGACTTGTCTACAACGTTGTAGAAGCTGTGACGAAGGAACTCGATGGCTGCACGTGCTCCTAAGTAGGAACCGCCGATACCGATGACTAAGAGAACCTCGGAATCGCTCTGGATCTTGGCAGCTGCCTTCTTGATCCGTGCAAACTCTTCCTTGTCATAAGCTACAGGCAGATCGATCCATCCTAAGAAATCGTTACCTGCACCGGTCTTGGAAACTAAAAGCTCCTTTGCATCCAGAACCTGTTTTTTCATAAATTCAACTTCGTGATCCTGAACGAAGGGAGCGGCCTTTGAATAATCAAATGATACTTTCATTTAAGTGACCTCCTTTTCAAACCTATCTGAAGTTTACCACAGTTAGGTAAGATGTGGTATATTATTTCTGATACAGCGCCGGCCCGAAAAATCACGGGCGCGGGCACATTTTCGGAATATCGTTTAGGAGTAAGACACATGGTATATAAGACAAAAGGAACCTGTTCCACCGAAATTCATTTCGACATCGTAGATGGCAAGATCACCGGCGTATCCTTTGTAAACGGATGCAACGGCAATCTCCAGGGGATCAGCCGCCTGGTAGAAGGCATGGCACCCGAAGAAGCCATTTCCAGATTAAAGGGCATTAAATGCGGCTACAAGCCCACCTCCTGTCCCGACCAGCTGGCACATGCCCTGGAAGAAGCACTGGCAAATGCCTGATATTTCACTTATTTACGGAGAATATTCTCATGAGTAAACGCATCGTTCTGACCGGCGGCGGTACAGCCGGCCATGTTACACCGAATATCGCTTTGCTGCCTCATCTGAAAGAAGCAGGATTTGATGTATTTTATATCGGATCCTATGACGGCATCGAAAAACGTCTGGTGGAGGAAATGGGCATACCCTATACCGGCATTTCCACCGGAAAACTGCGCCGCTACTTTGATCCCAAGAACTTTTCCGATCCCTTCCGTGTGATCAAAGGGTACAGAGAAGCTAAAAAAGCTTTAAAACAGATTAAGCCCGATGTGGTCTTTTCCAAGGGCGGCTTTGTTGCCGTTCCCGTAGTGCGTGCAGCCGCCGCATTAAAGATCCCCTGCATCATCCACGAATCCGATATGACGCCGGGTCTGGCCAACAAGCTGTGTATTCCCGTTGCACGGAAAGTATGCTGCAATTTCCCGGAAACCCTGAAGGAGCTCCCGGCCGATAAGGCTGTGCTCACCGGTTCTCCCATCCGGGAAGAACTGCTGACAGGCGATAAAAAAACAGGCCTGTCTCTATGTGGATTCACATCTGACAAGCCTGTCATAATGGTCATTGGTGGCAGCCAGGGGGCTGCTGCTGTCAATAAAGCGGTTCGGGAAGCCCTGCCGCAGATGCTGGAGGAATTCCAGGTAGTGCATTTAACCGGAAAAGGCAAGATGGACAATCTCCTGTTAAATACCCCCGGTTATAAGCAGTTCGAGTACGTATCCGATGACTTAAAGCACCTCTTTGCCGCTGCAGATGCTGTGATCTCCAGAGCAGGAGCCAATGCCATCTGCGAGCTGCTGGCACTCAAAAAGCCCAACGTGCTGATCCCCCTGTCTTCTAAGAATTCCAGAGGCGATCAGGAACAGAATGCCCGCTCCTTTATGGAACAGGGCTTTTCCGAAGTGATCCCGGAGGAGGATCTGTGGTACGGACTCCTCATCGAAACCCTTCACAAGGTCCTGGATCATCGGGAAACCTATGTGGAAGCCATGAATCGCAGTACGCAGATGAATGCGATCCCTGCCATCATGGAACTGGTGACTACTTACTCGGCGTCATCTTCTCAACAAAAGCAGTAATCTTTTCAAAAGTCTCTTCGCTGATATCATGCTCGATCTTGCAGGCGTCCTTCTCTGCATTCTCTGCACTGACGCCCAGATTCATGAGCATGGTGCGAAGAGTCTTATGACGTTTATAAACTCTCTCAGCGATCTCAAGGCCTGCATCCGTCAGGCTGATGAGATTCTCCTTATCCATCTCGATGTATCCGTTCTCCCGCAGATGCTTCATAGCGATGCTGATACTGGGCTTGGAATATCCCAGGCTGTTGGCGATATCTATGGAGCGTACGTATCCGTTCTTTTCTCTGAGCATCAGGATCTGCTCCAGATAATCTTCTGCTGATTCGTGAATTTGCATCGACATAAAACACCTCCTAAAAACGTCTATAGCTACATTCTAGCATCTTAAACAGAGGTGGGATAGTAAACTTTTTCTAAACTAACTCACCTGTATTTTTTTATTTTTTTCCCTGGGCGATGTACCTGCATCGATCATAAAAAATGCCCCCTAACCAACCGGTTTCGGGGGCATAAGGGAGTGCTAACCCTTTGCGACAAATACAGGCAATTGCTCCTAAACTAAATGTTGCAACTCCAAATTAAAAACAATTCATGAAAACCACGTATTTACGCGGTTTTTTATTTTTGCAAGTTTTGATAATAAAAAGTTGCAAGGCAACTTTTACACGTTGCGATGCAACGTGCCCATGATAGGAATCAACCAAGTGCCATCAAGTTCCATACAGTGAACATCGCCCGGCAGGCGCCAGGGGCCCGGCAAATGCAGAGCGATCATTTAAAAACTAAATAAGGATGTAAAAACAAACAACAAACAAAACAAACGAACACTGACGCAAAAGGAATTGCGCAGGCACACACAAGGAGGTAATTATGGTAGTACAACACAATCTTACAGCAATGAACAGCAACAGAATGCTTGGTGTCACAACTAGTGCTCAGGCAAAGTCCACTGAGAAGTTATCTTCCGGTTACAAGATCAACCGTGCAGCTGATAACGCAGCTGGATTATCCATCAGTGAAAAGATGCGTAAGCAGATCAGAGGTCTGACGCAGGCTTCCGCAAATGCTCAGGATGGTATCTCCGCAGTA